>JAGTWP010000070.1 GCA_018260755.1 Candidatus Altarchaeum sp. | reverse complement strand
AAGTTATTGAGAGTGTAGGAGTACCAATTACTTAAAATCAGCAAAGTTACGGCTTAAAATTATAATGTGACAATTCTGTTTTTGACAAGATTATTTATCCCATAGAATTTTTAAATTTTTGCCATATCAATTCCATAATAGAGAATGTCGCTATCCTTATCAACAACAGCATAAACTAAATTTTTATTTACCGCTCTTGCCAGCCGGACATCCCCTGCTATTCCCGGAAAAGAAGAAATATATTCCTCAGGCACAACCTTAATAAGAAATTTTGAATGGAGCCTGATTTGCCGCACATTGTTTTGTTTTTGTCCTATCTTTTCAATATCTATTTCACCTGTTTTTTCGGATTTTATGCCTTCTTTGTTGTCCTTTTTGTCATACGCCCTGAAATCAACACCGAATTTGATTCCTGTTGCCAGCATATATCCTCTGTTCATCAAATCCCTGAAAACCACATATTTTATGTAAAAATTTTCATCATTAGTTAATTTCATTCCCTTTTCTAATAATTCTTCAAAATTTACATTCCTGTCTTTATCATAGACCTCTAAAATACCTTTTTCAACCAAATATAATCCCTCAATTACTGAAAATCCACCTAATTTTTTTGCCTCATCTCCCAGAAAGATGTATTTTTCAATGCTTTTGTCTCTGCTTATGATTCGTGTTCCAGATAGTGCACCTCTAATTTTTTTCATTTGAAAAATTATAAAATTTATAACCTGAAAAATTTAAAAATTTGCTTATTAATTTAACTCCTAATCAAAAACACACAAATTTAATCAAAAACAACACATGCCAAAAAATTTTAATCAAAAACAACACATGCCAAAAATTTTAATCAAAAACAACACATGCCAAAAATTTTAATCAAAAACAACCGTCTTATTTCCATAAACTAAAATTTTATTCTCCAAATGTGCTTTTAATGCCCTTGCCAAAACTATTTTTTCAACATTCTTCCCTTTTTCAATAAAATCCGACAATGTGTCCTTGTGGCTAACCCTTACAACTTCCTGTTCAATTATGGAACCGTTATCTAATTCTTCCGTGACATAATGTGCGGTCGCTCCGATTAACTTTACTCCTGCCTCATATGCCTGTAAATACGGCTTTGCACCTTTAAATGCAGGTAAAAACGAATGATGAACATTTATTATTCTGTCCGGATAACTTTCAATAAAATTTTTACTCAAAATCTGCATATATTTTGCCAAAACTATTGTATCAATTTTAAATTTTCTCAATAATTCCCTTTCCTTTACCTCCTGTGAAATTTTATTTTCGGGAGTCTTTTCTATTACAAAATATTTACATCCAAAAAATTTCGCAATATTTTCCATATCCGGATGGTTGCTTATTATCAAAGGAATATTGCATTTTAATTCACCTGCTTTTTGTTTCAGAAGTATGTCGAATAAACAATGTTCCTCCTTTCCGGCAAAAATTGCCACATTCTGTATTTCGGAGGAAAATTTTACAGAATAATTCATATCAAACAGGACAGCAATTTCGTTAAATTTATTTCTTATTCTTTCTTTTTCAATCTTAAAATTTGCTGGATCAAATTCAATCCGCATGAATAATGTTTTACTTTTATCGTCAATATGCTGGTCCGCGTGCAGGATATTTCCATCGTTTTTATAGACGAAATCGGTAACACTTGCAACGATGCCTTTGCTGTCAGGACATGTTAATAAAATAGTGGTGGTTTCCATAATATTACTTTATTAGAGTTGTTGCAAATTAAAAATTTTAAAGGTGAAAAATAATAAAATTTAAATGTAAAAAAGTTATTTTGCAACATGTCTATTTATTCAGATTTATTTTAAATTTTAATAAATTATTTTGATATATAAATTTACTTTTGACACAAATAATTAAAAAGTTTCTTTGAGACAATTTAACTTTTTCTTACTTTTTCTTATTTTAACTTTTTATAAATTTCAACATAATTTTTTGCTGTCTATTCAATAGAAAATTTCCATCCTCTTTTCATTGAATTATGCATCACTTTCCCCATATTGCGCCTTCGCAGTTTGCAGTGTCTACTTCCTCTCTGGAACCCCTTACTATCTTCATTATCTTGCTTGCGGATAATTTGTGATTGGCTCTGCCAACCGGGTCAAAATGTTCTCTGATTTTCTGCGGAGTGTTCACAAAAGCACATCTCGTTTCTAAAATTTCTCTGCTTTCTGCAAAAAAGTGTGTCATTTCTCAGCTATCAATAATTTGTTTCTGCGAAGTTTCCGTTTACAGATGTGCTTTCTGTACTCGAAATTCACGCAAATTTTACTAATCGTTCACTTATCGTTCACTTATCGTTCACTTCAATACATATTTAACACTGCGGCCTTTACCGGTTCTATATATTATTCCTGCGGCAACCATTTCATTTAACTCTTTTACCGAATAAACCTTGCCGATATCGTTTATTGATTGATATTCTGCTGTTGTTATCGCTCCTTTTTCTTTTATATGTTCAATAGATTTTTGTTGTCTTTCATTCAATGTTTTGAGCAACTCGTCCGAAATCCTATATTTTCTAAAAGTGAGAACAAAACTTGTTTTCGTATCTTCAAAAATTGGCTCGGGGAGCCCATAATTTAATGTTTCCCTGATTATTCTATTTGTGCCTGTGCCCCATTGCTCTATAAATTTGATGAGAAAAAAGCACTTGCCTATCATCGGGTTTCTTAATATGGATTCGTGCTTTCCTTTCAATTTCTCTATCGTCAGCCCTTTCAACAAGGTCCCCGGATTCCATACTTCAATCCTATCGTCAAAGATTCTTACCTGAACATTGCTATGTATTTCATAATCCCTATGGCAAATTGCGTTTGATATTCCTTCCCTTATTGCTTCAATCGGATATTCCCATGTCTCCACTCTTTCTGTCCCAACAATTTTTGCGTGTAGTTTGATGTGCTCTTTCACAAATTCAACTGCGTCATCTCTTTGACTAATAACATTCCCTTTAAAAACCTTCATATCAATAAACTCCAGCGGCTCTGTTCCTTTGAATCTGGCGCATCTTGTTTCTGCCTGTAAAAAGAACCTCTGCGGTTTCTTTCCAAATAACAAAACGGATGCATTTGTTAGTTTTTCATTTTTCATTAACTCAAGTTTTTCTAACACCTCTTTTATGGGAATCTCCGGATCAACATCAAAATTTCTCTCATATTTTGCCTTTCTCAAAAACCATTTTACTTTTTCCTTATCAATATCTTTCAAACTTGCTCCTTCACAAATTTCAGAGTCCAAAGTAATTTTTCGCCTTTCCAAAATAATTCTCTCGATTTCTTCAGGAGGCATCACAATATTTTCTGTTCCAACTCTTTTGTAAGCAACTCCATCCAGATAATATATTTTATTCAGTCCTTCCTTTACTGTAACTTTTATAACCTTCTCTTTGCCCGCTCCCGGAACCGTAATTTCCGGAGTTACTTCAGGTTTTATCCTCTGTCTGATTTTTTGGGATATTGATTTTACTGTCTGATCAGAAACCTGCTGTCCGACAAACTTTCCCTTGTCAATTCCAAAATATACTGCTCCGCCCCGGTAGTTCAAAAAAGCGCAGATCGCTCTCAAGCCCTTTTCTAATTGAGCGGTTGATTTCTTGAATTCTACTTCCTCGGTTTCACCGTTTTCTATAACTTCATTGAGTTGTTTTTGATCCATTCCTCCCAATCATAATTTTATTATTTTTGTGTCCTTTTTGTTAAATTTTTATTTTGATATATAAACTTACTTTTGACACAAATAATTAAAAAGTTTCTTTGAGACAATTTAACTTTTTCTTACTTTTTCTTATTTTAACTTTTTATAAATTTCAACATAATTTTTTGCTGTCTCTTCAATAGAAAATTTCCTCGCTCTCGCTATTGAATTGTGCATCATCATACCTGCTAAAAACGGCTCTTTTAAAATTTCTTCCTTTAATTTGTCGCATTCTGTCGGAATTGAATCCATAAATTTTTTATATTGCTCCGAATGCGCACCGAAATCACTTAGAATTTCTCCAGACTTAACCAGAATACAGACCTCTAAAATTTTATTTGACAAAGCAGTTGCGTCATTCAATGTAAAAAACCCCGTAACATTGTTGTTTTTCATTCCGTCTGCAAAATCCCATTTCCAGTAAAAGTCGTTGAGCATATCCCTAATTCCCCCCACCTCTGTTCCGATAACAATTGCTCCGCTGTCCATTGCCTCTAATGTTGTCAAACCGAACGGCTCAAAATACGGAACATTGACAAATATATCGCTTGCTTTGTATAAATTTTCCAGCTCAATCCATCCCTTTAAAATTTTCACATTTTTTGGAAAATTAGATTGCAGATAGTTCGCATAATTCAGCAAACTTTCATCCCCGCCGGAATATTTTATAATAAATCTTATATCTTTTGTTATTGAATCGCTTTTCTCAAAAAATTTCTCTATTGCGTTCAATAATGCACCGGGTTTTCCCTGTCTTCTGTCAAATCTCCCGACAAAGGAAATAAGGATGCCGTTGCTTAAATTGTTTTTATTAAGAAAATTTTTTCTCTCTGTTTTCTTTTCACCGACATTAAAATTATGAAATTTTTCAATGCCGTTAAAAATGTAGGTGGTCTTGTTTTTTATGTTATCCTGATTTTGAGGAAATTTACTCATAAAATTTAATGCATCATATATATAACTCCTGCTGACAGTATTTACTTTATCCGCATAATAATATCCTAATGCTTCAATTGAAAACTTCCCCCAGCCGAAACCGGAAACATAAGCCATCTTACTTATGTTGTCATATTCGTAAAATTTGAGCCAGTCCAGAAAATGGACATCATAAACACATTCTTTTTCTCCGATGCGGTGTATTGTGTAAAGCATTGGTATTTTCTTTCCCTGCTTTGCGTACTTTAATTTTCCCATAACTCCTGCGGGAACACAATGCCAATCGTGGATGTGAATTAAATCAACATCGTAATGATTCCAGAATAAATGGTCAATAAACATCGGAATTGCTCTTGAAAATAATGCAATTTTTTGAGTAAGAGACACATAACATCGCCTGTCATCCAGTTCCGCTCCGCATATCAGATGAATAGGAAGATTCGGATTTGCGGAATCAGAAGCCAATTTTACTTCAATGTGCTGTTTTCTGTCACCCAATTCAACATCAAAGTCGGTCTCTTTCTTTACAATAGAGATATTTTTATATCCGTTCTGCAATCCCTGAGATGGCATCGCTAAACTTACATAAATTTTCTCATCTGCGTTTCCAAAATTTTTCCATATCTCTTTGTATATGTCTTGGACAATTTTTCCTAATCCGCCTGTTTGTGCAGGAGGGTATTCAAATGTTAATGCGAGGATGTGCATCTTTAAAATTTACAATAAAATTTACAATAAAATTTACAATAAAATTTACAATAACATAATTAAGAAATTTAAGTTAATTTTTTAATCATAATTTAAAACATTTTCAAATTTTCAGTTATAAAATGATTACGGTTTTGCGACTCGGGCATCGTTTTGAAAGAGACAAACGAATTTCAACGCATATTTGCTTAACTGCCCGTGCATTAGGAGCGGATGAAGTTGTTTTTGATGTCCGGGATGAAAGAGTAGAGGACAGCGTTAAGCGGATTACAAATGACTGGGGAGGAAATTTTAAGGTAAATTTTACCGAGGACTATAAAAAATTTATAAAAAATTTTAATGGTGTTAGGGTTCATTTGACTATGTACGGACTAAATGTAAATGATGTCTTAAAAGAAATTTCAGATAAATCCAAAGAAAAAAATTTACTTATAATTGTCGGCGGTCAAAAAGTTGATAGTGAAGTGTATTTTCTTACAGATTACAATGTCGGAATTGGAAATCAGCCGCACAGCGAGGTTGCCGCATTGGCTGTTTTTTTGGACAGATTCTTTGACGGAAAGGAAACGCAAAAAAAATTTAACGGAAAGCTTGAAATTATTCCGAAGGCACAGGGGAAAGAAGTAATCAAAAAAGGGGAAATTTAAAAAAATTTGTAACTATTCAACCACCCCAAAAATCACAGGTAAATTTTTTGATTTCTTACGCTCACTTTGTTCGTGTATTTTCAAACAAGTTTGAAAATCGCAGGTATTAAAAAATATTTGAA
>JAGTWP010000003.1:11802-43481 GCA_018260755.1 Candidatus Altarchaeum sp. | reverse complement strand
ATGAAAAAAACTAAATTTTTACAAAACAACAAAAATAAATAATTTAATCAGTAAAAATCAACATATGAGCGATTAAATTTTATACACTTTAAATTTTATACACTTAAATTTATTATTCTCCGATTTAGTTTTTAGTTAAAATGGGTAAAAAGAATAACAACACACACCAAATAAATAATGCGATTGATAAAAAATATGAAAATTTATTAAATTTATTAAAAAATTTAAAAAACGTAGTGGTTGCATTTTCAGGAGGGGTTGATAGTAGTGTTGTCGCTTACGCCGCTCACAAAATTTTAGGTAAAAATGCGCTCGCAGTAACTATTGATAGTTTCGTAATGCCGAGAAAAGAAATAATGTATGCCAAAAAGATCGCAAAAGAAATAGGGATAAGTCATATAATCGTAAAGGATAAAGAAAATAAAGATACTCAAAATTTTGAAAATTTTCTTAAAAATCCTGCCGACAGGTGTTATTTCTGCAAGAAGAATGACATTGAAATTTTAAAACAAATTTCAAAAAAGTATGATATTGAAGCGATTGTTGACGGGACAAATACTGATGATTTGAAAGATACGGGAAGATTTGGAATAAAGGCATTAAGAGAAGAGGGTGTAATAAGTCCTCTTGCAGAAGTAGGACTAACAAAACAGGAAATCAGGGAAATAGCAGGAAAAATAAAACTCACTAATGCAGAAAAACCATCAATGGCATGTCTGGCTTCAAGAATTCCGTGTAATGAACCATTAACAAAAGAACGAATTAAGCGGATTGAAAAAGCAGAAAATTTAATAAAGGGAATACTGTCATCAAAACGAACAAAAAATTTAATAAATATCAGGGTAAGAGACCATAAAAATATTGCACGACTTGAATGCAATGTTGAAGGTATTGGATTAATTATTAAAAACAGAAACAAGATTGTTCGTGCACTAAAAAATCTGAAATATGAGTATGTTGTACTGGATCTGGAAGGATATTCAAAATGAAATTTTGAATATCTCCGAGCGTAAGCAAGGTGATATGGGAAAAGAATTTAAAAATAAGAGTAAAACTTTACTTTATAAAACACAAAAACGATGCTTTTTTATACTTTATAATGTAAAGACAATTAATAATATGTAAATAATTATAGTATCTTTTATTATGAATACAAAAGTTAACAGGCAACGGCTTGAGGAAATATTAACAATACAAAATCATTGGTGGCTAACGAATAAAGTAAAAAAAGAAAAAATAGGTAATTTTGAGCGATTTATCCTGCCTGAAATTTACAGAAAAATCGGAGGAGAGAAGATAGTGTCTATAATCGGTCCGAGAAGAACTGGAAAAACTGTATTAATACATCAATTGATTCAGAAACTTCTTGAAAACGGCGTTGATGCGAAACATATATGTTATTTATCTTGTGATAATCCAAATATGTTAGGTGACAATCTTCTTGACGAGATTATGGATTTATCTTCAAATTTGATAGGTAAGCCCGTAGAAGATTTGGAAACACCTCTTTTTGTTTTTCTTGATGAAGTTCATAAACTTGACACATGGGGTGAGCAGGTAAAACACTGGCACGATCTCGGACTGAAAATAAAATTTGTTGTATCTGGCTCATCTGCATTAAGAATGCTTAAAGGGTCAGGGGAATCATTACTCGGACGGATTGATCACACAATACTTTTACAGTTAAGTTTTAGAGAGTTTTTAAGTGTTAAGTATGGATTAACGGTTAAGCCCTTTGGATTTGAGACCAATGAGATAAAGAAAAATTATTACAATTTGATAACCTCTAAACATAAAATACAAATCGCATTTAATGACTATCTGCATAAAGGAGGTTACCCTGCAACCATTACCAAAAATATAGATGAGACCTTCCAGATGCTTCTTGAATATAAAGATCTTTCAATTCATAGAGACATATTTGAAATAGAGGAAATAAGGGACACAAAAACATTGAATGAATTGGTCTATTTACTTGCGAGTTTGATTGGAAGTCGCGTTAGCTATAATAAAATAGGAGGACTTATTTTATCACGAGTCAACACCATAAAAAAATATATATCTCTTATTGAAGACATATATCTTGTAAAGGAGTTAGTTGTGTATAGTAAACCATACTCTTTCCTCAAACAACAACGGAAAATATTTTTTGTAGATACCGGAATAGCCAATGCTGTAAATAGAAATTATAATTTAAACAACATTCCTGAACTGGTAGAAAATGCCGTAGCGTCACTGGTTTATAGAAAAAATTTAGAATCCGAAATAAACCCGACACAGTATTATTGGATAGAAACAGAAGAAGTAGATGTTATTATGTGCATCAAAGATGAGATAATTCCAATAGAAGTAAATTACCGCGAAACACCATCCGATATTAAAGGATTACACAAATTTATGGAAAAATTTTCTGTAAAAAAAGGAATTGTTGTGACGAAGGATTTGTTTAAAGAGGAAGACGATATAACCTACATCCCGGCATGGTTGTTTATGTTATGCGTGTGAATTGGTGTCCATCTATAAACTCATAATTTTTATCAAAAACATAATAATTTACCTTGAAAAAGTTAAAATTTTTTCAAAATTTTATACTTTGTGGATGAACACAAATTACCAGCAAATGAATTGGTTCAAATATTGCAGGAATTAAATGTGATATTGAATTTACCGGATTAATTATTAAAAACAGAAACAAGATTGTTCGTGCACTAAAAAATCTGAACTATGAGTATGTTGTACTGGATCTGGAAGGATATTCAAAATGAAATTTTGAATATCTCCGAGCGTAAGCAAGGTGATATGGGAAAAGAATTTAAAAATAAGAGTAAAACTTTACTTTATAAAACACAAAAACGATGCTCTTTTATACTTTATAATGTAAAGACAATTAATGATGATAAGAAAAATTTAGACACTTTAAACAAAATAAAAAAATTAAAAATAATGATAAGAAGCAAGGTTTAAAAAACAAAAATTTACCTCGCCTCTTAACTCGTCAATCCTTTCAGTCCTTTGTTTGTATGGTTTGTATTGTTTGTATGGTTTTTATGCAGTTGTTCTGTTCATCATTCTTTTTACCCCGGTACACATTCTCCATCTTGCAATTTCATGGAAAAGCATAGTATATGGGAAGATTGCTATAAATGTCAGTGCTACTGTTCCGTGAATATAAAATGCAGTTTCTTCATCAAGCACACCTACAAACTGCAAAAACAACGGACCGACAATTGCAAGCACCATTAATCCGATAATCTTTCTTTGATAGCCACCTTTTGTTGACCTTGGCAATCCGCTTGTCCTTATGTTTACCATTTTTGTAGGTCCATCTATCGGACTGATCATTCCTCTTTTCTTCAATGCACTTAGTGTTAGTGTTGTAAGTTCTGCAAGAATACCTAATACAACCGCAATCATAAATAAATAGATCATCACTTGAGTAAATATTGCCGAATTTAAAAGTGCATATCCCTCGGAATGAAATTTTACAAACCAGTCAAATACATATACAAGTATATTCTGTATAGACAAAGTCCAAAATTTACCTGTCATTAGTAATGTTATACCCGATAATGTATAACATAAAATAGCGGTTCCAATTGCCACATGATAAAGCAGGTGTGCCATAAATGTCGGCACATTTGCCTTTGCCCAAAATTTCGTGAATGTTAGTACATTTACCATATATAATGCTTCTAAAACAGACCTTTTCTTTACGGGATGTATTGTATATGTCTTTGGAGTCATCTCCCTCCTCATTGTTGCCCTGTGCCAAAATGTCTTTCCGAATTTATAAATTATTCCAATCCCAAACAACACAATTGCCAATATTGCATACCCTGCCATAAAATCAATAAATTCCATTTTAAATTTTTTAAATTTTTTTTAAATTTTTATTTTTTAAATTTTTATCATATTTTTATCTTTATTTTTTAAATTTTATCTTTATGCCTTTTTAATATATCTGAATGATTCCGGAATTTTATCGTAATTCACCGGGAATTTTACTATGTCCGTCTTTCCTTCCTTTGCCAATGCCTTCATCATTGCTTTATAAACAACAGATATAAGTGATCCTGCTTTTGCTTTTAAAGCATACACCTTAACAGTATCCTTTAAACTCAAATAACATGTTGCACAGGATGTTAAAACAGCATCGGCGTTTGTTGCTTCAATTTGTTTTGCTTTTAATATAGAGACCTTTTGCCTTAAATTTATTTCCCCTTCTTTTGACGGAAACATTCTTAAAGGACCTGCGCCTGCATTACAGCAGTAATTGTATTCTCTGTTCGGAGTCATTTCAACAAAATTTGTTACAACCTTTCTCAATAAATCCCTTGGTTCCTCAACATAGCCCGTTAGTCGTGATGTCCAGCAAGGATCATGATATGTTGCAGTCATTTCAACCTTTTCAACAGGTATTTTTCCACTATTTATAGCATCTATGGCCAATGTATCCACATACGCTATTGGAAATTCAAATTGCCTTCCGAGAACATCACTTGCTTCAACTATCAATTCTCTGATATCACAGGCACATTCCGGAAGAAGTATTCCTTTGACATGAAGTCGTTTTGCCTGTTCCTCAATTCTTTCCAAATATTGTTTTGTTAATGCTCTGTTTCCGACAACCGCCTGCATTTCAGTTCCGGTATCAACAATCTGGGAACTTACTGTATAATTTATACCCATAGCATTTAGCATACTTACCATTATAGGTGCTTCTGTCTCATAGACCTTTGTATTTCCTATTGCAGAACAACTCCATAAATATTCAGCACCGACTACATCTATTGAAACCTGTACTCCTGCTTTTTGAAGTACTGGAAGAACTCTTCCGAAAACCTCCTCCTTTGTTGAGCCAAAAGAATGATGATGAACTATGCAGTCATTTTTAATTTTCTGGACAACCGGTGGCTGTATTCCTGCAGCGTCATAAGCAGTTCTCGCTATTCTTATCAGTCGCCTGTTGCTTACCCCCTGCATACATGCTAAAGTGCATCTTCCGCAAGTTGTGCATGTCCACATAGCATCTCTCATATCTTCCAAATCCTTAACAGTTGGTTTCTTAATCAACCCCAAGTTTGCCTTTATTTTTCCGACAGGGTCAATGTATGCTTTATATACCTTCCTTACGACATCCGCTCTTGTTTTTGGGTGATATTTAGGATCATTCGTCACCATATACCACGGGCAGGCATGCCCACAGTTTCCGCATCCGATACAGCCTTCTATACTTGTGTCAATATCTTCTGCGGTTAGTTCTTTTTCAACCGCTTCAACAAATTTTTGCATTTGGGGTTCCATTTTAAATTTTTGATTGCTTGTTATTTATTTAAATTTTATTAGTTTAAATTTTTGTTTAATCAAGTTTGTTTTTTATTTTGTTAAATTTGTTTAATCCTGTGATTATTTTTAAACATATTTAATTATGAACACATATAAAAATAAATAATAAAAATAAGGAATAATAAATAATAATTTTGTTTTAAATATTATGAATAAGTATAAATATATTAATATATTAATAAATTAATAAATTAATATGTTAATAAATTAAATTTCGTTAAATATAATTGCAGTAGGTAAATTTTGGTGCTGATAAAAGCGAAAAATTTACCGAATTTATAAAATTGATAGTTTCAATTTTAATAAATAATTGGAAAAATTTTTCTGTAAAAAAAGGAATCGTTGTGATGAAGGATTTGTTTAAAGAGGAAGATGATATAACATACATCCCGGCATGGTTGTTTATGTTATGCGTGTGAATTGGTGTCCATCTATAAACTCATAATTTTTATCAAAAACATAACCCTTGATACGATAAGAAAAATTTAGACGGTTAAAATTTAGAAACTTTAAACAAAATAAAAAAGTAACTATTCAGCCACCCAAAAAATTACGAGTAAATTTTTTGATTTTTACGCTCACTTCGTTCGTGTATTTTAAAATCTTTGAGATTTTAAAATTGTATTTTTTGAAATTTTACACTCACTTCGTTCGTGCATTTTCAAACAAGTTTGAAAATCGTAGGTATTAAAAAATATTTGAAATATTTTTTAAGATTGAAAATTTATTTATAAATTTTCAGTAAATTTTTGTACCCTCTGAATAGTTACGATAAAACTTTTATTAAACGTTTTTTTTAAATTTCAGATTTTTATTTTCTTGAAGCATATATGATGATTCCCGAGATAAATAACCCCAACAGTATCATAAGGGCAATACCCAAAAAATTTTTTTCCTGAACCGGAACAGACGACTGATCCTGAACTACGTCATTGTAGCAAAATAACTTGTTTCTTTATAACAAATATTTTTTCTTTGTAAACTCTTCTTTTCTACTCTACTCATAATTAATTTTAGATATTATTAAGGAATGAAATATTGCCATAATGCCTGTATTTTTCTATTTTTGTTGTTTGTTGGTTTTTAAATATTTTTTACGACCCAATATTTAGGTATATTAATTGTATATTTAATTACTTTTACATATAATTATTTAATAAATTAATAATATTTTTTACGACCCATACAAGATATAAAATGAAAATGAATTGGTATGTTAAACGCCACCACCATAATTATTACTCTCTTGTAGAGCCATACAGGGTAAATGGTAAAAATAGACATCATACGATATTTTATTTTGGCAGAATGACACAAGAAGAATTGCAGAGAATTAATAAAAAGTTAGAAATTATGAAAAGTTGCAATATGAAAAATATAAATCTAATAAAGAAACTTTATAAATTATTAGATCCGTTAATGAATGAAAAAATGCGGAGATTGTGGAGTGCTGCCGAATCAAAAGTTTTAGGCCAAGGAGGTATTAGTCAAGTAGCGAAAGCAACAGGAATATCAAAAACAACAATTTTAACAGGTCAGCGAGAACTGCAAAACCCTATGGAAGTAGATTTAAGAAGAATACGAAAAAAAGGAGGTGGAAGAAAAAAAACAGTAGAAAAAATACCTGAAATAAAAAAGGCCTTGAATGATTTGATAGAACCTGCTGTAAGAGGTGATCCTGATTCTGTACTGCAGTGGACAAGCAAAAGTCTACGTAAATTATCATCAGAACTTAAAGAAACAGGGTATAGTGCAAGCCACAAATTAGTTGGGCAGATATTAAAAGAGCAAGGTTTTAGCTTACAGGCAAATCGTAAAACAGATGAAGGAAAAAGTCATCCTGACAGGAACGCACAATTTGAATATATACACGAAAAAGTAAAAAATTTTCAACATGAAAATCAGCCAGTAATATCAGTAGATGCAAAGAAAAAAGAACTAATAGGTAATTTTAAAAATAATGGAAAAGAGTGGCATAAATCAAAAGAACCAACAAAAGTAAAAGTATATGATTTTTTAAGTGACGCAAAAGGGGAAGCAAGACTGTATGGAGTATATGATTTATTACAAAATAAAGGGTGGATTAGTGTAGGAATAGACCATGATACGGCGGAATTTGCTGCAGAAACAATAAAAAGATGGTGGAATAAAATGGGTAAACTTTGCTATCCCAATGCTAAAAAATTATTAATAACAGCAGATGGCGGAGGAAGTAATAGTTCAAGAAGTAGATTGTGGAAAAGCGAATTACAAAAATTATCTGATGAAATAGGTTTAGAAATATATGTGTGTCATTTTCCACCGGCTACAAGTAAATGGAATAAAATTGAACATCGTTTATTTTCATATATTTCAAAAAATTGGCGAGGTAAACCTTTAATAAGCTATGAAGTAGTAGTTAATCTGATTGCTTCCACCAATACGCAAAAAGGGTTGCAAGTGAAATGTGAATTAGACACAAATAAATATCAAATAGGAATAAGAGTAACAGATAATGAATTTAAAAAAATTAATTTTGTAAAAGATGAGTTTCATGGAGAATGGAACTATAAAATTATTCCAAATTGATTAAGTTATTTCGTTACAATTCCTACGTCGGTTTTTGCTGTTGGTTCAGTGGCATTCTTAACAGCCGGAACTTGCGTTACCGGTGTTTTTGTATCCTGTTTTTCAGAGGAGGAAGGTGTTTTTGTAACTGTTTCATTTACAATACCTTGTTTCGGATTCTCAACAGCAGTTCCGTTTCTGCCGTTTTTGGTCAGGCTTTCATCATCGTTATTATCATTTTTATTATCCTCTACTTTATTATCTTCCCTTTTATTATTTTCACCTATATTATCTTCCTCTTTATTATTTTCACCTATATTAGACATGTTGCAAAATAACTTTTTTACCTTTGAATTTTATTGGTTTTCACCTTTAAAATTTTTAATTTGCAACAACTCTATTATCTTCTTCTTTATTATCTTCCTCTTTATTATCGCCATTGTCGTCTTCTTTGACATCCTCAGCATAGGAGCAAGAGATAAGAGAAAAAAACAAAATACTGCATGCAGCAGCTAATGCAAGGTTTTTTATACTCTTTTTTTTGTTTTTTGTAAATTTTGCAAATCAGCATTCATCTTTTTGCAATCTCTCTCACAATGTTGCTTGCGCTTAAAATCCCGACCGGAACATTTACTCCCCGAACGATTCCCTGAGACATTATCGGCTTTTTCTTTAAGTCTGAACCCTGCGAAATATCGCATGCGCGCCCGAATAAAACAACCAGACGGTGTATGTGTTTTTCATTCATTATTCCCACACCTTCCTCAAGTGTCATGCAGTGGGTAGCACTCTCAACGCCTGTTGTCATAATGTCTCCTGCAATTAAATCACTCGGATCTCTTCCAATGAATTCTCCTGTGAATGCTTTTATAATATCAACATCTGAAACGATTCCGATCATTTCCCCTTCATCTGTTATCACAGAAACTCCGTGTATGTTTTTTTCCGAAAGGATTTTTGATACCTCCTTAATTCCCATGGTTATCGGAACCATTATAATTCCGGAAGTCATAACATCGTAAATCTTTTTTTTCCTTAATTCCGCATCTATGGCTGTATTGCTGACGGCACCGCTGATTACTTGCGTGTCCTGTTTTTCATAATTTTCAAACCTTGAATAAAATGCTTCAGGTGTTTTATCCGAAGTCTTAGCCAGTTCTTTTCTTATATCAGACGCACTCAATACGCCTTCAGGATTGTCATTCGAAAGCACTAAAACCCGGTGTATTTTATTTTTATCCATCAGTTCAATCGCGTATTTTAAGCTGTCGCTTGATTTCACGTTTGCGATCTTTTTTGTCATTATATCACCAGCGTTTACAGGACATTCCTCGGGTTTAATCCATTTTCCACTGCATTTTTCAAAAATTTTTAGTATATTTGTATCTGAAACTATCCCGGAAATATTTCCTTTTGCATTTTTCACAACAACACTGGAGATGTTATTCTCTGCCATAGTCATACATATATTTTTAGCAGGAGTATCCTCAGTTATCGTAATTACTCCGTAATGCATTACTTCTCCCACTTTTTTATTTTCAATTGAGCTCATTTTATATAATTTTTTAAATAAATTTATAAAACCGCAACCATCCAATTATAAATTGTCAATGCAAACACACCTCCAAGAAATACTATCATCAGGAGGAAAGGAATAGCACTAAACAAACCTTGCTTTTTGTCATCCGCGAAATTTACTTTTGAAATTTTCCAGGTAGCATATAACGACCCTAAAATCCCGAATACTCCTATAAAGATTATCAAAGCAAAACCTTCAATACTACCCGAAAAAAGAACAGGGCTTGGAGGTGTTAATATACCTGATTTTATGGCCTCTGCTGTAACTGCTCCGGAAGGATCTTTAATGACATATGGAAGATAACCTAAATGTTCGTTAACATTAATAAAGTGCTTAGTAAGATGCATACTCAAAAGCATCGGAAGAAGACCGAGAGCGTAAATTTTAACATAGTTCCATGCGCTGTCTTTTCGTGCTATAATCATTGCTACTGCTCCGCAAATTCCGAGTATTAATGCCGGCTCTACTAAAAACAACCACAAGCTTTTCCACAGCTTATATCCTGCGATATTTTCAACGCCTGTTAATTCTGCAAGTGCGTTCGGAATAAAAGTAATTGTTTGCCGTACTATTTCCCAGTTTTCCCCGAATTCTGTTATTAAAATTCCGAATACGACTATAACTGCAAAAGTTCCTCCAACGCTTCTTTTAGGCGAATCCCATACCCCTTTAAAGAAATTTCTAAAGCGGAAAGTTATGTTGTTTTTCGGACAGTGCTTTACGCATTCCATGCAGAGAAGGCATCCTTCCTGCTGCTGCGAATCCATAGTTCCCATGTACAGCTTATTCGGACAGTGCTTTACGCATTCCTTGTCTCTGCACGTCTTGCACTTATCGAGGTCAGCAGACCTTAATTCGGTAGGAGCGCATCGGGTGTAGTTTCCTAAAAATCCGACTAAAGGGCAGAAGTATTTGCAGAATGTATGCCTTTCAAATACTAATGCGATAACTATAGCGTAACTCGTAAGGACTATCAGATATATCACTGAAAGATATGCAAAGTTGTTTACTCCGTAGCTCTCTACTGAAGAGTGCAAAATAAAAACCGCTATTACCATTGTTAATACGATTGTCGTGCCTCTTTTCATGAGCCATTTGGGAACCTTCAATTTTAATCCAAAACCGTCAAAGGCGTCTGCAATTAATTTCAGATGACACATAGTACACCATAATCTTCCGGCAAGAACCACCATAAAAATAATCATAGGCCACCAGACCACCCAAATTAAAAAGGACGTCAGGTTTGTGTATTTTACATCTTCGCTAAAAACATTCCATCCAAAATAAATCAGAGCAATTATTATTATCATATTCAAAATACGGGCCACCCAGAGCATTGTTGGAAGGTGTTTTTTATTTTCCCCCAAGATATTTAACAAGTTCATTTTTCGTTTTTTATTTTTTTAATTTTAATTTTTTAAATTCTCTCATATCTTCCAAATCCTTAACAGTTGGTTTCTTAATCAATCCCAAGTTTGCCATTATTTTTCCGGCAGGGTCAATGTATGCTTTATATACCTTCCTTACGACATCCGCTTTTGTTTTCGGGTGATATTTAGGATCATCTGTCACTATATACCACGGGCAGGCATGCCCACAGTTTCCGCATCCGATACAGCCTTCTATACTTGTGTCAATATCTTCTGCGGTTAGTTCTTTTTCAACCGCTTCAACAAATTTTTGCATTTGGGGTTCCATTTTAAATTTTTGATTGCTTGTTATTTAGTAACTACTCACAGTTTGACAAAATTTACTGAAAATTTATAAATAAATTTTCAATCTTAAAAAATATTTCAAATATTTTTTAATACCTGAAAAACTTTCAAAAAAATACAAAAAATCAAAAAATTTACCTGTAATTTTTTGGGCGGGTGAGTAGTTACGTTATTTATTTAAATTTTATTAGTTTAAATTTTTGTTTAATCAAGTTTGTTTTTTATTTTGTTAAATTTGTTTAATCCTGTGATTATTTTTAAACATATTTAATTATGAACACATATAAAAATAAATAATAAAAATAAGGAATAATAAATAATAATTTTGTTTTAAATATTATGAATAAGTATAAATATATTAATATATTAATAAATTAATAAATTAATATGTTAATAAATTAAATTTCGTTAAATATAATTGCAGTAGGTAAATTTTGGTGCTGATAAAAGTGAAAAATTTACCGAATTTATAAAATTGATAGTTTAAATTTTAATAAATAATACTTATCAATACTAATTTAATAAATAATACTTATCAATACTAATTTAATTCAAATTTTAATTATTATAAACTTTAATTATTATACACTAATTATTATACAAATTTAATTAATCAATTTTAATTAATTACTCAAACACATAAACACTTATAAAGATGTTCATAACAGGAATCCTCAAAGGCCTGTGGGTAACAATAAAAACGGCATTGTTCAGGAAAAATGTAACTTTACAATATCCAAAAGAAAGAAGAGACCATCCTTACAGAGGGCTACAAAAAGTCAATACAAAGGAATGTATTGTTTGCGGCATGTGTGCCAGAAGCTGTCCTGTTAATGCGCTCAAAATAGAACAAAAAGCAGGCCGTGAAAAGACGAGAAATGCAGATGATTATGATTTTATGGTTAATACCGGAAGTTGTATGTGGTGTGGGTTATGCGAAGAAATTTGCCCGAAACATGCAATGCACCTGACAAATGTTTATGAAATGGCTGACTACACAAGAGAAAAATTAATAAGGAAAATAAATTAAAAAAATAAATTAGCAAAGAAATTTTTATAAAATTTTATAAAATCCAAAATGAAAGGAATAGAGGAAACAAAAGTAAAAGATATAATGACTTACGGAGCAATTACTGTTCCCGAAAATACAAGTGTTATAGAAGTGGTAAATATTTTAGTTGAGGGGGGCGTTCATGCAATTGTTGTTGTAAATCAAAGGCGTGAGCCTATAGGAGTTGTTTCGGAAGTGGATATTCCGAAGGCATTCGGGAGAAATTTTGAGGATGTCCAAGTTACAGAGATAATGCATTCTCCACCGGAAGTTATTGAAATGAATAAATCAGTTAAGGATGCAGGAGAGATAATGCAAAACAGGCATATTCATCGCATGATAGTTACAGATGACAGCAAAGAAATGAGAGGGATATTATCTTTAACTGATATAATAAGGGAAATTTATAGAATTTCCCGCAACGGACGCAAATAAATAAAATAAATACAGAAAATAAAAAACAAATAAAAAACAAATAATGGAAGAAATTTTATTTTTTGTTTTCGGAATATTGGCAATTGCTTTTTCGATTGCAGTAATAATTTCAAAAGATATTGTGCATTCGGCGGTATATCTGGCAGGGACATTTTTGGCTATTGCGGTTTTGTATATATCCTTAAAGGCATTTTTCCTTTTCGCTGTTCAGATTTTGGTTTATATAGGAGGTGTAATCGTATTAATGTTATTCGCGATAATGCTTATAAAAGGTGAAGAAAATAAAGAAGAAGGTAAAAATTTAAAATAAAAATAAAAAGATGAATGCTAATAGTTCGATTTCAATTTTCGGCATATTGTTAGGAATAGTATTATTCATACTTATCGCAAATGCTTTTTTGAATGTAGGAAGCGATGAAACAAAAATCAGCGAAATTTCGGCAAACAATATCGGATTAAATTTATTCGGAAATTTTTTACTGCCGTTTGAAGTTCTCGGATTATTATTAACGGCAGCAGTAATCGGAGCAATAATATTGGTATTTAAAGATAAAGAAAATACGGAAAAAACAAATCCGAAAAGATAACAAAATGATAACTATAACTTATTATTTAATACTCGGAACGCTCTTATTTTTTATAGGAATATTAGGAACATTGACACAGAAAAATTTCATAAAATTTTTGATGTGCGTTGAGATAGCAATCAACGGAGTAAATTTAAATCTGACGGCAATTGCATCTTTCATGGCCGATGCTTCGGGACAAACATTCGTTATGTTCATCATAGCAATTTCAGCTGCGGAGATTGCAGTCGGACTGGCATTAGCAATAATCATTTATAGAAAATTCGGAAACATAGATATTAGCAATTTAATGGAAAATTTAAAAAATGGGGATAAAATTTAATAAAGATAAAAATTTAGAGGAACGGCTAAACTTTGTAAGGCCTTATGTTGAATGGATAAAGTCAGCAGATAATGAAGATTGGACATTGGCGTCAACTACTTATTTGAAATTTCAAAATAAAAATCTCAAAAATTATTGAAAATGAACGGAGAAATTTTAATTTATGCGTTACTGCCTTCACTGATAGCGGCATTTATGCTGCCTTTATTTAAGAATAAGCCGAATTTAAGAGATGGACTTACAGTCATAGCAACAATTATAACCTTTTTGCTTGTTGCATTTGTGGTTTTACCTCCGATATTGGACGGAGAAAATATTACTATGAAATTGTTTGAATTTGCTCCCGGAATAGCATTTACTTTGAAGTTGGATGCTTTCGGAATGTTTTTTGCATTTGTTACCGCAACATTATGGGTTATAACAAACATTTATGCGATTGGCTATATGAGAGGACTGAAGGAGCATGCACAGACGCGTTTTTTTGTCTATTTTACTTTGTCAATTTTTGCCGCATTGGGAATCGCTTTTTCAGGAAATTTAATAACCCTGTTTATTTTTTATGAAATTTTATCAATCGTGACTTATCCTCTGGTTATTCACGAGGAAGATAGCCGATCAATGAGGTCAGGTACCGAATATATGATTTATTTAATGGTTGCGTCAATGCTTTTGCAGCTTACAGCAATTTTACTTATTTATGGAATTACCGGAACAATGGAATTCGGTGAAGGAGGAATAGGAGGATTGGCACAAGGCGGTTCAATGCTTTTATCTGCAATATTTTTAATGCTTATGTTTGGTTATGCAAAAGCAGCAATATTTCCTCTTCATTCATGGCTTCCGGCAGCGATGGTTGCTCCCACCCCTGTTTCTGCTTTATTGCATGCTGTTGCGGTTGTAGTTGCAGGTGTATTCTGCATTATGCGAACTGTTTTTGATGTTTTCGGGCCAAATTTAATGCACACATTGCATTTGGATATAGTTCTGGGAATTTTTGCTGCTTTTACCCTGCTTGCCGCAATATTCTTTGGAATTACACAGGATAATTTAAAGCGAAGGATTGCGTATTCAACTGTTAGTCAGTTATCATTTATGCTGCTTGGTGTAGCGTTATTAACAAAAAGCGGACTTACAGGAGGAATTTTGCACATAGCAAGTCATTCGTTTGGAAAAATAGTGTTGTTCTTTGTGGCAGGGGCTGTTTTTGTTGCCGTACACAAAAAACTTATCAGCGATTTAGACGGAATCGGAAGAAGAATGCCTATAACAATGCTTTCTTTTGCCGTCGGAACATTGGCTATGATAGCAACACCTCTGACATTGGCATATTTGAGTAAAGGAATGTTACTTGAGGGTTCTTTCGCAAGCGGATACTGGATATTTTTTATTGTCTTTTTGCTGGCGGGCTTACTTGATGTAATTTATTTTTTCCCCATAATTTATAAAGCATTTTTCAAAAAACCAAAGAAAGAGAATGAGATTGAATATGCAAAATTTAAGGAAGTAAATATCTTAATTTTAGCGCCGATAGTTGTAGTTGCAATTTTAGTTGTTGTATTTTATGTGGTTCCTTTTCCATTCTTAAATTTAGCAGAAATTAAAATTTCACCTTCACATGTCCTGCCTGTTGCAGATGTGGTTAGCGAGGAAATTTCAAAACACTGGAGTGAAACCGCAGAATATATTGTTCTTGCCATAATTGCTTTATTCTTATTGCTCAATTACAGGTATTTTGGAAGTTCAAAAGGAAAGGAAATTATTAAATTTGACACACCTTTTATTTACGGTGGAAATCCGCTTTCAAAGGTCTGTATATCTTTAAATCACCGCTTACTTTTGTTTTATCAATGGGCAGTTAAGTTAAGCTTGGCTCCTTATGCTTATACTATTAGTAAATTTAAAGGCAAAAATGTTGAAGATATTGAGAGAGAACTTGACAAGTCCGCCTATAAATTTATAACTTCATCAACAACAATGGCAATACTATTCTTATTAATTGGATTTCTAGTCTTCTTAATCAAATTATAAAACTAAAACCTACTAAAACATAAAACAATAAATTTAAAATGCTCGATTTAATACTTCCGGAGATAGTTATTGCGGTTGCAGCAATCTTGATATTATTAACAGGATTTAAATTTAAGAAAATTTCGGGTTATATTGCCTTACTTGGAATAGTTGCTTCATTAATTTCGCTTTTTGTGATTGCAATTCAGTCCATAAACACAACTGCGGATAGCATAGCAGTAATTACAATTGCCGAAGGAATAAGCATATTTTATAATGTCGGATTGCTTGCAGTTGTATTTAAATTTATATTTCTCATCGTCGGACTGATGGCGGTTATTGCATCGCTAAAATACACGGAAAAATTTATATCTGATAAAATTTTTGACGCATATTATGCCTTAATACTTTTCGCAATTCTCGGAATGCTCGTTGTTGCATCTGCAGCTGATTTATTGACATTATTTGTAGGGCTGGAAATGGCCGCAATTCCTGCTTATGTGCTGGTTGCGATTGAAAAAACAAAGAAGGGAATAGAAGGTGCGGCAAAGTATTTTTTATTCGGAGCGGTATTTTCGGCAATTTTATTGTTCGGAATTTCATTAATATATTTTTCAACAGGCAGTTTGATGCTTGATCAGAGTGGAATTTTACATCAGGGCGGAGATGAAAATTTAAAGTTATTAACATTTATCGGGATTTTGGCAATAGTGCTGGGATTGGCGTATGAAATGAGTGCCGCTCCGTTCCATTTCTGGGCACCCGATGCTTATCAGGGCGCTCCTTCTCCTGTTTCTGCTTTGCTCGCGGGCGCATCAAAAAAGATGGCATTTGTTGCCCTGCTCAAAATTTTGGTGGTTTTTATAGTGTTATTTAAATTTGAGTTAAGTGTAATGCTCGCAATACTTGCTATACTTTCAATGTTCGTCGGAAATGTGCTGGCTTTGGCACAAAAGGATGTTCGAAAGATGCTCGCATATTCATCAATTGCGCAGGTAGGATATATTCTTGCTGCAATAGCAATATTTACTCCGCTGGGAATCGCTTATGCAATATATTATATTATTGTTCATGCGTTTATGAAAGGCGGAGCCTTTATTGCCGCAGGAACTTTACTTTTTGTTTCGGACGGAAAAATTAAAAATTATGATGATTACAAAGGATTGTGGAGAACCGCTCCGATTACTGCCTTTGCTATGGCTGCATTTATGCTTTCACTTGCGGGAATTGTTCCTTTCGGTGGCTTTACGGCAAAAATTCTGATTTTGGTTGAATTGTTCGTTCAGGCAATGCAGGAAAATATGCTTGCTTTGATTTTGGGTGTTGTAATGATAATAACATCAGTTATCTCTCTGTATTATTACGGACGACTGATAAAATATATGTGGTTTGTTGAGCCGGAAGGAATGGAACATAAGAGTGATGAACATGGTGAGCATAACGAACACAACAAAAATAACGGACATAACGAACACATTGAAGTAAAATTTGAGAAATTTAAAGAACCGATCGCATTTGTAATTCCAATGTTAATTGCGGTAATTGCATTGCTCATTTTATTCTATGCCCCTCCATTCGTTGAAATTTGCACAAATATTGTTCATTCGCTTGGTGTGAGTTAAATTTTACCTTAAAGTTTTATTAAAAATTTAAAATAATTAAATTTCAAAATAATAGAGATAAAAAACAAGCTCAAAAATAAAAATAAATTAAAAATTTAACAAAAAATCAAATAATCAAATAAAAATAAATCAAAATGGTCGCTGACAATATAACTGCATATATCGGAATTGTTGTTATTGGTGTTGTCGGAATTCTCATTGCTTTGCTTACTATGGAGGGTATATGGAGGGCTTTAAGGGTAGA
The DNA here is from genome assembly GCA_018260755.1 of Candidatus Altarchaeum sp. GTDB lineage: Archaea > Altiarchaeota > Altiarchaeia > Altiarchaeales > Altiarchaeaceae > Altiarchaeum. The sequence goes on along the minus strand of JAGTWP010000003.1, from coordinate 26,026 downwards.
AGAAAGGGATAAAAAAAATGCAGGTGGAAAATATGAGACCTACGAATGCGGAGAAATTGCCGTAGGAGATACAAAATTTTTCAATATTTCCTTCAAATATTATATCTATGCTTTAATGTTTGTCGTATTTGATGTTGAAGCTATCTTTTTATTTCCCTGGGCGGTTGAATTCACAAATTTAGGTGTTATAGGATATATGGAGGCGATGCTGTTTATTGGTTTAATATTGCTCTCATTGATATATGTGCTCAATAAAAAATTCCTCAAATGGACTGACTAAATTTAAGATGGATAAATTAAATGTTTTATTTGGAAAAACAGAAAAGGTGTTTGAATTTACAGATAAAATTTTAAGCTGGGGGCGGCTGAATTCGGTATGGCCATTAACCTTTGGATTAGCATGCTGTGCGATAGAAATGATGAGTACGGCAGCAGCAGACAATGATATTGCGAGATTTGGGATGGAGGTCTTCAGACCGTCTCCGAGACAAGCTGATTTAATGTTTGTTGCGGGAACGGTAACGCATAAAATGGCCCCGAGGGTCAGGCGACTTTATGAACAAATGCCTTCTCCGAAGTATGTTATCGCCATGGGAGCATGTGCGACAAGCGGAGGTCCTTTTGTGAATTCTTATGCTGTTGTTAAAGGTGTTGATAAAATTATTCCCGTTGATGTTTATGTTCCGGGATGTCCGCCGAAACCAGAGGCATTACTTGATGGAATAATAAAATTAAGGGAAAAGATAGCACAGGAAAAATTGCTTACTGAGAAAATTAAAGGAATGTTAAATAAAAAGTAAAAAATTCGTTGGAAGAAATCATTGAAAGTGTTAAAAAATTGTTTAAAAAAAGAAGGAAGTGAAACAGTTACAAAATGTAACAGTTTTAAAATGATTGCTCCGGATGGCAAGATGTGTCGGACTGGTGTTGCTGATATAGATACAATTTTGCGTCTTATAGAAAAATAAGTGAAGATTAACCGAAAAATTTATAATCTATAATATTTCAAAATTTTTAAAATTAAAATGATTGATGAAATTTTTACCGAAATAAAGGATAATGCAGGAATAAAAGAAATTGCTCTTGAAGAAGACGGAGCATTAAAATACATTGTTGCGAATGATAAAAATTTACAGCCGCTCGTTAAATTTTTAAAGGAAAAGGGCTATGAACATTTGTCCTTTGTGACAGCAGTTGATAAATTAAATGAATTAGAGGTTGTTTATTTGCTTCATTCATATACACAAAAAAATTTTATTCCGCTCAAGATTAAATTAAACAAGAATAAACCAAAAACAGGCGAGACAAAAAGCGAGACGGAAATTTTAATCTCTCCTACTGAAATAATTGCCGAAGGTATTAATGACTATGGATTGTGCTTGGGATGCGGATTGTGCAACAAGGTCTGTGTTAATAGCGTTGATGTTAAATCAGTTATTCTCGGTCTGAAGCAAAATAAAAACATAAACCCGAAACAAATTTCCAACTGTGCAATCTGTGGATTATGTCAGGAAAAATGCCCGAAAAAGATAAAAATTTTGGAACTTTTTAAGGCGATAAATAAAATTAAAATAAATAAAATTAAAACATTAGAGCAGAACACAGAGACAGAAAAAAAGACGGAAACAGAGACAGAAAAAATTTCTTCTGATGAAAATTTTGCTGTTCCAACATTGACTGAAATTTTTAGATCAGCTGGCTGGCATGAGCGTGAGACATTTGATATGTTTGGTATAAATTTTGAAGGACATAAAAATTTAAGGCGAATTTTGCTTCCTGCGGAATTTAAAGGTTATCCTTTACTTAAATCATATCCATGCAACAAAGAACAGGAAATCTCACTAAGCAGCGACTTTGAGGCAACGAAGGACGAATTAACAGTTGATAAATTTATTGAAAGCGAAGGACAAGAAGGAAGAACCTATCAAACAAAAATTATGCATTTGAATGTAGGGCCTCATCATCCTTCAACACACGGTGTTTTGAGGTTAAGGATGATAATAGATGGTGAAAGGATGATTAAAATTGAGCCTGTAATCGGTTATTTGCATAGAGGAATTGAAAAAGTTTGTGAAAGTTTAAATTACAACCAAATTGTCCCTTATATGGATCGTTTGGATTATGTTGCATCAATGCTGAACGAATTTCCTTATGTTCTGGCAATGGAAAAATTAATGAATATTGAGATTCCCGAAAGGGCACAGATAATAAGAGTTATTGTTGCAGAGTTAAACAGAATAGCAAGCCACATAATATGGTTCACAACATGGTGTATGGATTTGGGAGCAACAACCCCTTTCTTTTACGGATTTAACGACAGAGAGAAAATTCTGGAAATTTTTGAGGATGTAAGCAGGGCGAGAATGATGTTTAATTATATGTGTGTAGGGGGAGTTAAAAAGGACATTAATGAAAGCATCGCAAAAAAAATTTATAAATTTATAGACATGATGCCCGCACATATGAAGGAATATCACAATTTGATTACGGGAAATGAAATTTTTTTAGCAAGGACAAAAAATATCGGAATATTAAAAAAAGAAGATGCAATTAATTTTGGGGTTACGGGACCTATGCTAAGAGCAAGCGGTGTTAATTACGATGTAAGAAAGGATGAGCCGTATTCAATGTATGCTCAATTTAAATTTAATGTTCCAGTATTCAATGAGGGAGATAATTTTTCAAGGTATATGGTCAGGATGAATGAAATAGAGGAATCATTAAAAATTATTAAGCAGGGGATGGATATGCTAAATTCAGTAAAAGAAGGAGAAATAATAGCAAAGGTTCCGAGAATGATCATTCCTCCAAAGGGAAGTGTTTATGAAAAGATTGAACATGCAAAAGGAGAGATGGGAATTTTTATCGTTAGCGACGGAAAACCAAAACCATATCGCCTTAAGATAAGGTCTCCTTCATTTTCAAATTTATCCGCTTTACCAAAGATGTGCGAAAATAATTATGTTGCGGATGTTGTTGCAATAAGCGGAACTATTGACCCTGTAATGGGATGTGTTGACAGATAAAGAGGACAAAAAATTTTAAAAAATTTATAAAAATTTACTTTATATATAATGGAAACATTAAATTTATTTCAGGGAAATGCAATTGATGTCGGAATCAAAACAGGAAATGCAATTGATGTCGGAATCAAAACACTGCAAAATTTTGGCATTCAGGAAAATTTATCCTCTTTGCTTGTTTATACAGGTGCCGGAATTATATTATTTGTAGTCGCTGCTGTCCTTGTGCTACTCCTCACTTATCTTGAAAGAAAAATTTTGGCAGATGTTCAAATCCGACTGGGACCTATGGTGGCAGGCCCCCACGGAATACTTCAACCGCTTGCAGATGTAATGAAACTGATATTCAAAGAAGACATAAAGCCAAAAAACAGGGACAAATTGCTTTACTTTATCTCACCTATTCTTGTTTTTATCCCTGTGCTTTTAACGCTTGTACTAATTCCCTTTAATGAATTCTTATCTTTTGCAAATGTAGGAGTCGGATTACTTTTGCTAATTGCTTTTGGCTCAATATCATCGCTCGGAATGGTTATTGCGGGTTACGGTTCGGGAAATAAGTATTCATTGATTAGTTCAATGAGGTCTGCCGCACAAATGATGGCTTATGAAATCCCGATGCTCATTGTCGCTTTGAGTGTTGTTGTGCTTGCAGGAAGTATGAATATGATTGATATAGTTAATGCCCAGCAAAATTTATGGTTTGCTATTCCTTTGTTGTTAGGGTTGTTTGTATTTTTTGTTGCAACAATTGCGGAAATGAGCAGAGTTCCTTTTGATACGATTGAGGCGGAAAGCGAATTAATTGCGGGATTCCATATTGAATATAGCGGAATGAGATTTGCATTCTTTTATCTTGCGGAATATTTGGAATTGTTTGTGGGCTCGGCTTTGATTACATTGTTGTTTTTGGGAGGGTGGAATGGCTTGTTTGATATTCCTGTTGTTCCAGAAGCAATCTCAGAATTATTCTGGTTTTTAGCTAAAACATTTACTTTGGTGTATATAGCAATATGGCTCAGGGGAACTTTGCCGAGATTTAGGATTGATCAGGTATTAAATTTAGGGTGGAAATATCTGATATTTCTTGCTTTGATAAATTTAGCCATTGCGGGAATAATTGCGTATGTGTTTTGAGGGTTTTCTGAAAATTTGTAATAGTACGATTAAGGTTTCTTTTTTCTTCTTATTTTTAAATTCCCATTTTCTTTTTTGTAAAATTTAGATGCTTCTTAATTATTAAGGAATTTATTAAAATTTACACGATGAAATTTACACGATGAAAGATAAAGACAAAAAAAGTATAACTATTAAAGAAAAATTAGACGCAGATACACGGAAACAAATAAAAAATTTTGCGGAAAATTTAAACAACAGCGATGACTTTTTGCTGGTAAGCCATCACGATGCAGACGGAATGGCAAGTTGTGCAATAATTTCCGACTTATTAAATTTTCTCGGAAAAAATTACGAGTTTAAAATTTTAAGACAATTAGACAGCACAACAATAGAAACAATAAAGACAATTGCAACAAAGAGGGCATGTGTAATATTTACTGATATGGGCAGCGGACAGATTGAATTAATAAAAAAAAATTTTTCCGATAAAAAAATATTTATAATTGACCATCATCTCCCTGCCATAGAATACTTAAAGACAGAAATTGAATTTGAAGCCGAAAATTTAAAAATTTACCATGTCAATCCGCACATATTCGGTATTGACGGTGCTTTTGAGATATCTGGCAGTGGAATGTGTTATTTTGTTGCCCGTGAACTGGAAAGAAAAGAAATGGTTGGTATTGCAATAGTCGGAGCGGTCGGTGATATGCAGGACAGTTCAGGAAAACTAATCGGAGTTAACCGAGAAATACTAAGCGATGGAGTTGAAGAAGGAGTAATAAAATTTAAGAAAGATATACGGTTGTTCGGAAGAGAGAGCAGACCATTACCTTATATGCTTGCTTATGCCACCGACCCATTTATTCCTGATATTACGGGCAGTGAAAATGCGGCAAAGGACTTTCTTCTATCACTTGGCATAAAACCGAGAAATGATGACGGCTGGGTTAATTATGTTGATTTAAAATTTGAGGAAAGGCAAAAATTAATATCCGCAATATATATAAAATTTTTAAATTTCAGTCCCTACGCTGCAAAGTCATTAATCGGAGAGGTTTATACATTGCTTAAAGAAAAAAAGCGAACAATACTCAGAGATGCGAAGGAATTTGCAACCATACTTAATTCCTGCGGAAGACAAAAAATGCCTGAATTAGGGATTTATATATGTCTCGGAGACAGGGATGAAAAATTTAATGAGGCGTTGAGAGTCCTTGAACGACATCGGCTTATGATAAGAAGAGGAATTGAATATTTAAAGACAAACGGATTAAAAGAAAGAAATAAATTTTATTACTTTGATGCGAAGAGTGCAATTGATGAAAATGTTGTCGGAATTATTGCCGGAATGTCTTATTCGTCGTTAAATTTAAACAGAGATAAATTTATTATAGGGCTTGCGGATGACAGCGAAGATGCAACAATGAAAAAGGTCTCGGCAAGGGCAAATCTGGATTTGGTTAAAAAGGGGGTTAATTTAGGAAATCTGATGAGAAAAGGGTGTGCCGAAGTCGGGGGAGAAGGCGGAGGACACAGTGTTGCGGCAGGAGCAAGAATTACTAAAAAGGGTGTTGAGAAATTTCTGGAAATTTTGGATGGGTTGGAAATTTAAAGGTGTAAGGTTGTGCAAGGTTTATTTATGTAAATTTAGGTAAATTTAATTATTTAGAACTTATTTTTAATATAACTATTATGAAACAACAGTTAGGACAATTTTTTACAACAAAATCGGACTTTATTTTGCAGGGATTAGAAAAATATATTAAAAAAGTTGAAGTTACAGATCCTTTTGCCGGAAATCAGGATTTGATTAAGTGGGCAAAGAAAAATGGTGCTAAAAAAGTTACTGGTTTTGATTGTGATAAAAAATATGTGAATAATGTTGGTGTTTTTTATAATGATTCAATAAACAATCCACAAAAGTATAATTTTGTTTGCACCAATCCACCATATTTACATAAAAACAAAGCTGATAAAGAAACAAAAGAAAGATTTTTTTCGGGCGATTATTCAAACTTTGAAGATATGTATCAGGTCTCAATATTTTCAATTTTGAACTGCGAAAAAGGCATTTTAATTGTTCCGTTAAATTTTCTTTGTGCGGAAAATTCAAAAAAAATAAGGGACAAATTTTTTAATAAATTTAATATTATAAAACTAAATATTTTTTCAGAACAGGTATTTGAGGATACAACCTACAATGTAATTTCTTTTTATTTTGAAAGAAAGAAAGATAATTCGGGAAAAAATGAAATTTTTGCGGCAATTTTTCCTGAAAAACAGGAAATAACTTTGACTGTTGAAAAAAAGTTTAACTGGCAATTAGGGGGCGATTTTATTAATAGGATCAAAAATACAAAAAATGATTTGGGAATTTTCCGCCTAACAGAAGAATATTTACAATCAGGCGAATATGAGATAGAAATGGCTATTCAGAACATTAAGAATAAGAAAATTTTTCACATAAGTAAAGATATAAAGAAACTGATAGAAAAAAATATTCTGTTATTGAGAGCAATAGACAGCAAAAACGGAAAGAAAATTCAGCTTGAAGATATAAGAAAATACGGAATTACCGGGCTTGTCGGGAAAAATACTTCTCGTAATATGGCTCATCTGATTTTTAAAAAAGAAATACCTATAAAAGACCAAATAGAGATAATGGGGAAATTTAACGAAGAATTGAATCAGGGAAGAAGCAAATATTTTTCTTTTTTCCTGACTAATTTTAGGGATAATAACAGAAAAAGAATTTCTTTTGAGACCACTTATAAATTTTTAAACTACCTTTATTATGAAAAAAAATCCAAAACAATCTTTACTATTTTGAACCGTCAAAAAACAATCATGAAAGGGCTTTAGACGATTTTTATGTTTTTGATGAAAAACACCCACAACTACAGAAATATATTGCCAACACCAAAGAAATTAAAAATATTCTGATAACAATAAGGACATTACAAACGAAAAAGGAGAACAAGAAAGTTATCTCAAAATATTTTTTGGAACTTTCCAAAATACTTGGAGAATTTTCTAATTGTTCTGAATTTGGTTGTTTTATAAACGATGTGATACTTTTTTGAATTTTGCTAAAAAGGATATTGTTTTGCTTGAAAAAATCGCTAAGAAATATTTTGAGAAAAGAATTTTAAATGAAGCAGTTCCGGAAGAATGGATACAAGCGATTTTAGATTCAAATTCAGGTCGCAAAAAAGGAAAATGTGGCTAGAAAAAACTTTTACATATTTTAGCAAAATATGGTTTTCAAGAAGTTAAAAGTTGGGAAGATTTTTTCAAGAAACAAAAATGCGTAGCTAAATTTTCAAAGATTTTTAGCGTAAAAAATGTTCGTAAAAATTTCGACGTTAGATTAGCTACCAAAAAGCAAAATAAAAAATTAGATTTAATTATCAAAATGAATGGAAGGATATTTTTATGTGAGGCAAAACATTTAAACACTTCTGGTGGCGAACAAGATAAACAGATTGCCGAATTGATTGAAGTTATCAGCTTAAAAGAGCAGAATAAAAATACCACTTATGTTGCGTTTTTAGATGGTAGTTATTCCAATGTTCTTTTAGGAATTGGAGATGGGGGCGATAAATTAACAACACAAAGAAAAGAGATTAAAAAATACCTATTACACAATCCTAATAATTTTTGGGTAAATACAGCGGGATTTGAGGCGTTGATTTCCGATTTAAATAGAATTTAAACATATATAAAAAAATATAAAGATACTAAAAGAGTGTTGAGAAATTTCTGGAAATTTTGGATGTGTTGGAAATTTAAAGGTGCAAGGTTTATTTATCCAATCTCAACCTCAACCCCTATAAAAACAGGCCCTTTTAATACAATTCTTTTATTTTCATTACTTATAAACCTTTTTGCCCTGCCTTTAACCATTATATTTACATCGGAAGGACTTTTAGCCATCTTGACTTCAAGGATAAATTTTTCCTTCTGCCATTCAGTTGCTTTTTTTACTCTGTCCTCAATCTCTTTCGCAAAATAATTTGAGACTGCATACAGGAAATTTAAATTTGCCTTTATGCCTTTTTCTTTTATGTGTTTTCCTTCTTCCCCGAACTTTTCAGTATCTTCCGGAATTCCATATATGCCTCCGTCAAAAACATAAATTTCATTCAATGCGGCAGGTCCCAACAAATTTTTATTTTCTTCATCCTCAAATACATAAATTTTAATCTTGCGGTTCATTAAATTTCCTTCAAAACACAAAAATTTACAGGGTGATTTTTCATTGGCATGGATTTTTCCATTCTCGTAAATTTTGCCTGCAAGAGTCCTTCCTTCATCTGTTTCCGGAACAGAAATTAAATTTATTGATTTGGCAATTTCTTCATCGCTTAAACTTACATCTTCATAAAACTGAGGATATAAGACCTTTCTCACATCGCTGATATTGTTCCTGACCATTAAAATCCTTTCAAGTCCGAATCCGATGTTAAAAACATCAAGAGCATTGGGAATATTGTAATTTTTCAAAGCCATCCTTGAATACATTCCACAGTCGGCAATTTCTATACCTCCTGAAAAAATTTCATACTCTTTGTCCTGTTCGTAATAATTGGATGTTGCCTTCTTTTTGGTAAATTTTATGTCTGTAAATCCCATATCATTCAAAATTTTCTCTGCAACATTCATTCCATCTTCAATATTTAAATTTTTGTCAACAATTATACATGATGCCCCATAATGTGCCCTTAAATGTGTTGCATCAAGTTTTTGCTCCCTCCTGAATCTTAATCCGATAGAGAAAAATTTTAACGGCAATTCAGATTGTTTTTCTACCTCTGCTTCAAGCGTAAGAAACCATGCAGCCGTCATGTGAGAACGAAGTGTTGTTCTGCCGCATACCGGTTCAATATTTTTAAATGCGGGAAATAAATTAAGGATTTCCATTGCCTGTGTTGCGTTAATTTTCAGGTTCTTGAGCATTTCTTCAATCATATTATCGCCCTCAATCGCCCCTTCTCGGTAATTCCTTAAAATTTTCTTAAATTTATCTATGCTTATGTATGGGCTGATTTCCTTTATTTTTAAAATTTCTTCATCGCTTAACCCTATGTCCGGTCTCGGAAGACCACCAAGATAAAAAACTCTGTCAAGGATCACAGGTGCCTCTTTTCCATACTGCTTATATACCTCCTCCTCTTGAATAAATAAAGGATTTTCAACCTCATCAAAACCAATACTAAGGAAAATTTCCCTCGTTTTTTGTATGAGCTCGTGGATTGGATGTGCTTTGCATTGCATCGTAAATTTTTATTAATGTCTTAAATTAAGGTTTTAAATTTAACTATTTTTTAAAGTTTTTTATCAATAAGTTAACTTCGCTCTCATTTCAAAATGCTTCCGCATTTTTAAAGATTGAAAACTCGTAGTTTTCAGTATTTCAAAATCTTGCAGATTTTTAAAGATTAAAAATTTATAATTTTTAGTATTTCAAAACTCTGCGTTTTGAAAATCGCTTCGCTCTCATTTAAAAATGCTTCAAGCATTTTTAAAGATTGAAAATCTTGCAGATTTTCAGTATATACTAACCCGCCAGTGAAATTGGTAACTTTTTCATCGTTATACAAAGTATGATGCTCTTTTTCATTAGAGTATTCTTAAAACTCATCGTAATAGTTACTAAATTACTTAAAAGTTACAAAAAATACTTGCGGTTTAGTATATTTCAAAAACCCTGCGTTTTTGAAATGCACATAATCAAATCCTTCATCGCATTCCTGCTTATTACCCCATCCGAAAATTTCTTTAAAATTTTTTTCGGATTTAATGCAATTCCAAGTCCTGCTTTTTTAATCATTATCCTATCATTTGCCCCGTCGCCCACTGCAATAACATCGCTTACACTGATTCCTTCCTTCTTTGCAATTTCCTTCATTATTTTTGCTTTTCCGTAAGCATCTATAATCCTTCCATCTAAATTTCCCGTCAGCTTCCCGTCCTTAATCTCAAGCTTATTTCCGTAAACATAATCAACAGGATACTTTTCCTTCAATGCGTCGGTAAAAATAGTAAATGCACCGCTTATTATTGCAATTTTATAATTCAGTTCCTTTAGCCGGTAAATCAATTCCTTTGCCTCGGGTGTAAATTCAATTTCCTTTGCCATATCTTCCAAAACGCTTTCGCTCATTCCTTTAAACAACGCCACTCTTTCCTTTATTGCTTTTTTAAATTCAATCTTTCCCTCCATCGCATCTTTTGTTATTTTTTTAACCGCATCCTCAACATTTGCGAATTTTGCAATCTCATCAATAATTTCCTTATCTATCAATGTTCCGTCCAGGTCAAAAACAATCAATTTCTTTGTTCTTTCATAAGTATTTCTGTCGCGAACAATAACATCAACGCCAATTTCGCCCGCTTTTTCATAAATTTTCTTCCTTATGTCTGAAATTTTTTGAACTCCGATATCCAAACGATATTCCGTAACCGCAAGGTCTTCCCTTCCGATTGTTTTCATCCGTTCAACATTTAAATTTAAACCCGCAAATAAAGATGTGAATCCGTAAATTATTCCCGGCTTGTCTTTACCTATTGTTGAAATATAAATTATCTTCTTTTCCTTCTTTTCTTCCTTATACTTTTCAATTTTTAGAGTAATATTCAGCCGTAACGCCGTCTCTTTCAACTCATTTTCAATTTCCTTAAATTTCCCTTGATCTTCCTTTCTGAAATCAACGAGAAACGGCATTATAAAATATCTCCTCATTGCTATTGCTTCAACATCAATTATATTTAAATTTCGTCGTGCAAAAATTCCTGAAAATTCCCTGCATATTCCTGCCCTGTCGGGACCGAATATTGATACGAGATACAGGTTTCTTTTTTTGTTGTTGTGCTCGCCTTCCTTTGTATTGTTCATTATAAAGTTTATTCTAAATTTTATAAATACATACTTTTTTTAAATCGCATTTTTAATAATTAAATTTGTAATCCAAAACATAATTAAATTTTTAAATTTTAGCTAAATTTTACTCAACGGTGACTTATGATAACTTATGATATATTTAAAAAGGAAAATTATTTAGAGAACTTAAAAATTGCAAAGGAATTTGACATCCCCGACAGAAAAGGAAAGAAGCAGGAAGCAAGAATTATTGTGGTTGAAAAATTTGAAAATAAAGATAAAAATAAAGAGAAAAATAAAGATAAAACTAATGAAGGTATAGAAGGGAATAAAGAAGAAATTTTAAAAGGATTAGTATTTGAGAAATTTTCTATTGAAAGCATAAGAAAAAATCCCGCTCAGCTAATATTCTGCAACATTACTAACAACAAGGACAGTAAAATATTAAATGAGCTCACAAAATATAATGAAATTGATGTTATTATAGCAAACGAAATTATGGACAAGGTTGTATTTAAAAATATGAATAAAAATTTTATCTCCATTGCATTCGGTTTTTCCGAAATTTTAAACTGCTGGGGAATGCAAAGAGTAAAGAAGCTCGCAATTATGAAAAAGAATTTTCAAATGGTAAAAAAATACGGAATTAACTACATTGTTTCAACATTCGCAGGCAATATATTTGAATACAAACCCACAGAGACATTAACGGCATTCGGAAAGATTTTGGGAATGAGCGACGAGGAAAGCAGGAACGCAGTAAGTAAAAATTATGAGAATATTATGAAGAAATTTAATGACAGAAACGACGAAAATTTATTAACGGACGGGTTGCGGGTGTTGAAGTTCGGGGATGTGAAGAAAGAGAAGAAAAAATACGGATACTATTAATTATTGATATGCAGGATTACTGACGTTATTTTACATTAACAAAAATCATAAGTCCTGCTAATATTTCGCATTATTCTAACAAAAATGTAACTATTCAGCCACCCAAAAAATTACGAGTAAATTTTTTGATTTTTTGGTATTTTTTGAAATTTTCGCAGGTAAATTTTTGTACCCTCTGAATAGTTACACAAAAATTTCAAATACTATAAAATCTTAAGTTGACACATATTTATGCTGGATATACTTCAACGACAGAAAAATTTTATCCGTGAAAATTTCAAAAATTTCACCTCGCTATTGCTCGGAAATTTTCAAAATTCTGCATTTTCAAAATACCCCGAATTTTTTTTAAACAGCTGAATAGTTATAATTTAAATTTATTGATATTCAATCCTAATTTTTAAATTCTTAATATTTGATATTCTTTAATAATTAATTTTTATTTAAAACCAAAATTCATTTAAAACAAGATGCCTTCAAAAATTTTATTTAAGATAGAGAAAAAGAGGAAAGAAAAAGAATATCTTACAAAGGAAATAGTTGTTAGCGATGAAGAAATTTCTGCAAAGGAGTCCTTATTATCTCTTGCCGCAAAAAACGATATAGCAATTTCAAATTTCTGCAACGGAAGGGGAAAGTGCGGAAGATGCAAGGTAATAATTGATTTGAAAGAGCAGGAAAAGTTAGACCTAAATAACGAAGTCCTCTCAAAGGTATTAAAGCAGGAACAAATTTTAAATGGCTATCTTCTCGCCTGTCTGGCATTTCCGAAAAATAATAGTAATATTGAGGTTATTGTTCCTTTGGAATCAATTGAGTCAAAATACGAGGTCTTAAGCGGAAAGGCGGTAGAAATAAAAAGAGATAAGGAAATTTCAGGAGATGCAGGAGTTGTAATAGATATCGGAACCACAACAGTAGCAAGTTATCTCGTTGATTTGGCAAGTAAAGATGTTGTTGATTCGGAAGGTAGTTATAACGGGCAGGTTAGATTCGGAGCGGATGTTATGACAAGGATGAATTATGTTTTTGAGAATAATAACGGGGCACAGGCATTGCAGGATGCAATTGTATCAACAATCAATACTCATTTAAGAAAATTTTCGGAAAGGAAAAAATTTCAAAAAATTTCAAAAATTGTTGCTTCTGGAAATACGGTAATGACCTATTTGTTTTTAAATAAGAATCCGTTAGAAATCAGGGACGGTGCATGCGACAATCCGAATTTTAAAAAGCCATACATTGTTAAAGGAAGGGCTCTCAATTTAAAATACGGCGCCGAAGATGCAGATGTCTATTGTGTTGCCGGACTTGGAAGTTATGTCGGAGGAGATATTACCTCTGATATTATAATTTCAAAAATTTTTAATGAAGATAAAATTTGTCTTGTAATAGATGTGGGAACTAACGGAGAAATAGCACTTGGAAATAAGGAATGGCTTGCTGTTTGTGCAACATCAGCCGGACCTGCATTTGAAGGGGGGGAAGTCCGATGTGGAATGAGAGCAATGAAAGGTGCAATTGACCGTATAAAGATAAACAACAATGGCGGAGAGGTTATTTACAGGGTTATTGGAAACGACATTCCGAAAGGAATATGCGGAAGCGGACTGATTATTTTAATTGCGGAACTGATGAGGAACAAACTGATAGACACAACGGGAAAATTTAACCGCAAATTAAATTCGGAACGAATCAGAAAATCAAAATTTTATGAAGAACAGGGACAGGAGGTTTATGAATATGTTGTTGTTGATCACCTTGAAAATGGCAATGAAAGAGAAAGTAATGAAGATATTACGCTCAATGAAAAAGACCTTGAAAATTTAAAATACACAAAAGCGGCGATATTTTCTGGGGTAAATACATTATTAAGAAATACGGGCGTGAAATCAGATGAAATATCTCAAATTTTTATTGCCGGCGGATTTGGAAATTTCCTTGATTTGGAATCGGCTATATTAGTCGGCTTATTTCCCGATGTTGAAAGGGAAAAGTATAAATTTATAGGAAACGGTTCATTAGACGGAGCATACAAACAATTAATTGACGGAAACGCAAAAAAAACAGCAGAAGGTCTTGCTTTGAATGTAACTTATGTTGACTTATCCAAGGACGGAAATTTTGTTGATGAATATAGCGGGGCTTTGTACTTTCCGCACAGCAGATTGGATTTATTTCCGACATGGAAAAATTTTGAGCTGGGAATAGAAAAAACAGAAACAAAAGAAGAAAAAAACGAGAAAGCAGAAAACAAAGAGAAAGCAGAAAACAAAGAGAAAGCAGAAAACAAAGAGAAAGCAGA
>JAGTWP010000003.1:0-11780 GCA_018260755.1 Candidatus Altarchaeum sp. | reverse complement strand
AAGCAGAAAACAAAGAGAAAGCAGAAAACAAAGAGAAAGCAGAAAACAAAGAAGAAAAAGCAATTGCAAAAGCAGAAGAAAAACCAAAACAGGAAGAATTAGAAAAAACTGAGAAAACCAATATTGTTGGAGGAGATAAAAGACATGTTGAAATTTTAAAGAAATCAAAAATGTACAGGATAGATGGCTTTAGGATAGAGGCCGATGAACTTGAAGTAGAAATGTAAATTTAAATAAATTTAAATAAATTTAAGAAATTTGGCTTAAAAAATTTAAAATCATAATTAAATTTCAAAATGAGTAATGAAAAGAAAAAGTCCGATGAAGAAATTGAATGTATTAAAAGCAGTATTGAAGAAACACCTCAGGGAATTAGGAAAAATTTAAAGGTGGATTGCAGCATTAAATGTAAAAATTTTAAGATTAATGCGGAAAAAATACATCTTAAATTTCCCGTTGAAATTGCTGAAAAGAATATTACTGAAAAAACAGATGAAAATGCAACAGACACATCCGCACAAATTTTTAAAGGCGGAGAGGAGATTGAATTGAAAAATGTCCGTGTAGAAGAAGGCAAGATTACAATTAATATTCCAATGCTCGTTCAGGAAATTTTATCAATAGGAAGAAAAGAAAAATAAAATGAGGATAAATAAAAAAAATGGCTGAAAAAAAAGATACCGAAATAGAGATTACTCTGTTGGGATTGGAGGAAAACAAAAATATCCTTGAAAAGATACTGAAAAGCAATGCAAAGATAAAATTTAAAAATTTCAGATTATTTGCGGACAATGTAGAAATTTTATTTCCCTCGCTTAGTGCTAAAAAGATGCTGCTTGAAAACTCCGGAAGCAATGAGAAAGCCATACTTGAAAAATTAATGAAAGGAGGAGGAGCAATAACAATTGATAATTTTGAAACAAGCGGGGAGGAACTTGAGATAACAGTACCTTCATTTGTTCAGCAGATTATAACAGCGGGACTTGGCGGCGGAATGTCTATGCAAACCGCGGAATCCGCAGGAGTAATTGAAAAACTACTTGAATTTAAATTTGATGCCGCAAAGATAGCTGATAATCGCAAGACAGAAATAGCAGAAGTGACATTAGGAGCAACGAAGACAGAAGGAGGAAGCAGAGATAGTGTCGTAAAAATCGGCGGAGAGAAGACTATGCCTTTTTATTTCTTTGAAAATCCTCCTGTTAATAAGTCGGTTATTTCCAACGATGTATTTGACATACCTGGAGGAGTTCCAAAAGTTGTAAGAGAGCGTTTTAAAATAGGTGATAAAACGGATAAAGAGATAATGGCAGATCCCGGAGAATGGGCAAAATTCAGAGTTGAAAAAAGTCATGCAAAGGTAGTGACTATTCATTTAATCAGCACAGATCCGAATGTTAAAGACGCAAGTGTTCAGGATGCGATGAAAACAATTGCCCATATATTGCAGTCGGTTAAAGTTCCGATTGTTGTTGGCGGTTCCGGAAATCCTGTAAAAGACCCTTTAATATTTAAAGAAGCGGCAGAGATGTTTGCAGGGGAAAGGTTACTGTTTTCAACAATTTCCGGTGATATGGAATATGAAGATGTCGTTAAGGCATGTGTCAAACACAACCAGAATCTCGGAACACTTGTTTCAATGAATCCGGATGATATGAGGCGCCTAAACAGCGGAATATTGAAAGCTGGACTGCCAAAAAATCAGTTGGCAATGGATCCATTTACAGCAGGGGTTGGTTACGGAATAGAGTATTCAATTTCTTCATTAGAAAGATGCCGTCTCGCGGGTCTAAACGGAGAGGACTCTCTTGCAGTTCCGATAATATCTGCAACTTCAAATATGTGGGCAGCGAAAGAGGCATGGAAGAAAAATCCCGAATGGGGACCAAGAGAAATAAGAGGACCTTTATATGAAGCCGCAACGGGAGCTATGGCATTGTTGTGCGGAGCGAATATATTTTATTCGTTAGATGTGCTCGGTATTGAATTGTTAAACAAAATTATTGATTCTCTTTATGAATTAAAAGAAGAAAAAAAAGAAAAAGATTATCTTTCATGGATTACATCATAAAATTACTTTAAAAAAAAGAAAAAGATTATCTTTCATGGATTACATCATAAAATTACTTTATAAATATACTGGGAAAAAATCAGAAAAAATATTAAATTAAATTTTAACCGTAAAATTACAATAAAAAAATGGCAAGATTAAGTGCGTTACAACTTTACAAATTACTCCCGAAGACAAATTGCGGAAAATGCCCTGAAAAGACATGTATGGCATTTGCCATGAAATTAATGGAAAGAGGAGTAAAACCAGAAGATTGTGCGGAATTAAAAGGAGAAAAATTAAAAAATTTAAAGGAGGTTATCACACCGCCTGTCCGAGATGTTGTAATCGGAAATCCGGAACATGCAATTACCGTTGGCGGAGAAGAAGTAATATACAGGCATGACCTTAGATTTTTTAATCCTACTGGGATGCTCCTTGACCTCAGCGATACAATGAGCGAAGAAGAAATAAAATTAAGGATTGAATTTGTGAAAAAATATCAATACGAGAGAATTGGAAAATTTTTAAAATTAGACGGGGTAAGTGTAAGGTGTGCATCCAATGATAAAGAAAAATTTTCAAATATAGTGAAATTTGCAGTTGAAAACATTGATAAGCCAATAATCCTTTGCACGACAAATCCAGAAATAATGAAGGCAGGACTTGAAATAGCAAAAGAAAGAAGACCTTTAATTTACACGGCAATTCCTGAAAATTTAAAAGAGATGTTTGAATTGGCAAAAAAATACAATTGTCCATTGGCGATTCACTCGGAAAATTTAGATGAAATCGGCTCAATGACAAAGACATTAATGAATGCCAGATGGACAGATATTGTTATTGACCCGGGATTTGATTTTGAAAATTTATCTTCTACTCTTAATAAATTTGAAATTTTAAGAATTGCGGCAATAAAGAATATTAAGGAATTTTCTTTTCCTATAATGGTTTCAACTGTCGGAATGAAAAATTTAAATTTAGGCGAGCTGGCTGCTGTTTCCGAGGCATTATCTGTTTCTTTATGTTTGGACAGATTTGTAAGTTTGCTCGTATTATCTCATTTTAGTGAAATTTACAATGTTATGGAGACACTTACATTGAGGATGAATATTTATGCTGATCCGAAAGTAAATCCGACAACAGAACCAAAAGTATATCCCATTGGAACACCTGATGAGAATTCTCCATTGTTAATAACATCAAATTTTGCCCTTACATATTTTGGAGTTGCAGGAGATATTGAAAGCGGAAAGGTCTCATGTTATCTGCTTGTCATAGATACCGAAGGATTAGCTGTTCTGGTTTCACTTGCTGGGGGAAAATTGAATGCAAGCAAAATAAAAGAAGCAATGGATGCAAACCAGGTTGAAAAACTTGTGAAGCACAGAAAATTAGTTATTCCTGGATATGTCGGAAGAATAAAAGGTGCAATAGAGGATGAAACAAAATGGGAGGTTTTGGTTGGGCCTCAGGACTCAGGAGGAATAGGTGATTTTTTGAGGAAAAACTGGACTGGAGGAGGGCTGGATGTAAAGACAAAGTAAGTAAAGTAAAGACAAAATTTAAATTTTAAATTTTCTTTGCATCATCAGTAATTTGGAAAAACAAATAAAACCAAATGTAAAAATTTAAATTTAAATGAAAAATTTTGAAAAAGTAGATATAAAATAATATAAATTTGAAAGAAAAATTTTGAAAACATATATATAAAATAATAGTGGAAGAAATTTAAAAACAATCAAAAACAAATTTAAAAAATTTAAAAATTTACTATGAACGAAAACACATCACCCGTATCTGAAAAAATGAAAAAAGACATTTTGGAATTAGCAGAGAAGCATAAAGAAAATACGGATAAATTTATCAGGGTAATAGAAAAAATAATTGTTCCGACAGAATATCAAAAAAAGGACTTATTTTTATCCGTTGGAAATATGTTATACCTTTCCTCATCCTCATACATCCGGATGGCATCGGCATCCTGGGAACACGCACTTAAATACCTTGAAAATAAGGATGGAATAGAAAGAGCCAAAATTTTAACTTAAAATTTAAAAAATGAAAGAAAAACCGGAAATTTTAATTAAAGGTGGAGATTACTTGGAAAGAACTGGAAAATTTATAAATCCGGATGTAACGGACTTAAGAAACTCGGATGCAAATTTACTCGGCAGATTTAAACCA
The DNA here is from genome assembly GCA_018260755.1 of Candidatus Altarchaeum sp. Taxonomy (GTDB): domain Archaea; phylum Altiarchaeota; class Altiarchaeia; order Altiarchaeales; family Altiarchaeaceae; genus Altiarchaeum. The sequence goes on along the minus strand of JAGTWP010000003.1, from coordinate 7,543 downwards.
AAGTATTATGCATTCATTCAGCAGTGTCAATACTGTGCTTTTGGTCCGTGTGATTTGTCAAAAAACAGAAGAGGCGCGTGCGGAATGCGATTAAATCCACAGATGGCAAGAGAAGCATTGGTTACTGCAATTGCAGGTGCTTCATCTTATATTGCGAGAGCATGCGAACTAAATGATGCAATAATCAAGGAACACACTTATTTCGCAGAATTACTTTTAGAAGACAAAAATTTTATAACCACAACTTTTATAAATCTTTTGTGCGGATATGAACCGAAAACAACAGGTGATTTAAAGAAGGCATTAAGATATGCAAATGAGCAAATAGTTCATTTGATTTCGGCAACACACATGGGACAGGAAGCAAGTGATTTTGACTTCAACAGCAAAATTTTTCATGCGGGAATGCTGTCCCTTCTCGCAATGGAAATTTATGAAATTTTAAGGAAATTTTCAAATAACAATGAAGGCAATAAAATAAACAAATTTGAGATTGGATTTGGTGCGATTGATAAAAGCAAAGGGATTGTTTTAATTATTGGAGATTATGTTCCCAATATTGCTCAAATCATTAATTCAAGTGCAGATTTTGAAATCATACATCTCGGTTCGGGTGCTTTTGATTTTAATGAGGGTGTAAAGATCTGTGAAAATTCCGCCTCGGAACTGATATATGAAAAAACCGGGCTTGCGGATGTTATTGTGATTGGAACAGGAAATGTCCGGACAGATGTAATTGAAAATGTAAAGAAATCAGGTACTCCTGTAATTGCCGTTTCAGACAGGAATATGGCAGGTCTTGCGGATTTGAGCATTTTAAGTTCAGATGAAATTTTTAAAAAGTTAATGGATGGAGAAATTTCAGGGTGTTATATAAAAGACAGCAAAAAACTGGCAGATGTTGTTGGAATGATTGCAACTGCGAATAAGAAAGGGAGAAATTTAAAAAATTTTAATACAGATACCACAGATGCCGGATTAATAAAAACAACAGGCGAATGTATTAACTGTGGATTATGCAAAAAGGCGTGTCCTGTTAATATTGCTCCTCGTTTAATCATTCAAAGCATAAACAGGATTTTCAATAATAAGACAGAGAGTTGTGAAACAAAAACAGGTGAGGATATGCTCGCTCCGCCAGTTAAAAGTAAAAATAAAACCAAAGACAAGATCATAAATTTATTGAAACAAAAGGAATATACAGCAACAAATTTAGCAAAAGAAACAGGGTGTTCAAGGCAGTACATTTATAATGTTTTGAAAAAATTTTCAAAGAAAAAAGGTTCGGAATTCACCTCACTTCATTCGGAGATTTCAGAGGCATGCCCGGAAATAACTAAAAGGGTTGTCGGAAAGGATACATATTACTCTTTAATTAAAGGACTGAATGAATATTACAAAATAACCGGGCAGATAAAGGAATGTATCGGATGCAAACTTTGCAGCGAAAACTGTCCGAATAATATTCAGATTTCTGATTTGATAATAGCAATAAAAGAAGGAAAAGAAATAAAAGCAAAAGAAATCTCTATCTTAAAGAAATGTGTAATGTGCGGATTATGTCAGGAGAAATGTCCTAAAAAGATAAATATCAAGGAAGTTGTCAGGGGTGAAAGAGAAAGAAGAAATATAATTGAGGATATTAAATTTTTAACAAAAGAGGAAATTTTGGGAGCGCTTGAAAAATGTATATTCTGCGGAAGATGCGAATCACAATGTCCGAAACAAATTCCCATTATATCTGTATTTGCCGAAATATATAAAGAAAAATTTATGGATAAAAAGGCATCAATTACTTTTTCTCATGCAAATATATCTATTCCCAAAGATACACAGGTTCTTTTGGTTTTAGGTGATGCAAATTTTCCGAACGGGACACAGGAATTAGCAGAAATTTTGGAGGAATTTTTAAACAGAAATTTTATTATATTTACAGCCGGAGATGCGGCGATTTCAATATGCTCACTTCGTTCGTGTATTTCCAAGTCAGAAATTGCAGAGAGCAATTCAACATATAAAAATTTAATAAATCTGGGTTCGTTATCTGCTGGCATTCATTTAATTGAGAAGGTAATAGAAATGACAGGTAAAAACATCGACAAAAGTCCTGTTGGAAATTTTGATGAAATTTCTGACTATATTACAAATAAAATTGGTATTACTGCTTTATTCTGGGGGGCAACGACACAGGAAAATTTTGCAGTTGCACAGGGATTGATGCGGTTGGGAATTCCTGTAATATTCGGGCGGCAGGGTATAAAATACAGAAGGGAACTTACAAGAGACATAGTTATTGATTATAGTAAAGATGATTATAACGGAAATTATAATGAAGTCCTTAAGAAAATTTCACCGAAAAATTTCTCATTCCCGCATTTATGTATTGCAGCAAAGACAAAAGAGGAAGCGATGTTATTAATTACGAAATTGGTTTTCAGAAATTTTGACAGCGAAGAAGTAAGAGCAAAAAAGATAGCGGATTATATTGAAATTTACAGGAAATATGGAGGTGATAAAACAAAAGAAATTCCCGATGATATAAAAAATTTTGTGAGGAGTGAAAAAGATATTCCGGAGGCGTATAAAAACAGCATACAAAAATAAAAAATTTAAGATAAAATGGCAACCAAAAGCAAAAATTTAAAAATTTCAATCGGAGAGATTGAAGATGAAAGAGAGTATAAAGAATTAGAAGGGCCGACACCAAATCCTGATATTGCCGATTTGCGGGACTGGGATTTGAAATTGCTGAACAGATACAAACCAAAATATTACGGATTTATTCAGCAGTGTCAGTTTTGTGCTTTGGGTCCCTGCGATTTATCGGATAACAGGAAAGGAGCATGCGGTATAACATTGGAAAGACATCTGGCAAGAGAAGGACTGCAATTAGCAATAATCGGAGCATCTGCACATTCTGCACACGGAAGGCACTTAATAGAGGCATTAATAGAAAGAAAAGGAAGAAATTTTCCTTTGGACACCGCTGAAAATACAGAAGTAAAATCACCGAATATTCAGCTTGTATGCGGATATAAGCCGGAAACAATCGGTGACCTTGAAAGAGGACTAAATTATATTGAAGGACAACTCACAAAACTTGCTTCTTGTCTTAATGTCGGAACCGAATCATCTGATTTTGATTATAACAGTAAGGCATTGCATGCGGGAATGCTTGACCATGTCGGAATGGAAATTTGTGATATCTCACAAATCGCTGCATTAAATTTTCCCAAAGGAGAGCCAAATCCGAAATTAGTCGAATTTGGTTTTGGAAGTGTCAATAAAGAAAAGCCGGTAATTCTATGCATCGGACATAATGTGCTTGCAGGTGCCTCTGCGATTGATTATGCGGAAGCAAATAATAAAGATGTTGAAATTTGTGGAATATGCTGCACCGCACTTGATTTAGGAAGATACCGAACAGGGGCAAAAATTATTGGACCATTATCCTATCAGCTTCCTTATATAAGGTCTGGAATTGCAGATGTTGTTATCAGTGATGAGCAATGTATAAGAGTTGATATACTGGAAAACTTAAAGAAATTAAAAACGCCTTTAATTGCTACTACTGATAAATATGTTTCCGGATTAGAGGATTTAAGCGATGAAAATAGCGAGGTAATTATTGAAAAATTAATGAGCGGAGAAATTCCAGGATGTTATTTGCATACCCTTGAAAAATTGGGAGAGGTTGCGGTAAAGGTTGCTGTAATGATTAAGGAAAGAAAAAGGACTGAAAACCATAATAATGGAAAAACACAAAATTTAAATTTAAATTTATACGAAGGGACAATAAAAAAAACAAGCGATTGTATTAACTGTGGATTATGTATAAAGGCATGTCCCGTTGGTGTTGATAACCGCTTAATTATCAGGAGCATAAACCAAATTTTCAATGAAAAAGAAGGTGAAATAAATGAAAAAGCTGAGGAAAATAGGGTAGAAAAAGAAGGTGAAATAAATGAAAAAGCTGAGGAAAATAGGGTAGAAAAAGAAGGTGAAATAAATGAAAAAGCTGAGGAAAATAGGGTAGAAAGTAAATCTCAATTTTTATTTTGCTGGGAGGATGTTTCAGAAAACAACGTTGATTTTATAAAATTTCTAAAAAGATGGAGGATAGAAGCGAAAGATATAGCAATTAGCAAGGAGGATAATGTTGTAAGAGTTATTGCTCAAAACACAAATTCCGATTTGCTCACCCTTAAAATCAGGGACAACATAATAGTAGAAATCAAAAATGAAAAATTTGAATTTATTGTAAGAGAAGAAAATGGAAAACTGAATATTTATGAAGATGCAGGCAAACTCAAAAACAAAATAATAAATTTATTGCAGCAGAAGGAATACGGCATAACCTCTTTAGCAAAAGAAATCAGCTGTTCAAGGCAGTACATTTATCATGTGCTGGAAAAAATTTCAAAAGAGAAAGAGAATGAATTAAGCAAAAGAGCAGTCGGAAAGGAGACATATTACTCTTTAATTAAAGGACTGAATGAATATTACAAAATAACCGAACAGACAAAGAGCTGTGTTGAATGCGGAAATTGTACCCGAAATTGTCCGAATAATATTCAGATTGCTGATTTGATAATAGCAATTAAAGAAGGAAAAGAAATTGGTGCAAATGAAATTTCCATCCTAAAAGATTGTGCAATGTGCGGATTATGTCAGGAAAAGTGTCCGAAAAAAATAAACATCAAAGAGGTTGTAAGGGTTGAAAGAGAAAGAAATAATATAAAGGATGAGCTCAAATTTTTAACAAAAGATGAAATTTTGGAATCCATCGGAAAATGTATATTCTGTGGAAGGTGTGAATCGTGGTGTCCGAAACAAATTCCGATTGTATCAGTATTTACCGAAATTTATAAAGACCGGCTGGCAAATGACAAAGCAAAAATTTCTCCTGGAAGGGGAGCAATACAGGATGTTGAAATAAGAAATGTAGGACAACCGATTGTTTTTGGCGAAATTCCGGGAGTAATTGCAGCTGTCGGATGTTCGATATGGCCTAACGGAGGTAAAGAATTAGGAGAAATTTTAGAAGAATTTTTAAAGAGAAATTACATAGTTGCAGTAAGCGGTTGCGCAGCAATGGCAGTAGCAAGTGATTATTCTGGAACCTGTCATTTATATGAAAAATACGGAGGAAATTTTGCAGCGGGAAATATAGTTAATGTCGGTTCATGCGTGGCAAATGCGCACATAACAGGAGCGGCTATGAAGATAGCAAATATATTCGCCAAGAGAAATTTACGGGCGAATTTTGAGGAGATCGCCGATTATACTCTTAACAGAGTCGGAGCGGTTGGATTGGTCTTGGGAACGATGTCCCAAAAAGCGGTCGCAATCGGAAACGGGGCAATCCGACTTGGAATTCCTGTAATATGGGGGCCACAGGGAACAAAATACAGGAAAGAATTGAGAGGAGATGTTGAAAACCCTTATGAAAAAAACAGCGAAATTTTTAACTATGCACGGAAAAATTTAGGACTGCTTGACAGATGGAAAATTTATAATACGGTAACCGGAGATGTTATAGACAGCGAACCGGCACCTTTACATTTAAGTTATGCGGCAAAGACAAAAGAGGAGATTATGATGCTGATTCCAAAACTAACGATGCGTCCGAGCGATGCTACAAAGGGCAGAAATATTAAATTATCGCATTATATTGGCATTTACAGGAAATATTCCGGAAAGGGAAAGGATGCTTTTCCCGATGATTTGGATAAATTTATAAGAATGGAAAGGGACATTCCAATGGCAATGGCTGATGAAGTAAAGGAATTCCTGAAATCCAAAAACTGGAAGCCAAGAAAAATCGTTGACCCGACACTTGTCAGGAGGATGACAAATATAAAGTGAATTGGAGAGTAAATCGGAAAGCAAATAAGAAATTGATTTTTCAAATATTTATATTTCTATGACAAATTAATTTATAATATTTTTATACTATTAAATTTTTCAAATTTAACATTTATAAATTTAACAATGTTTTTAGCATCATTTTTTGCAGTAGCGGCAACAGTAAGCGACGCAGTAAACAATACACCAATTGCACCTGATAATGCTTTAGGGAATACAGGCATCCAGATAATTTTTATCCTTATTATCATACTATTGGCATCCGCGGTTATATTTTACTACTTTAAATTTTATAAAAGAAGTGGTGAAGGTGAAAGTACCGATTTTGGCAAGGCATTAAGCGGCGGACTGATTGGAAGTAACAAAGGCAAATTTAAGCTCACCTTTAAGGTTGCAGACGAAAATAAAAAGGCAATAAATGATGCATTCCTGCTCTTACAAAAAGAAAGCGGGGACATAGAGTTCTCAAATAAAATTCCGTCAACCGTTACAATTCCGAATTTGGATGAAGGAAAATATAATGTTAAGATAGTGAAAGATAGATATGTGGCAATAAATCAGACGCTCAATTTAAAGACAGATATGAATTTTGACGCATCTTTAAATTCCGAAAAAACAAAGACCTTCGCAGAAGACGCAAAAGGCCTGATAAAGGGTATTGCCGAGGGTATGCTTATCGTTGAAATTTTTGTCCGAACACCATCGGGAATTCCCCTTAACAATGCAAAAATTTTAATAGGGGGACAGAAAAGCAAGCAGGAAGTAAATACAAACAGCGATGGGATGTGCACATTAACAATTCCGAAGGGGGAATATCTTTTAAGTGTTGAAAAGGACTTGTGTGAAAGTCAGATGAAGCATATAACCATAATCAGGAATGAAAAATTTGAAATAAATTTAATTCCGACGGCAAAGATAACCCCCGAACAGCGAAATAAATTACAACTGGCATATTCTATGGTTTTAAATGCGTATAATGAAATTCACAGCGGTTATGAGAGAACAATTCCGAAATATTTTGTAAAGGTTGCCGAAAAGGTTGTCAGGGAAATAGAGAAGCAGGCCGAGAATGTAAATTTTAATTCAAAGGAAGAATATGACCGGACTATGAATGACTATATCAGAGCGGCGGAAATTTCAATGAATATACTTGCGGTGGGAATGCTTGAAAATAGGAATGTTTTACTTTATGCAAAATTGTCTCAATACGAAAAGGAGATAGATCCGCCTGTATTGCCTGATGTTGAAAAAATTTCCATATCAGATGCTTATCGGATACTTTCGGAGGTGGATAATGTTTTAATTTATGAGATAAGAAATATAAGCACATATCCTGTTGCAGTTTTATGGAGGACTGCAAAGACACTTCTTAATGAACCAAATGAAGCATCCGCACACATAGGAGGAATACTCTTAAAAGCAGCGGAATTTATGTTGAAGAATGATGAATTAAGGAAACGATTAAAAATAACGATTTTGTAAATTTGATTGGATTTGAAGTTAAAATTTTGAAATTTATATAAAAAAGTCAAAGTAATGTGTTTTTTAAAATTCATAAATTTCCGGTCCGACAGATGAAAATATTATCGCTCTCTTTTTAAATTTGTTTTCATTATTTTCTTTGTTTTCATTATTTTCTTTGTTTTCATTATTTTCTTTGTTTTCATTATTTTCT
>JAGTWP010000069.1:298-6846 GCA_018260755.1 Candidatus Altarchaeum sp. | reverse complement strand
TAAGAATACTCTAATGAAAAAATTACCAATTTCACTGGCGGGTCAGTATATAACAACAGAAGATTAAACGGTCTCAAAAATTTTAAAATTTACTTTTTCAATTTGTCGAATCTATTCATTACGGCATTCCAATCAATCAGCGATGTCTGACACCCGTAATTTTCAACAACAAAAGAGGCGGTTGCATTTCCAAATCGCACGCAGTCAGTCAGATTGAAATTTCTCAGATGTGCGGCAATAAAGCCCGCATTAAACGCATCTCCTGCCCCGCTTTCATTAACCGCTTTTGTTTTATATGCATCAACATGAACTGACCCTGAATTGGTAATAACATCTGCTCCGTCTGCTCCTTTTGTAATTATTAAAATTTTTTTATTTCCGAAATTTACCGCTTCCTCTAAATTTTTTTCCTTACAAATTTTATATTCTTCTTCATTTACTACCAACACATCAACAAATTTTAAAATTTTCCTTAACTTTTCCTCGTCTTCCCTGCTTAACTCAAATACACCGTATCCCGGATTAAAGACAACAAAATTTTTGTTCTTTTTGCATAATTTCACAACCTTTTGATATAAATTTAGATATGTTCTTGCTAAATACACACATTTTGCATTCTCAATTACATCAGGATTTACTTCTTTTGTTAATTCCTCAACCTTCTCGCTGACGCCCTTATAAAAAAAACTTATAAAACCATGTGGATTTTTAAAGAACAAAGAATGCGTTGTTTCGCCGAATATTGCCTTTAAATTTAATTTAATGCCTAAATTTTGCAGATAAGAAATATAATCATTTGCATCATGTCCTGCAACACTAAAAAAACCTACATCGAGACCAAGTTTTCTTGCTGCAACGGCTGTATTTGCTCCCATCCCTCCGAAAAATTTTTTTAAGGTTATTGCCTTGGCGGATTCATTTAATGTCGGAATATTATCTACTTCATAAAAATAATCAATGCAGATATCTCCGAACACAAGCAAATCAATTTTATGGGTATTGTTTTTCATTATTGTTTTTTACGGCATTTTTCTTTCCTAAATTTCCTTTCCCATTATCTTTGCTACTGTATGCACATCCTTATCACCTCTTCCGGATAAATTTATAACAACTGTTTTGTCTTTAAATTTCTCCATGTTTTTTATCAGAAAAGCAATCGCATGCGATGATTCAAGAGCGGGAATAATTCCTTCCGTTTCGGATAAAATTTTAAATGCCTCTAATGCTTCATCATCTGTTGCATATCCCACATTCAGTCGTCCTTTTTTATATAAATAAGCAAGTTCCGGTCCCACACCAGGATAATCAAGCCCTGCTGAAATGCTGTGAGAAATTTGTATTTGTCCATATCTGTCTTGCAAAACCTTTGTGAGCATTCCGTGAAAGACCCCATCACTTCCGGCATAAAGCGAGGCACCATGCTTTCCGCTTTCAATTCCTTTTCCACCTGCTTCAACACCGTAAAGCATTACATCTTTATTATCAACAAAATCATAAAATATTCCTATTGCATTGCTTCCCCCACCCACACATGCAATTATCACATCAGGAAATTTATTTTCCCTTTCCAAAATTTGCCTTTTTGCTTCTTCACCGATTATTTTCTGGAAATTTCTCACGATGATCGGATATGGATACGGACCCACAGCACTTCCGATCAAATAATAAGTATCTTTAACATTTGCAACCCAGTCCCTGAATGCCTCGTTAATCGCATCTTTCAGTGTTCTTGATCCTGATCGAACAGGAATTACTTTTGCATTCATCAATTCCATTCTGAATACATTCAGTTTTTGCCTTTCAACATCTTCCTCGCCCATATAAATTTCCACCTTTAAATTTAACAACGCACCGGCAATTGCTGTTGCTACTCCATGCTGTCCCGCTCCTGTTTCTGCAATAATTCTCTTTTTTCCCATTCGCTTTGCCAGTAATGCCTGCCCTAATGTATTATTTATTTTATGTGCCCCACCGTGCGCCAGGTCCTCACGCTTCAGATAAATCTTACAATTTAATTTTTTTGATAAATTTGCAACATAAGTGAGAGGGGTAGGCCTGCCGGCAAAATTTTTTAAATATCCATCAAGTTCATTTTTAAAGTCAGTTGCAGGATAAATTTCATTATATTTTTTTTCCAATGCCTCAAGGGCACTCATTAAAATTTCAGGTGCGAATTGTCCGCCATAATGGCCAAATTTTTTTTGTTTGTTATCCACTTTATTTTTTATTTTCCGTCTCTTTTTTATATTTTCTGTACAATGCATACAACAATACGCAAACAATTATAATTAAAATTACAATACCAATAATAGCGATTTTGGTATAATCCAGTTGTTGCGGTTGTTCCGGTTTTGTTTCCGTTAAATTTTCCTTTTCTTTTTTTTCAGCAGCAATTTTTGCTTCATTTTCTTCAGTTGCTTTCTTTTCTTTGAGCTCTTCTTTATACGATGTTAATGCCATATTTACATCTTCTTCTCCCGTCTGGCATGAAAGTAGAGACTCTTTGTATTTTTCGCTGGCAAAATTTTTCTCTGCGATTTTCAGCATATCATAAGCAAAACCAGCAAATATAGCAGTTTTATTTCCGTAAGGCAGCGAACTTAAATTTAAAGTTTCAGACCGCAATCTGGCAATACAAGCAGACGCATTTGTCTTTAAATTTTCTGTAGTTTGTATTATTGCATTCTCTGTTTCCATTTCTGCTATTTTTTTTGTTATGGTTTCGTTTATGTCCTTCAGCATAATAACACATTCATTTGCATATCTTTCTGCTGCTATGCATCCTTTACTTGTTTCATATTTTCTTGCATAAGAAAGTTTTGTTTCAACATCGCTAAAATCAACATCTATTTTTTCTTTGCTCGCAATTGCTTTTAAAATTTTAAGCACGCTTTCACAATCTTCTATTTTTTTCTGTGTGGTTAGATTGGTATTTAAAGAAACACCTACAACAATATTTTTACCTTCGTTGTGCGCATTCCAGCAGGTTATATTTAGTACTTTTGGAATATCATTTAAATTTACACTTATATAAAATTCAGACACCTTGTAAGGTTGTATTGGTGACGGAATTGAAAATGTTTCTTTTGATTCATAACCTCCTGCTTCATTTACATAAATTTTTGTATAATAGCACGAAAGACCTTCTCTTCCATTATTTGCCAATTTTCCGGTTACAACACCTTCTGGTTTTTCACATTCAATATAAGTATTGTTTGAAATTTCAACAGAAAAATTTATAGGATATCCGATAAAATTTACACTTGCGGACTTTGTTATATTCCATAAGTATGTTTGACCTGCACTATCGGTATAAAAACAATATAAATTGTGTGAAAAATTTTTAGTTGTTGTCTCTTTATAAGATGTTGTTGTATAAGTAAAATTTTTTTCATACTCTTCAAACCTATTAGTTCTAAACGGCATTCCGTCATCGTACCTGCACTCTATTACAAAGTTATTCTGGGCAATCTTTATGCTTACTTGGTATTCTGCTGTTTCATCAACAAATTTTGTCTGGTTTTCTGGCAATATTAAAAGCTGAACCTCATCTGTTTGCATTTGTTTTTCTTGTCCTCCGTAAATTATTCCAGCCATTGCGATAATTGCAACTGCCACAATTCCCACAAAAAATATATATCTGTTTTTCATTTTGGTTTTATTTATTTTTGATTTAAATTTTGATTTAAATTTTAAAATTTATTTAAATTTTATATTTAATTAATTATTAATTTTATATTTAATTAATTATTAATTTTATATTTAATTAATGAAATAACTAATTGAAAAAATGAGGTCTTACAGTTTATTATTTTCGGCATTTTTTACCAGAAATATTGAAAACAGAAGTTGTAAAGGCGATGTAAATCTGGACTACAAGGTAAATTTAAATGATGCCTTTGAATTGATAGAATTTATCGGAGATGCAAGAAACAAAACAAAGTCAATGAGTGCGAATGCGAGCGAGTATTATGAAAATTGCAATGAGCCAGAAGATATGGACAACAACAATGTTACGGATATATTTGATGTTGTTAAGATTCTGGAAATGAGCGCACAATAAATTGAACAATCAAAATTTTAGAACAAAACAACAGAAAGCACAAATAAAAGTAAAAAACTTATGAGTGTTGTTACTATAACATTACCAGATGCTACATCCGAATTTAATTTATAATGAACTGCTAACATTATTGTCATAAGTCCGGACGGCATCAGGGATTGCAGCAATATTATATTTTTTTCCACAGGACTTAACGGAATATTTAAAAATCCCATTAAACAGATAATTAAAAAAGCAAAGACAGGAATAACTCCTAACTTAATAAACGATGAGAGCACTGAAATTTTAATAAATTTAAAAATTTTTCTAACATCCAGATACATCCCCAGATAAAGCAATGTAAAAAACAAACTCGTGCTTCCGAGCAATTCAAGCAAATTTACCGCATCAGCCATTATTGCTCCTTCCACATCTGTAAAATTTCCGATAAGCATACCAAATATGAACGCATATAAAGGCGGGAATTTAAAGAAATTGAGCAAAATATCTGATTTAGTCGTCCTACCTTTTCTGTAAATACTTGCTGTAAATGTAACTATCGTTATTAAACCAATGAACATTCCAAGGTCATAAAGCACGGCGTAAAACAATCCTGTTGAACCAAAGAAATAAAAAGATACAGGATAACCCAAAAAACCTGTATTTGCATGTGCTGAAGTAATTATGAAACTTCCTGTGGACTGCTTGTCCAAATTTAAAAATTTTGATGCAAAAAACGCAACAAAAATTCCAAAAATTAAAATAACGATGGCAATAAATGTAAGAATAAAATTTGAGAAATGGATGGGATTTTTCAGGAATGCTGCAAAAACCAGTGCGGGAAGTGCAATATAAATGATAAAGGTATAAAGTATACGCCGAATTATATCCCCAAAATTTGTTCTTCTTAAAATTTGTCCGATTCCTATCAATAATACAAATATAATTGTTGTTTCAAATAAATTCATTTAAAATTTATGTAAAATTTTGGCGATAAATCCCAAATTCCAGATTTTCTTTCTGCTTTGAAATTTATGTTTTTAATTATGCAAGTTCTTTTAAATTTTCATATTTGCCAGATTTTTTGCAACATTGCTAAATACACCCAGAACAATTTTGTTTTTAATATAGTAATTATTCAGTCATCTCAAAAATCATAAGCAGATTTTTTGAGTTTTCACATTTTTTTGAAAATTTTACGAGTATTAAAAAATATTTGAAATATTTTTTAAGATTGAAAATTTATTTATAAATTTTCAGTAAATTTTTGACCTCTGAATAGTTACTTTAAATTTTCATATTTGCCAGATTTTTTGCAACATCGCTGAATACGCCCGGAACAATTTTGTTTTTATTTATATTTTTCACGCTGTTTGCTATTGTTTCGGCAGCGAGAATTTCCATGTCCAGAGTAATCTTTATTATTTTATTTTTCAGTAAAAATTTCATAAATCCGGGAAATACAATCGCATTATTAATCTGATTTGGAAAATCACTCCTGCCTGTTGCTATAATTTTCACATTATTAAGGTCATTTATTTCATTCGGCATTATTTCAGGAGTAGGATTTGTGAGTGCAAAAACAATCGCATCTTTATTCATTTGTTTTATGTCTTCTTTTTTGATTAAATTTCCAACCCCGCTTACACCAATAAAAACATCAGCTCCCTTTAAGGCACCCTGTAAATTTCCCCAAAAATTTTCCTTATTTGTTTGTTGGGCAATTTCTTCCTTAAATTTATTCAAATAAGTTATTCCTCTATGAATTGTCCCTTTTGAATCACTGACAATTATATTTTTAAATCCGTAAGCAAGTAAAAGTTTTGTTATACCTATACCCGCAGAGCCGCATCCGGCAATACAAATTTTCACATTTTTGTCCTTTTTTACAATTTTTAAACTGTTTATTAAGCCGGCTAATGTTATAAAAGCCGTTCCCTGCTGGTCATCATGAAATACAGGAATATCCAATTCATTGCTTAATTGTTCGTGAATTTCAAGTGCCTTCGGATTTTCTATGTCCTCTAAATTTATCCCGCCGAATGACGGAGAAATACCTTTGACAATAGTTATAATTTCTTCTTTGTTCTGTGTTGCTAACGATATGGGGATGGCATCAACATCTCCGAATTTCTTGTAAATTAATGATTTGCTTTCCATAACAGGAATTCCTGCATATTTTCCTATATTCCCTAAGCCCAATATTCTTGAACCGTCTGTTATTATTGCTATTAAATTTCTCTTTGAAGTGTATTTATCAACTAATGTTTCATTTTTCTTTATTTCAAGACAGACATCAGCAATTCCCGGAGTATAGAGCATTGACAGCTCCTTTTTGCTTTTAATTCTTTTTGGTTTTAATTCAATCTTTCTCATAAGATTTATTTCAAAAATTTTCTCTTTACTCGTTTTGTTTCCCTTGTTTGCTTTTGTTTCTACATCCATTCTTTATTTATAACTTTATTTATTTATAACTTTATTTATTTATAACTTTATTTATTTATAA
>JAGTWP010000069.1:0-183 GCA_018260755.1 Candidatus Altarchaeum sp. | reverse complement strand
TTTATTTATAACTTTATTTATTTATAACTTTATTTATTTATAACTTTATTTAATTAAATACAAATATAGATTATGATTAATTCAAATTATTTTATAAAATTTCTGTTTGTAACGGATTGCTGTGCTAACAATAAAATGTTGGCTCATATTTCTTAAAGAGTGATTAATTATATTTGTTATAAA
>JAGTWP010000068.1:4448-7057 GCA_018260755.1 Candidatus Altarchaeum sp. | reverse complement strand
AAATTTCAAAAAATACAATTTTAAAATCTCAAAGATTTTAAAATACACGAACAAAGTGAGCGTAAGAAATCAAAAAATTTACCTGTGATTTTTGGGGTGGCTAAATAGTTACTTTATAATTTTAATTGTGTATTTTATTACGATTTTATTTAATTAACTAAACAAATTAATTGATTTTTGTTTAGTGAACTAAACAAATACAAAATAATTGTTTTTACAAAGTTAAATTTTAAATTTTGTTATTTTCAAAACTCAGAATTTTGAAAATATCCGAACAATTTTCAAAATTATGTAAATTTTGAAATACTGAAATCTTTTGATTTCAATCTTACAAAATGTTTGGAACATTTTGTAATACTGAAATCTTTTGATTTCAATCTTATTTAAACATTTCATAAATTTTTAAATCTCCGAATGAAATAAGGTTACAAAATGTTTGGAACATTTTGTAAATACACGAACGAAGTGAGCGTAAGTGAGGTTAAAAATTATTCAACGGCAATTCCTTTAATTTCTTCAACGGTCTTGTAATTGTGTTCGCTCATAAATTTATCCATCTCATCTAAAATTTTTCCGAATACATTTATTCCTCTGTAATGAACTGCACTTCCGATTCCGACTGCACTCGCACCTGCCATGAGCATTTCAATTGCATCTTCTCCAGTTGTTATTCCGCCGATTCCGATAATAGGAACATTTAAATTTTCCTTTTTCATCATTGAATAAATTTCATAAATTTTTGCCATGGCAATCGGCTTAATTCCAATGCCGCTGTATCCTCCGAATTTGTTTGCAAGTACTGGTTTTGCAAAATTTATATCAATCTTCATCGCCCTGACAGTATTTATTGCAGCGAGCGCATCACAACCGCCGTCAATCGCCGCTCTTGCTATTTCTTTAATATCCGTAACATTAGGGGAAATTTTTACAATGAGTGGTTTAGCAATAATACTTTTAATCTCCTTTATTAAATTTTTTAAAATTTTCGGATTTTTACTTATGCTGTCATCAACATGCGGACAGGAAACATCAATTTCAATCGCATCGGTGAAATTTTCAGTCATTCCCGCAAGCTTCGGAAATTCATCAATTGTTCCGAAGATGCTCGCAACCAATTTTGTCTCAAGATTGTAGGATTTAAATTTTTCCAATTCTTCCTTAAATTTTTCAAATCCCGGATTAGATAATCCAATTGCATTTAGTAAGCCGATTTTTTGTCCGTTTTCAGTAAGTTCAATCACAGTAGGATTTTCATAGCCCTTTCGCTCGTTTATTGAAAATGATTTTGTTGTTACGGCACCTGCTCCGTTTTCAGCAATCCGCTTTAATAATTCCGCATTTGTTCCAAGTATTCCTGCTGCTAATATCAGGGGATTTTTTAAATTTAATTTTCCTAATTTTGTTGATAAATCAGGCATTTTTATTTTTGCATTAAATTTTGAGTTAAATTTTGAGTTAAATTTTTTGAGATTATTTTTTCCTTCTTTTTTCCTTCTGCTCCTTTCCATATCCGTAGAATCGTTTATATCCGCACCTTAAACATAAAATTTCAACCCTCTTTTTCTTTGAATTCAGCCGAACCCTTGAATTTTCCGGATTGAAAAAAGTCTGACATTGCCTGCAGAATAATCCCTTTTTATTTCCGAGCCGTAGGTTGCAAAATTTTGCTATTCTTATTGCTGATTTAAGATATTCCCTTGCTGATTCCTCCGTGTCGGTTTTTGCCAGCCCGAATAAAATTTCAACTCTTTCTTCCGCAAGACCTTTAAATTTTTCTTCGTCTTTTTTATATGCCATATTAGTATATTTGTCCCTTTTAAAATACCCTTTTCTTTGATTTTAACTTGTCTATTGTAAATTTCGCCGTTGATGCAATATCCATTACAGCCATCACTCCTGCCTGAATTGGATCCGTAACAATCAAATCCGCATGATCCGGAACACTTCCTGCCATATTCAGACAAATGACTTTAATTCCGTATCGTTTTACTTCTTCGACTGCCTTTGAAATTTCTCCGCCCATCAATGAGCCGGCAAGTATTAATGTTTTTGCTCTCGGCAACCTTGCTACTCCTCTTACTGCTTCCGCAATTTCATGTTCTCCTATAACAGGAATTGTATCAACGCTGATTCTTTCACCTCTTATGTTGTGTCTGTCCGCCTCGCTGATTGCTCCGTTTGCAACGGCAGCAACCTGTGCCCCACCTCCTATGACTATAATTCTTTTTCCGTAAATTTCATTGAAAGATGAGACATTCTCAACAGACAAGGCAACATCTAATTCCTTCAATCTCGTAATTAAATTTTCAAATTTTTTATCCGATTGCTCGTCTTCTATTTCCAATTCCATATATAACCTCATTCTTCCTGCTCTTTCAAACTGTTCAATATAAACAATATTTCCGTTAAACTCGGCAATCTTTTCTGCAATCTTTCTCAATGCTCCGACTACATTTTTTGGCTCTATCCACAAAGCAATTTTATTTGTCATAGTAAATGTTTTTGTAAATGTTTAAAATGTTTATATTCTTATTTTAATTATTATTTTAAACAAATTTTTTAAACAAATATTAAACAAATATTAAACAAATATTAAACAAATATTAAAC
>JAGTWP010000068.1:0-4337 GCA_018260755.1 Candidatus Altarchaeum sp. | reverse complement strand
ATATTAAACAAATATTAAACAAATATTAAACAAATATTAAACAAATATTAAACAAATATTGGATAAATTTATAGTTAAATTTAAAATGCTCATCGTTATTGCCGGAAAAGGAGGTGTCGGAAAGACAATGGTTTCATCATTGCTTGTAAGATGTATTGCCGAGTTAAAGAAAGATGCAAAAATTTTAGCAATAGATGCAGATCCTGCAGCAAATTTTGCGGATGCGTTAGGAATAAAGTCATTAATAAGCATCGGAGAGATTATAGAAAATTTTGCAAATGCGAATCAGGATAAAGAAAATAATAATAAAAAATTTTTGGATTATTTGCAGCAGAAAATTTCTGAAAATACAGCACATACGGAAAAATTTGATTTTATTGAGATGGGACAAGGCGAAGGAGCAGGATGTTATTGCAGTGTCAATGATGTTTTAAGATTTGTTTTGGAAGAAAAACAAAAGGACTATGAATTTGTTATTGTTGATTGTGCAGCGGGATTAGAGCATCTTTCAAGAAAAACGACAACGGGAGCGGATGTTTTGCTTATTGTTACGGATTTATGCGAGGCCGGCTTTAGAAGTGCAGAAACGATAAAGAAAATTGCAGTAAATTCGGGGGTTAAAGAGGATGCTATGTTTTTGGTTATAAATAAAGCAAAGATAGGCAGCGAAAAAGTAAAAACCAGCAGCGAAATTTTAAATGAAAGAATCGCAAACACAAAAATTTTAGAAATTTGTAGGATTCCTTATGATGAAAATGTTGCGGAATATAATGCTTCCGGGAATCCTTTAATAAATATTCCAGTATCTTCAAAGGCACATATCAAAATAATAGAATTGGCTAAATTTTTAACCGGATAAATTTAACTTGATTATGTCAAATAAAAAATCGGTTGTAGTAAATAAGTAATGCTAAATGTTGACCTATTTTTATCACCTTCATTTAACCGCATTCATTTAAATTGAGCAAAAATTTAAAATTTTCAGGTATAAGCAATGTGATTTATTTTTGGTGAGCATTACTTCTTAGTCACTACCAAATATTTAAAAACCAACAAACAACAAAAATAGAAAAATACAGGCATTATGGCAATATTTCATTCCTTAATAATATCAAAAATTAATTATTAATAGAGTAGAAAAGAAGAGTTTACAAAGAAAAAATTTTTTACAAACTAACAAGTTATTTTGCTACAATGACAAAAGGCTGCTAACTATTTATTATCAGGAAACGGGAAAACCCAACGCAACAAAGCACAGCAAAAAGCTGAGGGAGTTTATAGCAGGTAATACAACCGTATGGTTTGCGCTCATTGATTATGTTGTTGTAGCAAGCGGAAAGACACAGCAGGATGTTGAAAAAAATTTAGATAACACTATTTCCAGCGAAAAAAGAAATTTTGCCCATATATTTAAAGTAAGAGGTAAAAAATAAAAAATGATTTTAATTATAGATAACAAAGGACAATATGTTCATCGTATAAAGACAACTTTAAGAGATATTAATGTCCGGGCAGAAATTGTTGCTAACACAATTGACATAGATGAAATTTTAAAAAAATCACCTGACGGAATAATATTAAGCGGAGGTCCGAATTCTGCATGGGAGGAAAAAGAAATCGGAAATTGCGGAAAAATTTTGGACTTAAATTTTCCAGTGTTAGGAATATGTCTGGGACATCAGATAATTGCCCATCATTTTGGTGGAAAGGTAAAGACATCAGAAACTGCAGAATATGGAAATACGGAAATTTTTGTTGATGAAGAAGATGAAATTTTTAAGGGCATAGACAGGCAATTTATTGCATGGACATCACACAAGGATGAGGTCTGTGAAATTCCGCAAAATTTTGAAATTCTATCACATTCAGAAATATGTAAATGTGAAGCAATGAAGCATAAAACCAGGCCGATTTATAGCGTTCAGTTCCATCCTGAGGTTGTGCATACGGAGAAAGGATATAAAATTTTTGAAAATTTTGTGAAGGTATGCAAAAAGTAAAAATTTATTCCACTGTAACGCTTTTTGCTAAATTTCTCGGCTTGTCAACATTTCTTCCTAATTTTAACGCACAAAAATACGCAAATAACTGAAGCGGAACAACTGTTAGGAACGGGTAAAATATAGGAAGTGTTTTCGGAATGTAAATTACTTCATCGTGCTCTTTCAAAATTTTTTTAACATCACCATCTCCCTCCGTTGTAATTGCTACAATTCTTCCGTGTCTTGCTTTTATTTCCTCAACATTATTCATCAGTTTATTATAAACATTATCTTTAACCAATATCACCATCGTCGGAAAATTTTCATCAATCATTGCTATCGGTCCGTGCTTCATCTCTCCTGCTGGATAACCCTCGGCATGTATGTATGAAATTTCTTTCAATTTTAATGCTCCTTCTAACACAATCGGAAAATTATAGCCCCTGCCAAGATATAAAAAGTCCCTGTAATTATAAAATTTATCCGCAACATCCTTTATAACATTTGCATTATCTAAAATTTTTTGAACCTTTTCGGGAATTCTCGCGAATTCTTCAACGATTTCTCTTAATGCAAAGCCGGAAATCGTATTTCTTATTCTTCCGAAATACAAAGAAAGTAAATATAAAGCTGTGATTTGTGCGGTAAATGCCTTTGTTGATGCAACACCGATTTCAGGACCTGCATAAATATAAACACCTTTTTTAGCTTCTCTTGCTATAGTACTGCCTACAACATTAACGATTCCAAGCGTATTTGCACCTCTTTCCCTTGCCTCTCTTAACGAAGCAATTGTATCTGCTGTTTCTCCCGACTGGCTTATTGCTATAACTAATGTGTTTTTGTCTAACACGGGAAATTTATACTTAAACTCCGATGCATATTCTACTTCCGTCGGAATTCTCGCAATTTCTTCCATTAAATATTTGCCTAACATTCCGGCATGTAAAGATGTTCCGCAGGCAATAAAGATGATCCTGCTTATGTTTCTTATTTCTTCATCCTTCATTCTGACGCCCCCGAGTTTCGCAAGTCCTTCTTCAACCTTCAATCTTCCCCGCATTGTTTCATTTATCACTCTCGGCTGTTCAAAAATTTCTTTCAGCATGTAATGAGCATATCCGTCCTTTTCTGCCGACTGCAAATCATACAAAATTTTTTCTATTTTCTTTTGTACTGGAATCGCATCTTTATTTGTAATCCTACAGTCATTTTTTGTTAATATTGCTATTTCTCCGTCATTGAGAGGAATTGTTGAATTTGTATATGGAAGTAAAGCATTTGTATCCGAAGAAACAAAATATTCATCTTTATCTTTTCCAATTCCGACAATAATAGGACTTCCCAATCGTGCTGCCACTATCTTTTCCTCTTTGCTGCTTATTACAGCAATACCATAACTTCCTCTTAATAAGGCAATTGCCTGTCTGACAGCATCTTCCAAGGTTAAAACATCGTCTTTATTATAAAATTTTTCTATCAGATGTGCGATAACTTCACTATCTGTTGCCGATACAAATTTATGCCCTTCATCTTCAAGCATTTTCTTCAGGGCAAGATAATTTTCTATAATACCATTATGAACAATTGCGAGCTCCTGCTTACAGTCAAGATGCGGATGAGCGTTTATTTTAGACGGCTCTCCGTGTGTTGCCCATCTCGTATGTCCGATACATAAATCAGAATGCTCGGAAATATATTGTTCTCTTACATTCTCAACCATTCCTATATCCTTGACAACAGAAATTTTATCATTACCTTCTTTTACATAAGCAACACCTGCCGAATCATAACCCCTATATTCCAGACGAGAAAGCATATTAAATACGATTTCTGCTGCATTATTTTCTTTTCCTATATAAGCACTTATTCCGCACATTGTTTACGCTATTTTACCTGTTTTTGAGGATTAAAATAATTTGTCTAAAATTTTCATCTTGTTGTTAATCAATTTTCCAATTGCTCCCAAAACATTTATGTTTTTGAAGATGCGTTCTTCTTTTTTATTACTCCTTTTCCATTTTCCATAAAAACCGCTTAATTTTGGTTTCTCTCTTTTTGTGAGTCGCAAAAACAAATCTGAGAATGATTCATTTCTTTTCTTTAATACAAAAAGGTTTAAGTAAACTTCCTCCGATACATTTATTGTTTTATGGGTCATTTTTAATTTGTTTTTAAATATTTGACTTGCTAGGGATTTAATTCCCGTATTTTGAATTTTTATCTGTGGGTCACATAATATATTAAGTAGGACTTACGCAGTTTTAATATAAACTATTAGGATTATATATAAATATATTAAAAATAAAAAAAATATCCTAAAATTCTATGTAAAATGTTAGGTGAAATAGGAAG
>JAGTWP010000067.1 GCA_018260755.1 Candidatus Altarchaeum sp. | reverse complement strand
AACTTTTGTGTTTTGCATTTTATAGTGTATTTGAACTTGGATTTATATTTGAGTTTGTGCTTGAATTTTAAAATTTGCAAAACTTCAACAATGTGTTTATCTCTATAAGTAAAAATCAACATATGAGCGTTATTTATTTAATATCAAACTTTTATTATTTATTTAATGTCAAAATTTTATTGTTTTTTATTAAATTTGATGTAATTTCAATTTGTTTTAAATTTAACAAGTCCTATTAAACTTAAAAAATTTAAAGAAAAATTTAAAAAATTTAAAATGACACTTGAAAAAATAAATGTTGTATGGATACAGGGACAGGGATGCACGGGCTGTACGGTTTCTGTGACAGGGGGAACAAACCCGGACTTAATTAATGTTTTTACCGGCTTTCTGCCGCAAATTGAAGGAATAAATTTGGTCTATCATCCGACAATTATGGTTCCATGGGGAGAAGCTGCCTCAAAAATTTTAGATGATGTAATAAATGGGAAGTATGATCCGTTTGTTCTTGTTGTTGAAGGTGCTGTTCCGGACGAGAAAAAAGCACAAGAAACAGGCGGGTATTATTGCGGTGTCGGGGAAATAGATGGGAAAATGATGTTATTTGATGATGTGCTTTTAAAATTATCAAAAAGGGCAGGAGTGGTTGTTGCTGTCGGTGCGTGTGCATCATTTGGCGGAATTCCGCATGGGAATCCAAATCCGACAGGAGCAAAAGGAGTTATAAATTTCTTAGGAAAGGATTATAAAAGCGGTTTAGGACTGCCAGTCATTAATCTTCCAGGGTGTCCGCCTTCGGGAGAAACAATAATTGAGGCCTTGGGACATCTTGTTTTAACAGCGAGAGGTGCTTTACCTGTTCCGGAACTCGATGCAGATAACAGGCCAGTATTTTTGTATGGTCCGAAGGTGCATGAAATTTGTCCGAGAGCAGGATATTTCGCAGGTGGGAAATATTCTTCCGAATTCGGCGAGCCGTATTGTATGGGAATGCTCGGATGCAAAGGAATAATCACACATTGTCAGGTTCCGAAAAAGGGATTTGTTGAAGGTGCCGGAGGATGCACAACAGTCGGAGGAATTTGTATAGGATGCACAGAGCCAGAATTTCCTGATGAACCATTCTCACCGTTCTTACAAAAAGCACCTGTAGGACCTTATGCTTCGGAGGCAATGGAAGATATGGTCGCAAAGGTAAAAGCAGTACTTTCACGACTGTTGTCAAGAAAAATTTAAAAATTTAAAATAAGAATTTAGACCAAAAATTTAAACTAAAAAAATTTAAAATTTATTAAATTTATTAAAATAAAAATGGCAAAAGAAATTATTATAGAACCATTAACGAGGATTGAAGGGCATCTGGCAATTCATGCAATCGCTGACGAGAAAACAAATAAATATATTGATGCACATTCTTATGGAACGATGTTCAGGGGCTTTGAAATAATACTTAAAAACAGAGAGCCAGCAGATGCGATCTGGATAACCCAGAGAATTTGCGGCGTCTGTCCTGTTCCGCATGCAACGGCAAGTGTTGAATGTGTTGAAATGGCGTATAATGCGCCTCCTCCGCCTATTGGAATAGCATTGAGAAATTTTACATTAATGGCAGAAGAGCTTTATGATGCCTCACTCGGATGTTGTATTTTGGAAGGTCCGGATTATTCCGAAGTGATACTTAACAAATATGCCCCTGATGTTCTCCAAGAGGCACAAAAAACAAAGGCGGAACATTCTGGTATGCATGGATTTTCAACAATTGCAGATATTTGTAAGGCATTAAATCCGATAACTGGAGCATTATGGCTTAAGGGTCTGGAAATGTCAAAACTCGGGAGAAAGATGGCTTCGTTACTTGCAGGAAAACATCCGCATGTGAATTCATTTGTTCCAGGGGGGATCGGAAAAACACTTACAGCAAGCGACCTCGAACAATATGCAGATATGCTTTCTCGGCATGTGGCTTTTAGCAAGGAATTTGTTTTAATATTTGACGATTTGCTCAATTTTATGTCCCGGTTTTACAGCGAAACAGGTAAAAGAGAGGCAACATTTTTAAGTGCGGGCTGTTATGAAGGTCTTGCCGATTACAACGCAAAATACGCAGATATGGGAAAATGGGGAGAAAAAAGAGCAGTAACTCCCGGTGTATTTGCAGGCGGAAAAATTATAACAAATGATTTGATTGAAATAAATTTAGGTGTCAGAGAATATGTCAATCATTCCTATTATGAGGAATGGGATGGAAAGGATATGGAAAAAGATCCGCTTGGGAATGAATTGGACAAGAATCATCCGTGGAACGAACATACAAATCCAAAGCCGCAGGAAGCAAAGAAATGGGACGATAAATATACCTGGCTTAAATGTCCAAGATGGCAAAGTAAGGACGGAAAAATTTATGTTGTTGAAGTAGGACCTTTGGCAAGAATGTATATAACTACCGTTTCAAAAAAAGTTCCGGAATCTACTGGAAAATCGCTTAAATTTACTCTGCCAAGAACAAACAGAATTGATGCCAAAGTACCGGGTGCAATGGATGTTGAATGGAACATTCCTTCAAAAATAAATGCACTTGAAAGAATCAGGGCAAGGGTATATTTCCATGCGTATACTGCTTATGTCACATATGAGCAGGTACTTGCTGCATTGGCTGCAATTAAAGGCGGTGCCTCAAAGGTGTGGACAAAGTATGAAAAACCAAAAGACGGAATAGGTGTCGGAATTGTTGAGGCAATGAGAGGGGTTGTTGCTCACTGGTGCATAATGAAGGACGGAAAAATTAATAAATATCAGATAATTTCACCAACAACATGGAACGCATCCCCGAGAGATAAAAACGGAAATCCTGGACCTTACGAACAGGCGATAATCGGAACTCCTCTGACTGAAAAAGGAACTTATGACGGAATTGATGTTGTCAGAACAATAAGAAGTTTTGATCCGTGTCTGGGATGTGCAATTCATATATATAACGGAAAAGGTGTTTTAAAAAAAACAGAAGAGATTGGAACCACCTGCACAATCTGAAAAATTAAATAAAATTTTAATTTGCGGAATTGGAAATTTGCTGATGTATGATGACGGATTTGCCCATTATGTCGTTGAAATTTTAGAAGACAAACTTGACTGGTTTAAAGGTAATTTGCCTGATGGCTCAGACATCGAACTTGTCGAATTCGGAACGGTAAATTTTACGATGGCAAATTACCTTGAAGGCTATAAATCCGCAATTTTTATTGATACGATTCATCAGAACAAAAGTCCGGGGGAAATTTATGAATTCCGAATCAAAAACGATGAAGTAAGGGATGATTTTGATCCGTTTAAATTTTCTTTCGGTTTCCATGATTCAGACCTTCGGGATATGCTCGTATTTGCAAAGAAAATGAAATTTCTGCCCGAACAGATAATTATAATCGGTTGCGAGCCGAAAACAATTAAAGCGGAAATCGGATTATCTGACGAGGCATCAGAAGCAAGCGAAAAGGTTGCCGAAAGAGTCATGGAAATTTGTAATAATTATTTAAAATGCACACAATAGACGCACACAAAAATATAATAGAAATAAATAAGACGATTGCAGAAAGAAACAGAAAAATTTTTGCTCAAAACAATGTCTTTGCAATAAATATTATGGGTGCAACCGGCTCCGGAAAGACAATAATGATTGAAATGTTGTCAAAGAAATTGAAGAGTGAATTTAAAATTAAAGCACTTGTCGGAGACATTGTAAGCAAACTTGATGCGGACAGGATAAAGAATACGGGAATTGAAGCAAAGGGAATAAATACCGGAACAGAATGCCATCTGGATTCGCATTTAATCAGTCATGCAATTGAATATATGGATTTAAAAGATACCGATTTGCTTTTGATTGAGAATGTCGGAAATTTAATCTGTCCCACTGACTTTGACCTGGGCGAGCATAAAAGAATAGTTGTTGTAAGTTCAAGCGAAGGTGATGATACCGTTGAAAAGCATCCGATGATTTTTCTTACTGCTGATTTGTGCATCATAAATAAGATAGATATAGCGGATGCAGTTAATGCTGATGTTGAAAAAATGGTAGATGATGCAAAAAAGATAAATCCAAGGATTAAAGTGTTCAAGACAAGTTTTAAAAACGGGGATGGGATTGATGAGGTGATTAACTGGATTGTTAAAAATATGGATGACTATAAACAAAATAACAAATCAAAAATAGAAATCTGAATTTACTCAAAAACAACCTTCCTGATTAAAATTTCCTTTCCCTGTAAAATTTCTATTCCTTCATTATCTCCACATTTGCCGCACTTTAAATATTTCGGGATATCCAAGAATTCAACATCCTCGTCAATTGTGGTTATGTGCTTGTTTTTGCATTTGATTTTTACGGGCAAAAATTTAATTTCAACATTCATCCCTTTGCAGAGCGTATCATTTGCTAAAATTTCAACCCCGAATTTTAATTGTTCTTTGTCAATCATTGCAAGTTTTCCTATCTCAATAGAAATTTCCTTAACTTTTTTGGCATTATTTTGCGCTGCCAGTTCAATTACACTATCAATGATACTTGTTGCGATTGAAATTTCGTGCATCTTAAATTTAGATTTATAATTTATAAATTTCAATTTCAAATATTAAAATGACCATTCAAAAAGCAATCGAAATAAAAAATTTATCCTACACCTATCCTGACGGCAATATTGCATTGAAAGATATAAATCTGGAAATTTTTGAGAACGAATGCCTCGCTTTAATCGGCTCAAACGGAAGCGGAAAAACAACCCTGATTTTAAATTTAAACGGAATTCTCAAAGGAAAAGGACATCTTAAAATTTTTAATAAAGAAATCAGCGACAAAAATTTGAAAGAAATAAGAAAGGATATTGGAATTGTGTTTCAGAATCCAGATGACCAGCTTTTTATGCCGACTGTTTTTGATGATGTTGCGTTTGCTCCGCTAAATATGAATTTGGATGAAAAAGAGGTAAAGGTAAGGGTTAAAAATGCGTTGCAGGCAGTCGATATGAACAATTATGAAAATCGCTTTTCCTATCATTTGAGTTTCGGGGAAAAGAAGAAAATTTCAATAGCAACCATCCTTTCAATGAATCCAAAGATTGTTGTATTTGACGAGCCGACTGCAAATTTAGATGCAAAAAGCAAAAAAGATATTATTAAAATTATAAAAAATTTAAAAAAAGACGGAAAAACGATCATCATAGCGACACATGATTTGGACTCTGTTTTAGAGGTTGTTGACAGAATCGCTATTTTAAACAGGACAATTGTTGCTTACGGCAAAACAAGAGAAATAATAACAAACGAAAAATTATTTGAGGATGAAAATTTAGATGTTCCGAATATTGCCATTCTTTTTAAGACATTAACAAATTTGAGATGTGACTGTACGGACATTCCGCTTTCATTAGATGCTGTTTTAGAAAAATTTAAAACCCGCAGGTAAATTTCTTTTATGCTGGCTTGCTTTATTCATTTCAGAAATTTTCTCAACCTTATTTGTTGGAATTCCGGTTTCTTCGGAAATTTTATCTTTACTCATTCCTTTTTCCATCAGGACTAAAATTTTATCTATTTCTTCATAATCCATTCCTATTTCATCGCTTGCTTTCTGATTTTTCCACAGTCGCGGAGATGATTTCTTTGCAGTTATCTTTTCGGAAATTCCCAAATGTTTCGCCAAAATTTTAACCTGTGTTTTGTAAAGGTCTGCTATTGGCATTATATCGCAGCCGCCATCTCCGTATTTTGTGAAATATCCTATTAAAATTTCCGATTTATCACCTGTTCCACAAACGATACCATTATTTTTATTAGCAATAGCATAAAGAATGCTCATTCTAATCCGTGCAATCAAATTTCCTATCGTTTTCTTATCCTTTTCTTCGTCAAAATTTAAAATTTCCTTAAATTTCTCAACCACAGGGTTTATTTCTATGTCCATCGTTTCAACATTTAAAATTTTTGAAATTTCTTCTGCATCCTCTATATCCTCTTTTGGAGTTATTCTATTCATTGGCATTATAACAAAAATTTTTCTAATATTCACTTTTGCAAGCAAATATGCACAAACAGCAGAATCAATACCTCCTGAAACACCTAAAACTATGCATTTTACTTTATTTCTTTTTACATAATCGTCAATAAATTTCACGCATTTTTTTTCAAATTCCTCGCAGTTAAAATTTAAATTTTCCATTTTGGATTTATGCTTTTTTCAAATCGTGAAGATCCTGAAAAATTTTAAATTCAAGCAATATCCTCATTTCATTCAGAGATTTCAAAGCAAAGCTCAAAAATAATAAGCGAAATAAACGAACTGGCAAAGTGTATTATTCAGATATTTCTACCTTCTAAAAAAGATTTTGCCTTTTCTCTAACATACGAATCTGAATCATTTGCTAATCTTTCTAAAATATCTTTTGCGTTTGGAATTTTATCAAAATAATGGATGAATATATCTGCTATACACTCTTGTATATAGTTATTTCCATTCTTTATCACCCCTTCTATAATTTTTGCTGCATTTGGAATTTCATTAATATGTGTTGTTAAAACCTCAACAGCAGCATCTATAACACTCTCATCCTTATCATTTAATAATTTTTCTACAATTTTCCCTGTATTTGGAAATCTGTCAAAATTTTCTGAAATAAGCATGCACAAAGCAAGTTTATTTTCACTTTTATATTCTGATAAAATCCTCTCCACAATATCAGAAATTCGTTTTGCCTTTTCTTCATTTATTTCACCTGAAATTAAATCTATTAACATTTGTATTTCCATACTTTCGTTTTTACTTAAAATTTCATTAACGAAATCTTTTGAAAATTTATCCTTATATTCAGGATTATGATAACAATATATCTCATCTTTAATTAGGTTTATTACTTTATTTCTAACTTCTGCATCTTCATCTCGAGCCAATTTTTCTAATATTTTACTCGCATTTGGAATCTTATCAAAATTAAACTGTATTGTAGAAATAACATTATATCTAACATCTCTATCTTTATCATTTGCCGATCTTTCTATAATTTTTGCTGCATTTGGGATCTTATCAAAATGGTCTTTTAAAACTTTAACAACAGCATATCTAACACCATCATCTTTATCATTTGCCAATCTTTCTATAATTTTTGTTGCATTTGGGATCTTATCAAAATGTTCTCCTAAAACTCTAACAACAGCCCATCTACCACCGCCATCTTTATCATTTGCCAATCTTTCTATAATTTTTGCTGCATTTGGGATCTTATCAAAAT
>JAGTWP010000066.1 GCA_018260755.1 Candidatus Altarchaeum sp. | reverse complement strand
ATTCGGATTTATATCTTTATTGCTTCTCTGTATTCTTTCTCTGCTTCTTCAAAATTTTTTTTATCTGACAATCTATTCCCTTTATATAAATGATTTTCGCTTATTTCTATTCTCTTTTTTTCAATAAAAACCCGGTTAGGAAGATAACCTTTCTTTTTATCCGAACGAACCAAAGTGATTAACCCTTTTTTTATGAGCCTATTTATTTGTGTTCTCAAAATCGTTTCATCTAAAAACAAATATTTTTCAAGCTCGTCCAATGTTACTATCTCTTTGTTGTTTTCAATTATATACTTGCACATATCTTCTAATATTTGCCTTTGTTGATTAGATATATCCCGGGCAATTTCATTAATAATTGAGGGATTACTCTTAACTACATTATAAATTGTAATATCCACATCCCCGTTGTAGTTTTTTGTTACATCTTTTATGGCAGAAACATTGTCTTTAAAAATTTTACTGATTAGTTTGGCGTCTTCTTCTTTTATTTCTTTTCCATAAATTTTTCCAATCTCTTTTATATCTTCACTATTGTAAGTAATCGGAACGTGCGTAAAAAATCTATAAAAAGGTGTATCATATCTAAGTAAATATTTGTCCGTTTCTTTGCTATCTAAAGTTGCAGTGCCTATAATATTAATTTTAAATTCCTGGATTATTGCTCTTAAATATGCAGCAAAATCCTCTCCCAAATTAGCAAGCAACTTATCAAAATCAGCAATAAATAAGACCTTATTAAAATCATAAAAATAAATATTTGCCGCTGATTTATAATCTTCATTCTCCTTTATTTCTATCCCAATATTATCAAAGAATCTTCTCGGAGTAAATATAGATCCTCCTTCAACAAACGCAGAATCTTTAACCTTAATTATTTCATCATAAATGTTATTTAAAATAGTTGTTTTTCCGGAAGATCCTCTTCCCTGCAACAAATAAAGAGAAGGTTCTTTTTTTATTCGCTCTATTAAATTATTATAATACTTTTTAAATATTTCATAGGAAATCTTTGTTCCCGTATCAGTCTTTACTATTCTTTCCAAATCACTTTCACTAATTGATTTTTCAGCCATTTTTAAACATATTATCTAAGAGTTTGTTGAATTTTTCTTTATCATTGTCATAAATTGTCTTCCACCACATCAACTTTGATACAAATTCGTATTTTCCGTCTTTCTCATCCAAAATAAAATATTCATCGCATATCTTCTCAAAAATTTCCTCTTCATGGTACTTGCTTAAAATCTCTCTTTTTGATGCGGGAATAATTTCAGAAATATTCTTAATAAAATTTTTCTCATTTTCATCAAGAAAAGTATATTGTTTATCTATTTTAAACTCCGAATCTTTCTCAATTATCTTTACAATAATATTTTTTGCTTCATTATTACCAAAATTTTGTTCGTTCCAATCCCTCAATTCGCTAATGACATACACCAAATCCTTTGGAAGCGTTCCGCTTATTTCAATGATTTTATCCAAAAATATATTTTGTTTATCCCATCCCAGTTCATTTATTATAAGCTCTTTTGCAGTCTTAATGTCAAATTTCTCTATTTTTATGCGTTTAAATTCTCCAAAATATTTGGCGTAAGATCTCATAAATACATTTTCAGAGCCAGTAATAACAAATGTGCAATTTTTCAATCCCGCTCTCTTCGTCTTAAAATATGGCAAAAACTCATCAAAGTTTTTTTTATCACCTCTTTTCAGTTCTCCGAATTCATCAATGAGTATTAAAAATCTCCTGTTTGTCTGCTTTTCAATACTTGTAAAAAACGAATCTCCAGCATCCCTAAAAGAATCACTTTCAGACCTTTTTATCCACTTTTTCTTCCATTCTTCTTTTTTATCTTCTATCACCGTTTCTAAAACCTTTTTAAACTCGCCTAAATTTTCATATCTTTTATAAATTCCTCTTTCATTTTCTTCTAAATCTTTTATTATATTTATTATTGAATGATCTCTTTCTTTGTCGTCCAACCCCTTTATTAAACATAATATAGGAATACTATATTTTATTGCGAAGTTGTACTCATCTATTACCTTATCACTTTTTTCTTTTCCCAATATTAAAAGAAATGCAAATGAATTTTTAATATTTTTCTCTTCAACTTTCGTTCCATTATCAGACTCCACAATATTTTCAATAAGAAACGGCTCACATCCTTGTCCCTTTATAGTTTTTTCAGCAACTTCTCTTTCCTCTCCAAGTTCTCCTTTGCTTTTCTTTCCAATAGAAGAAACAAAAATTTTTGGAACTGTTGTAGATACAAACAACTTTGCAAAGAATTGATTTATTTTTCTGTGTTCTTCACAGTCGTAGAAAATTACTTCGTATTCTCTCTCTATTTTGTATCCTTCCTCTTTCCTTTTCCTTATAGCGTTTAGCAATGATGTTTTTCCAATTCTTCTGGCACCTAACAATATTAGGTTTTCATAATTAGAGATACACCTTTCTATTTCGTGTAATGTATCATCTCTTCCAAAAGGATTTGGGTCATCAAGTGGCATTAAAGATATTCTTAACTTTGTTGTTTTATCCATTTAAAACGATCTTATTATGAAACAGTTTTGTTTTAAAACAGTTTTGTTTTATTAATTTTATTTTCATCAATAAATATTAAGAAAAAATGATTTGCTTTTTTGAAACAGTTTTGTTATGAAACAGTTTTGTTATGAAACAAATTTGTTTCAAAACATTTTTGTTTTATTTTCAAAAAGAAATTTAAATTTACTTTATCAAATTTACCATATTCTTCAATGACTTACAATATTCATCAATTCTTGTTGTAAGTATTTCCTTCAATTGTTTATTGCTAATTGCAAAATACACATACTTTCATTGGCAAATAGCGTTTTTCTGCGGTCGATAAAAAAGTTATGTTAAGGATGATAAAACAATGTGTGGTCTAAATCGTTAAAACCCCCAACAAAAACTACAAACTACAACTCCTTCGTGAGATTCAAAAAACTGAGCGTGAAAAAGTTAATTTATGGGGGAAAGTTGGGTTTAGAAATTTTTCTGAAAATTTTGCCAAAATTGTTTTTTATATTTATTACCAGAACTCACTTAAATTTTTCTGATTTTTCGCTTCTACGAACATTGAATCAATATTTTCATTCAGAATGATTAGTCGCTGTCGTATATAATTTTTAAGTTTATATTTCTCTGAGATATCTATTGAAATTTTTAAATATTTCCGGATTCCTCCTTCGTTAATTGTAAGTATTAGTTTTTCCCCACATTTCGGACATTTTCCAATTAACGGAATTCTCCTGTATATGCTATTACATTTCCCGCACCGGACACTTTGCGAACCGAATGATCTTAAATTTCCCTGAATGTCCCTCAAAAAATGAGAATTTAACAAAATTTCAGCAACTACTTTTTCATCAACCGCTCTTATTTTTTCCGCCAGACCTAATTGTGCATCTACTTTGTATCTCATATCTTTTAACAACACATATTTTGTCCTGGCAACGCCATCGCTTAAATTTCCGTTATCATGCGTAAAATTTAAATTTTCGTATGGATTTGTGTTCAACAGATCTCCAATATTCTGCACCTTTACATCAGAAGGATTTGCCGATTTAAGTGTGCTCTCATAAAAGCCATCGGGATATGATTCAACAACCTCAACCTTGTGTGATTCGTCATCAACCTCGTTTGCATCCAAGGTCATTGTAACTACAAGCGGGGCATCCATTCTTCCACCTCTTGATGCGGGTAAAAATTTTTTGGAGAAATTTAACAGGGTTTCCATCAGTAACATTATTGCATCCTCGTCACCGTCTGTGTTTCTTCTTTTTGCGGTATGCCAGAGAGGATGGGCAAAACAGCATGTTGCGTCACAAAATCCGATAATTCTTCCGATGATGCCTGCTGATGTATGCGGGGCAAGTCCGACAACAATCGTGCCGATTAAATCCTCTGTTTTTTGTAGGTTGTAAAAAGGCGGCATTTTGTAAAGCAAATTTAATTCATCATCAACAAATTTTGCCACCCTGATAAGATAATCAGTACTGCCCTTCGGAACTATAATGTCCTGACATTTTAACTCTAAAATTTGCTCATCACTAACAAGAGGCTCGCCTTTATAGTCCTTATCATATCCGAGCATTCTTAGCTTTTCAATAGAGGTAAAAATTTCCTTCGGTTTAAAATGAGTGAGCGGAACATCGGTCATATCATATCTTATTGTTCCATCCTTAAACACAAATACCTCATTCTTTGCCCTTAAAATTCCTTTTTCTATTTTTTCAGGAATCTTTTCTGCCGAAATCATTCCTTCAACGCATCGGACATCCGGTGCCTGCATATTAAGGCCTTTCAATGCCTTATCCCACATTTCTTTGACATTAAACTCCCCTTTTCTTACCTGCTTCCCGTCAAAAATTTCAATGTTTATATAATTATTTTTTACCGCTTCGTTTATCAAACGGCTTTTTCCTCCGTATTTACCTACCGGAAATAAACAATGAACAGGCGGCTGCATCTTTCTTTCTTTTGCCTTCTCGGGTCTGCCCATCCTTGTTCCTATATAAGTTCCTGCTTTTTTTCTTATTATTACTTTTGAAATTTTATTTACCAATGGAAGGGACTCATCATACTTTTTTTCTTCATTTTTGTTTTCATCATTTTCATTTTGTAATTTTTGTAATTGTTCTTCTAAATTTACGGGCAGATTAAATTTAAATTTTTGATTATTGTATTCAAGCATTCCAATCGGAAAAAGCAGAGAGATATAATCGCTTACAACAATAAATTTATTCACATCGTTATCCTCTATCGTATGTTCAACCCCTAAAATTTCCAAAATCCGTTTTTCTTTTGCATCCTTTTCTGCATCATAAGAAATATAAAATTTTTCTTCCTTTAAATTTCCCTTTTTTAGAAAATTGAGCAGCAAACGAAGTTTTTCCAAATCAATATCTTCCCAAAATAATAAATAATTCGGATGTAAAGGAATACCATATTTTAAGGAAATTTCAATTGCTTCCGATGCACTCATTGCATTTATTTCACCTATACTTTTTTCAATTCCGACCTTCTTTAAATCCTTCCGATACCATTCTTCAACATAGCCGGATGGCAGCAAAGGTGTGTTTGTCTGTAAAAAATCACAGAACCCTATTAAAATATCTCCTAAAAATAAAATTTCCTCAATATCCTTCTTTACTGCTCTTGCAATTTCCGAAGTTCTGAGTTTTACAACATTTCCGTTTTTCAGTTTAACTATTGGTCCTTCAATACTGTCACAGGATGTAATCACTGCACCTTTTCCCGGCCTGTCCATCTTTATCTGTGTTCCTGTCGCAACAAAATCATCAAGAGCAATCATCGTTGCTGGATGCATTGATTTTCCGGCAATTCCGCTTGCCCTACTTCTTCCGTATCGTAATCTAAATCCTCCAGAAGTATTTGAAAATGAAAATATAGGTCTTCCGCCGACAATTTCTGACATAAAGGCAGCGTATTCTCTATCATCTTCACTACCCTCTTTCTTCTTTTTTCCCACAGACAGTAAAAAATCCCAGTCAATGTCAAAGTCCTTTGCCTTTTTTGCCAATTTTTTTGCCTTCAATGCAAGTCCTTCTCCGATAACTAAGCATGCTCCTCCTCTGATATTGTTTGTTGGAATTCTATCTAAGTTCCTGTGTGCCATAACCTCAACATCTTCTGTTGGGTCGCCATCTACGCACACGGGAATATTTTTTACTATTGTTCTTATCTCATCTTCTGTTGGGCAATACTGTAATGGCTTGCATCTCCTGTCATAAAGTATAACTTCGTGCACATATCTTTCCACCTCTTCGTCCAATGGCCTGTAGCCCTCAAGTTTGAGCTTGTTTTGAATGTAATTTGTCATTAAAACAGTTAATCCCTGGGCGGTTCCGCCAGCTGATCTTATCGGACCCGCAAAATAAACGGAAAGATAAGATGTTCCGTCAGGATTTTTCTCAATAGAAATTTTATTTATTCCTTCTATCGGAGCGGCAACAACGCCCTGGGTTTCAATCGCAAGTCCTGTTCTGACTGCCTGTTCGGCTAATTGTTCTTTGTTTTTGTTTTCGTATTTTCCTTCTAAAATTTCATCAATAATTTCTTTTGTGCTTTTTCCTGACTGAATTGCCAAAGCAACTCCTTTAGGCCCTACTAATGCTTCAACCCTTTCTGCTAAATTTTTACTTTTTACCGCTTCAACAAAATTTTCAGGGTCAAGATTCTTTGCTCTCGCTTCACCGGCAATTTTGTATTCTTCTTCTACTTTTTCCCCGATAAATTTAAAATATTCCGAAATGTTCATTGTCCAATCTTTTTTGTTAATGTCCAATTATTATTATGATTTTGATAAAAATTTTTAAATAACATTGCTTAAAATGCTTCCCGAAATTTTACTCTAAAAAGAAAGAAAAAATAAACCAGACCGTAAATAACATGAAATAGAATTTAATATTTATTAATTTAGTGTTAATTATTAATGTTATGTTCTTAAATATTAGGCAAGTTCTTAAAATTTAAATTCACATTTAATAAACTAATGATGGCAAAACAAACAGATGATAAACGAATGGGCGCGGTTAAAGGAAGGGTTCAGGCGTTGGATCCGCATACCGGGAAATGGATTAAGATTGACACGGGAACGGGAAAAATAATCGCTGATAAGAAAACAGTCAGACCGTATAAAGGTATAAGAAAGGATGATAATGATGTGAAAAAAGTCCAGAGAGATGTGAAAAAACATTTAAAAAAAAGCAAATCAAAAAAATAAGTGAGAAACATAATATGGATAAATATACATGTTATCTTGACACTAATATATTTCTTGATTATATACGAAAAAGAGATAAGGACACAATTACATTTATTAATGATGCCTATAAATATAATGTGGAGTTGGTAACTTCTTATTTTACTTATCTTGAGATATTCGACAAGGAATATGAGGATTATTTTGCGCAAAGAGAATTTGAAAATAAAAAAACATTTGATGTAATCCGGAGAGAGATATTTAACCGAGAACTAAAAAAGAGCGAACTTAGCAAAGTAACAAAGAAAACTACTGGAATTATGGGCGAGATATCAGGAATGGTGGTTCAATTTACTCTTATTTATCTAAATGATAAGGGTTGGGAACATGCAATGGAACTTATGAATGAGATTAATCTAAACGCCGGAGATGCAGTACATTTAGCAACTGCAATTGAATCAAAATGTAATGTTTTATTAACAAAGGATCAGTATTTCAAACGAAATGCAAAAGAAAAAATTAAATGTAT
>JAGTWP010000065.1 GCA_018260755.1 Candidatus Altarchaeum sp. | reverse complement strand
TCTTCTCTTATATCTCCGACACTTCTTTTTGCTTTTATCCCCAATGCGTTTGCGAAATTTGATGCAGGGTCAGCATCTACGGCCAAAATTTCTCCTTCAATCTCTTTGTTTGCTTTAAGCTCGGCAATTGCTTTAACCAGTAATGCCGAAACCATTGTTTTCCCGACACCTCCTTTTCCTGTGATAACTATGAGCATTTGTAAAATTTGTAAAAAATTTAAATTTCTACTGCTTCTTTTTCATAAAATTTAAAAATTTCCTCTCCGAAACGAACACAGCATTCATCTTTGCAGTGTAAGAATTCATGCCATTCAACATTTCCATTCCTTTTAAACAAAAACAATGCGATTTCTTTATCTGTAAGAAGCAAGGTAAATCTATCAACCTTTTTAGAAAGCATAAGTTTTGCGTTTTTATTTTTATTCATTGCATTTATCATTTCAAAAGTTTCTTTGTTGTTTTCAATACTTTTCTTCACAGTTTCGTTTATTATAACATTAACCTCAATTCCTTTTTCAATTGCTTCACCCACAACCTCAATAAAATTTTTAGCATAACCTGAAACAACACAGCATAAGTATTTTCCGGTTAAAGCCATTCTTCTAACCGTGTTAAAAACAATCATGTTGTCACAAAACGAATCTTTTATTATTTCTGCATTATGCAATGTATGCAACAATGGCAAACAATCATCGGGAATGTTTATTAAATGCTCGTTCCAATATTCTTTATATCTTTCAACTACCAGAAACAATTTAAGCAATTTAATAAATTTGCCTTTAATTAGCATCCCTTTTTCGGATAATTTCTATTCTCTTTTCTTTGAAGTCAATTCAACAACAATTCTATCATCATATTCCAAACGCGTAAGAATATGATTTGTAGTTCCTTTGCTTTTGCTGTCAATTTTATTACGAATCTCTGATTCATGTTTTTCATAATCATCAAGAGACAATATTATTCTTAATTTCTGTTTTGAGGAAAATAATTTTACCAAATCATCAGCTTTCATCAATTGTTCAAGTTCCAATATCTTAACTTTAACAGCGATACCTAAAACAGAAAGATTTGGTTTTTCTTTTTTGCATTTCTCGAATTCTATCAGATGAAGTTCTTTTAAATTATTGAAGATATTATAGATTGTCATTAAGCTCTTTACTCCTGTATTTTTTTGTATTTCTTTAACATCTTTGCTGCCGTTTATATTAAGAAACACTTTTACTGCGGATTCCGAACAAATAACATCAATGTATTTGTCTGTTTCCTTAATCCATTTCAGGTAATTTTCATACCTTTATTCGCATGTTTTCACTGTGTTTTTTCAAATTATAAAATTATAAAATCAGAATATTTTAATATTTAAGGAACATCAGTTAATTATTAATCAATTTATAGAATTAGAGTTACAAAAAAATTAATTAAAATTTGAGTGAATAATCTTATAACCTTACAATGATACATCAACTATTGACGGTTACGCTAACGGAAAGACACTCAATGGACACAATAAAATCAATAATAAATTCAAACCATACAAATGAGCACAATCAAAAAATTCTAAATCGGACATAGTATGGACACAGAAGATATTTACAACCAAATAAAAAATAATGCATTTATAATTTTAAATCTTGAAAGTTTAGGATTTAATTACAACATAAAAACATTTAGAATTGGTCACGAATTTATAGAAAAGGGTTTTAAACCAAGAGAAATAAAATTTATGGATAAAAGAAAGAGGATGAGAAAAATCTCCTTAAAATAACACTAATCAAAAATAACACTAATCAATAATAAATTTTTGAAATCAAATGATTAGATGGACAGAGATACACAGCGATGTATCCCTGAGTGAAAATCGCCCTGGAATGGGAAAATTAAATAAAATAAAGATTTAAGGAGGTGATAAAATAAAGACAGTAAAATTTTTACTTATATATGACCGGGCTCATAGAGTTAATGAGATATGGCTTCTATGAGGGTATTTTAAGACAGATATCTCAAAAAACAAATAAATATAAAATATATAAAATAAATATATAAAATATAAAAGTATGAAAATGGATAAATTAAATAAAAATATAGGTAAAAGTTGTATTGTGGACTTTAAAACAGGAATTTTGATGTTGCTGGTTGGAATAGCAATGATTGGAATGACGATGAGTTCGGTGAGTGCATTGACAATAAGTTCACCAACTACAACGGGTTTAAAGTTTTTAGGTGATACTCAGATTTCAGTATCCACTAACCAAGCTTCTGCATATGCAACATTTAAAAAATATGATGCTCCAGATACTAAAACAAATGATTACTATGTCGTATGGATGCAAGCTACAGGTATGTCAAAACCAAAAACCTGCTTTTTAGGTTTCGGTGATGGTCGTGTCAAAGTTGTTCAGCCAAAAGTAACACTATTGCGTTCTGATGAATACGTTACAGATTGGTCCCCCCCAGCAACGGTAAATGTAGGCGGATGCTCTACACAAACATTTTCTTTAGATTCGTCTGTATCAGCAGGGGATAGTAAAACTGGTGCTTCAGTTGGTGCAAGTGTTTCTCAAACGTTTACAACCTGCGGGGATAAACTAAGTCCATTTGTTGCTTCAAAGTATTTTTATCCTAAGTGGCAAGGAAATGAGGTACAATCAGTGGCATCAATCGGTGGTGTAGAATATAAGACAAATACTAATGGTGGTTACTCAATAAATCTAGGGCTTTATCTTGAGAGTTCATGTTGACCTGCACCTAAGCATAACTAAAAAAGTCGAATAGTAATTGGTGTATAACCTCTCTCTTTTTTATTTTATTTTTATACCTAAAAAAAATAAAAAAATAAAAAATGATTATTAAAAATTTACCGGATATTATCGGGTTGCCGATATTTATAGTAATCTCGTTGCTTATTCTATATGTGTGTTACATAGGAGGCAAAAAAATAAATAAAGAAAATAACGGGATTAAAGTATTGATATATGCTCTTGGAACGTTTATAATTTTATTACTTTCAGATTTATTTACCATACGAGACAGTGTTTTCATCACTATAGGAATAACCGCTTTATATCTTTTTTATTATTATATTTCCCAATCAAAATCACATTAAAAACCACAAAAATGAAAAAAATATTCAGTAAAATCGGAGTTGTTGGAATAATAATTGCTTTTATGCTGGTCAGCGGGTGTATTAATGATGATGAAGAAATTAAAAATAATGGATCAGCAAATAACCAGAGTTTAGATTATAATACAGCAGACACTGAAACAGATACAATCAATAGTAGTGTAGTAATAGATACAATGACTATGACTTCCTCTGTTAAAACAGAGGGAAACTTAGTGCCGAATTACCCTCTTTATTTTGAGACCGGAGAAAAATTTATATATGATATGCGTATTCTTGAAGGGGGTATTATGTATAATGTAACTCAACAATACACTATAGATGGAATAGATAACATAAATGGAAATAAAAGTTATAATGTGGATTATATTTATGAATACCCCACAACAGAAGCTAAAATAGAGACATCCATACTAAATGGAGAAGAACATACTAATAAATACGAAAGGACAGTCGTAACAACAGAGAATAGAACTGCATATATTAATATTAAGGATGGAAACATTGTTGATATATTGGTAGATAACGGTGAGAGTATTATGTCTCCAGAGATTAATTATAAAGAAGGAATCTGGATGTTTGCACCTTGGATGTTATCAATAGAAAAAGGAAAAAAATGGAGGGTTTTTATAGATAAAATAATAAACAATAAAGTTGTAGAAACATTTGTAGTATCTTACGAAGTATCACAAGATGTAGAAAAAATAAATAACAGAAATTGTTTTAAAATAAACATAAATTGGGGCACTAAAGACGATAAAAAAGAACTAATAATGGCAGATGCAAGAATGATAATGTTTGTTGACACTGAAAAGAGAATTACGGTCAAAATGGAATCATATTATAATGGAAATTTACATGGGGGCGGAATGGATTTAGTTTCAGGACTTTAATTTTTCCAAAATTCGTTCACCCTTTTATTACTCCTCATAATTGTTAGGAAATCATAAATAGAGTTGTTGCAAATTAAAAATTTTACGGGTGAAAACTAATAAAATTTAAAGGTAAAAAAGTTATTTTGCAACATGTTTAATATTAAACCAAATTACCTAACAAAATGAACAAAAAATATTTGTAACTATTCAGAGGGGCAAAATTTTACTGAAAATTTATAAATAAATTTTCAATCTTAAAAAATATTTCAAATATTTTTTAATACCTCTGAGGTTTTCAAAAAATTTAAAAAAGTCAAATCTGCCTTTAATTTCTTGGGTTGCTAATAGTTACTTAAATTTTACAAATTTTGTACAATTCCTTTCTTCTCGCTTCAAGTTGATTATTTTCCATTCCCAAATATTCTGCAAATGTCTTAACTCTGGTTTTATATGTTGAGTATACATCTGGAAAATATGCTTTATACTTCAAATCCCTTAAAAGATGATGGTCTAAAATAATTGTTGAAGTTGTTTTTTCTAAAATTTCATCGATATTTTTTTCAGAAATTTTCAAATTTTCCCTTTTTATTCTGAATCCGGTAAGATATGAGGCAACACCATCCATAACAATTAAATTCGGCTGCTCTGAAATAATGTAATCCTTGCTTCCGTTATCAACCGCCCCTCCCGTGTCGGATGTGTGTAAAATTTTAAAATTTCCATTTTTGCTCCTTTCCTCAATTGTTGTCATTAATACAAAGCCCAATCTCGTTCCTGATTCTCCGTGCGGAAACGGTTTTGAAAATTTTATGGTTGTATTTTCGAATTCATAATTTTGGTTGTCGCAATATATTAATTCACCTTTGTTAAATTTACTCTCAAAAGTTTTCTTAAAGTCGCTTCCTCTTGTATGCTGGCTTTTATTTATGTTGCTTTTTATGTCCTTTGCAAAGACCTTTTTTCCTTCATAAAATTTTTCATCTGGATCATAATGGTCGTAATGATAATGCGAAATTGTTAGAATATCGCAACCCTTGGCAATTTCTCTTATTTTTTCCTTAAAGTGTGACAATTGATTCCATTCTTCATCATTTGGCTCTAATCCGTAACGCATTCCTAAAGCAGCACTAGGGTCAATAAAAATTTTAACATTCGCTGTTTCTACAAAGACGGCAAGTGATCTTACTCCAAGCGATTCAGAGCATACGGGAATTATTTTCATTTGCTCTACAAATTTATCATAAATTTTTTATTTTTAGGTATATTTATAAGTGTATTTATAAACTTAATCTTAATAATTTAATTTAAACAGCAATTTAATTCAATATCCAATTATCAATTAATTCAACTGATATTCAAATGAAAACAATCGCAGAAATAAATGAAAGAATCAGGAAAGGAGAAGCAGTAGTTGTAACAGCCGAAGAAATGATTGACATTGTCCGGGAAAAAGGTATTGAAAAAGCGGCAAAGGAAGTAGATGTAGTTACAACGGGAACTATGGGAGCAATGTGCAGTTCGGGAGCATTTTTAAATTTCGGACACAGTGATCCTCCTATGAAACTCGCAAAAAAGGTACTCCTTAATGATGTTGAAGCTTATGGAAGTATTGCAGCGGTTGATGTTTATATAGGAGTGGCAGCACGGTCAAGAAAAGACGAAAGTTATGGTGGGGGACATGTAATTGAGGATTTAGTAAACAAAAAGGAAATTTATGTGACTGCCGAAGGTGATAAAACCGACTGTTATCCGAAAACAAGCATAGAAACAAAAATAACGATTGATGATTTAAATCAGGCAATCTTATGCAATCCGAGAAACGGTTACCAAAATTATAATGTTGCGGTAAATTCATCGGACAAAACCTTATATACCTATATGGGAACGCTTTTGCCGGATTTCGGAAATGCGACATTTTCCTCGGCGGGACAATTAAGTCCGTTAATTAATGACCCTTTTTTGGAAACAATCGGAATCGGAACAAGAATTTTTTTGGGAGGAGGAACAGGTTATGTGATTGGAGAAGGAACACAGCACAATACCGAAGTTGAGCGAATTAATGATGTTCCTATAAGTCCGGCAGCGACATTGATGGTAAAAGGGGATTTAAAACAAATGAACAGCAAATTTCTAAAAGGAGGGTATGTTTATAAATACGGAACAACCTTGTATGTCGGAATCGGTGTGCCAATTCCTGTTCTTGATGAGAGAATTGCTAAATTTTGTTCAATAAGCGACGCTCAAATTTTTGCAAATGTCATTGACTATTCGGTCCAGCGCAGAGGCAAGCCGACAGTAAGAAAAATTTCTTATGCCGAACTGAGGAGCGGAAAGATTACAATAAACAATGAAGAAGTCCCGGTATCCTCTTTATCAAGTTACAAAAAGGCAGGAGAGATTACATCTGAACTTAAAAATTTAATCCTGCGGAAAGAATTTTTCTTAACGCAGGCGGTTGAAAAACTTCCGAAAAGTAAATTTAAACCGATGAAAGAAATAACAAAAGAAATTAAAGTTAAGAATGTTATGAAACCGGCAATAGTTGTGGATTTGGATTCCGAAATTTCACATATTTCAAAGATTATGATTGAAAAAAATGTTAATCATATTTTCATATTGGACAAAGGTAAGATGGTTGGAATTGTTACATCCTGGGACATTACAAAAGCGTATGGACTAAAAACAGAAAATTTAACAGATATAATGACAAGGAATGTTGTTGTTGCGAGCCCCGATGAAAATATAGAAGATGCGGCAAAACGACTGGATGAGTATAATATATCGGCACTTCCGGTTATTGTTGAAAAAAGAGTTGTAGGGATAATAACAGCAGAGAATATTTCGGTTCTCGTAAGGAACAGAAAAATTTAAATCAAAAATTTAAAGAAAAAGTAAACATTAAAAAAATTTAAAAATTTATTTAAATCAAACATTTAAGATGAAAATTTTCCTGAAATATCCGAGGAATTTATTAACCAAACCGATATTGAGTAGTATCATACTAAAGACAAAGCTCGATATAAACATACTTCAGGCAAAGGTTGCGGATAGTGTCGGTGAATATACGATAGAAATAGACGACAAAGACAAGGATAAATTTGTTGATGCCATAAGAAAGGAAGGGGTTATAGCCGAAGAATTAAAAGACCGTATAAATTTAGAACGGGAAAAGTGCATTGACTGTGGTGCCTGTGTATCATTATGTCCGGTTAGTGCTTTGGTTATGAAAAATTTTGAAGTCGGGGTTGAGGATGAAAAATGTATATTGTGCGGAAGATGTATAAATAGTTGCCCTTTTAAGGCATTGTCAATAAAAAAGGCATAAAATAAATTTAGTTAAATGTGTTAATTTATTATCATAACCTATTTATTATCATAAC
>JAGTWP010000064.1:0-7399 GCA_018260755.1 Candidatus Altarchaeum sp. | reverse complement strand
ATTTACTGAAAATTTATAAATAAATTTTCAATCTTAAAAAATATTTCAAATATTTTTTAATACCTACGATTTTCAAACTTGTTTGAAAATACACGAACGAAGTGAGCGTAAAATTTCAAAAAATTACTGAAAATCCACAAGATTTTCAATCTTTAAAAATCTAAAAATTTTTAAATTACCTGTGATTTTTGGGGTGGCTGAATAGTTACAAATAAAATTTATTAATGAATTCACTCCTTAAATAACGTCTTCTCTTTAATAACCTCTGTAATTAAATTTACTGCCTTTTTATAGAGAACATCCGAATTTTCGTTATCAAACAGGGCAATTTTATTAAATTGGACAGTCAATTTTGATTCAGCCCTCTGCGACCATTCAACACCGTACAACCGTGCAACCAAAATTTTATTAACAAAAACCATCAAATACCTGATAGTCCGTTCCGTTCCGTAGTCCAGATTTCCATAAATAACATGCTCATTGTTGGATATGTGCTCATCAGCGACTTCATTAAGTTCTTCCTCAAACAAAATTTCAGGTGTTGAATTCGGATTTGAAAGAATAAGCGATGCATAGTCATCTGCTGATTTGTAAAACTGAACAACTTCAAGAAAATTTCTGCTCTTTTCCAAAATTTTTTTAAAAATTTCATTCATATCTTTTCCTTTTAGGAGATATTCCTGATGTTCCATCATTAAGAGCATTAAAAGCGGGCTTAACGGGATTTGAACCCGCGGCAGACGGATTAAGAGTCCGTCGCTCTACCAAACTGAGCTATAAGCCCATAAATTTTGTATTAATACTTAATTAATTAGAGTTAGTTAATTAAATTTTTTGTTTAAAAATATGAGTGAGATGGAAGCACTGTTTGATTTTTATAAGTATGTGCTAAAATTGACAAGCCAGATTCCGGAAGGAAAAATTTCAACCTATAAGGAATTGGCGCTCGCATTGGGGGATGAAATTTCTGCAAGAGCAGTAGGAACAGCACTAAATCGTAATCCGACTCCGATAAAAATTCCTTGTCACAGAGTGCTCCATTCCGACGGAAGAATAGGAGGATATAAACTCGGAGTTGAAAAGAAGATTACTTTGTTAGAAAAAGAGGGATTTGTAATAGAAAATGAAAGTAAAAAAGAAGACGCAGGACTTAAAAATTTTTTGGACTATGTATTTAGAAATTTTCACAGCAATTATCCTTTAAAAGAAATGAAAAAAATTCAGGATGATTTAAGCAGGCGGGTTGTTGTAGAGAATGTAAATGATTATTCTAATGCTATAATTTGTGGTTCCGATGTTGCCTATAAAAATATAAGCGATGAGGAATACGGATTTGGTGCATTGATAGTTAAAGATAGAAACATTGATAAATTTAAAAAATTTTCCGTTAAAATACCTGTAAATTTTCCTTACATCCCGACATATCTTTCGTTCAGGGAATTTCCTATAATTGAAAAAGTGATAAATGATGCAATAAATGCAGGAATAGAAAAATCCCAAATTTTACTGATGGTAGATGGGAACGGAATTTTGCACCCGGGAGGAATTGGAATTGCAAGCCATATTGGTGTTTCACTTGACATAGCAACAATTGGCATAGCAAA
Organism: Candidatus Altarchaeum sp.; assembly: GCA_018260755.1. Lineage (GTDB taxonomy): Archaea > Altiarchaeota > Altiarchaeia > Altiarchaeales > Altiarchaeaceae > Altiarchaeum. Next base: position 5,795 of record JAGTWP010000064.1, on the reverse strand, counting down.
GAGTTTATTGTGCGGAGAAATAAAGGACGACAATGTATTTATTAACAGCAGGCTGGTCGGCAAGAAAATAAAAAAAATTTATGTATCTCCCGGACATAAAATTTCATTAGAAACAGCAGTGGAAATAGTTAAGAAATTTTTAAAATACAATGTGCCAGAACCAATAAGAATGGCACATATTTATGCGAATGAAATGAAAAACAAAGAATGAAAACAAATAAATTCTACTTTAATTAAAACGCGTCGTAATTAAATTACATTAGATGTAATTAAAAATGGCAGATGAAAAAAAGTTAAATTTTTTAATAAATTTTGACATTTTATAAATTTTCAGGATGGAAATAATGTTCGTTCCGTGTTATTATGCAAAAGAAATTTCAGGGGATTTGTTGAATGACTTGTTAAGGTATTTGGAAGGTGTTGAAAAAATAGGAATTACTTATGTCATTCAGCATGAAAAAAATGCACGTCAGTTAAAAAAATTTCTTGAAGAAAATAAAAAGCAGGCAATTATTTGCGGGAAAATTTTGGGCTGTGATGTTGCGAATGCAAAAAAATATGAGAATGAAGTTGAAAAATTTATATATGTCGGCTCGGGAAAATTTCATCCTTATAATTTAAAGGCACAGATTGGGAAAGATGTATTGATTTTGGATCCGATTTCAGATGCCATAACAAAAATTTCAGATGCTCAAATAAATTTAATGAAAAGGAAAAGATATTCAAGAATAGCAAAGGCATCACTTGCACATACTTTTGGAATTCTCGTTTCTTTAAGAACATATCAAAATAATGTAGAAAAGGCATTTCAGTTGAAGGAAAAAATAGAATCAGCAGGTAGGAAGGCATTTATATTTGCAGGAAACGATATAAATGATTCTAATTTGTTGGGATTTGAAGTTGATGCATACATAAATACGGCATGTCCGAGAATTAACGAAGATGAATTTTCAAAGGTAATGATAAATGCGGATGAGGTTGAATTTATATTGTAAAAATTTGTGTTCAAAGTAAAGGAAAAATTTAAACAAAATTTTAAAACAAAAGCATAATTTGTAATAGATGTCGTTAAAATTTAAAGGGCTTGTAGTCCAGTGGTTATGACGTCTGCTTCACATGCAGAAGATCCCCGGTCCGAATCCGGGCGAGCCCACCTTACAAAAATGAAATTACCGCCAGGAATAAGGGAAAGAAAAAGATATGTAATTTTCAAAGTTGTTTCAGAAAAAGACCGGCAATTTTCAAAGGAAGAAATTTTAAGGGGTTGTTTATATACAATTCATTCGTTTTTGGGTGATAAAGGAATGAGCGACGCAAATGTTTATCTTATTGACTGGAATGAAAATTTCGGACTTGGAATTTTAAAGACAACTCACAAAACCAAAGACGATGTTGTTGTTGCATTATCTTTGCTTTCCACAATAAGCGAAACAAAAATTTCAGTTATTCCGCTAAACACAACTGGAAGTATAAAGAAGGCAAAAGAAATTATCATGTCTTTAAAATCAGTTGAAAAGGCGATATGGAACAAAACAAATGATAAAAACAAAACAAATGATAAAAACAAAACGGATGATAAAAACAAAACGGATGATAAAAACAAAACGGATGATAAAAACAAAACGGATGATAAAAACAAGACAGGCGATAAAAACAAAACAGGCGATAAAAACAAGACAGGCGATAAAAACAAGACAGGCGATAAAATTTAAAAAATGCCACAGAAACCAAAGTCAAAATTTAACATGTCTGAAAAAACAATTTTCAGGAGAATCGGAGAAGAAGAAACAAATTATGCGACCCATCATTTATACAGATATCCTGGACAATTTGTCCCCCAAATTCCGAGATTTTTAATTGAGAAATTTTCAAAAAAGTACGATGTTGTTTTAGACCCTTTTTGCGGCAGTGGAACAACATTAGTTGAGGCAAATTTACTGCATCGTAACTCTTACGGAATAGATATAAATCCGATTGCACGATTAGTTACAAAGGTAAAAACAAAAAAAATAAGTATGAGCAATGATGAGTTAATAAGAATTACAAATATAAATCCGGATTTTGACAATTTTGATGAAATTACAGAGGAATGCAAAAAATTTGAATACGGTTATCTTTTTAACAGGGAAAATTTAATGCAGCTCTTAAAGATACGAAAAGAAATTTATGAAAATTATACGGGGGATATAAGAAATTTTTTACTTGTCTGCCTGCTTTCTATTGTAAAGTCCTGTGCAAATATTGATGCATCTAAGGTAAGAAGAGTAAGAGAGAAAAAAGATACAATAAATGTGTTTGAAATTTTTAAGAAAACCGTTTGTGTAAATTTAAAAAAACTTACATCTCTTAATACGGATGTGTTTGCAGAAGTGCTTAATTGCGATTACCTCACTTCGTTCGGAGATTTTCGGAACGAGCCCGAAAATGCAAAGAAAATTTCCCTTGACACTCATACAATTGATTTGGTTGTTACATCTCCTCCATATTTAAATGCGTTAAACTATATAAAAATCCACCAGATAGAAATGACCTTGCTCAATGAGAAAGTTGATGAAAAAAATTATATAGGAGTTGATAAGGAAATAGACGGAACCGGAAGCAGCGATGCAAGTAAAAAGTTAATGGCGATAGAAATTTATTTTAAGGACATGGAAAATGCAATTTCGGAAATTTCAAGAGTTCTAAAAAGCAACGGAGTATGTGGTATGATTATAGATAAAGACAGAAAAATAAAAAATGTAAGGTTTAAATTTGCCAATGAATTAATTGAGAGAGCAAAAAATTATAATATGGTATTAGAGGATAAATTTTACAGATACGCAACAAAGGAAAATAAAAGCGAAGGTGAAAGAATACTAATATTTAGGAAAATTTAAAAATTTGAAATCTAAAAAGGTATGAACTTTCAACAACTAATATTTGTTCTGCAAATAAATAAACCTTCATACCCTTTTAAGGCATTTTCTTCCTTTTCCAACCACAACTTATATGTCTTCCAACATCTGCGAGTTTTACCACAATGGGAAATTTTTATGGTGTTGTCCTTAACAAAATTTAGATTCTTCCATCATAATAATCTTCATAAGACAATCCAACTTCATTGATATAACTAATATTCTTTAAATCATTCATCTTCACCTTCTTGTTTGAAATCGTATACAAAACATCATCCATAAAAAGTGACCTTCTAACAGAGTATGGCGAATTAAAGTAATATCCGCTTTTCATAAGTTCTTCCTGATCTTTCTGATCATCTATGTGCGTCACTCTTCCCAGTAATTTGAAACCATTATCCAATGAAATATTATAAATGTATGCTCCCTGAAATGTGAATTCTCCCTCCATATTCTTCCAGTCAGCTGATTTTTTCTGTGCATCTGATATTTCAGCAAGTCGTATTGGAATAACGAGTAAATTTTTTTCTTTGTCAAATAAAAATGCTTTGTGATCCTGTGTTGCCTCGGATTCTGTCCCGCGATCACCAATAACCACCTTGTACATTTCAACCGGATGCTCAATATCAGTTACATCAAATAATGCAAGTTTCACTCCCTGGATAGCAGTATAATAAACCGCATCACTACTGTGGACTTTATCTGCGTCAATACTCTCATCAACTTCTTTACCAATTCCAATTAAATGATTTTCATCATAAGGATGCAAGTAGTCAGAATAACCCGGTATTTTAAGTTTTCCCACAAGTGCTGGCTTTTCCGGATTTGACAAGTCAATCACAAACAACGGATCTACTCGCTTAAAGGTTACCATATATGCCTTTTTGCCCATAAACCTTACCGAATAAATACTCTCTCCGGGTGCAATATCCTCAATTTTTCCGATAATCTTTAAATTTTTATCCAAAACATAAATGTTATTTGCCTGTTTATCACTATATTTTTGTGCTGTTGTTGCGATTCTGAAATTTTTGTTATACTCATCCATTGAAAACTGGTTAAGAATAGTTCCGGGAACACTGCCACTTGCTTTCGGAGTAATCCTTCCGTCTTTTATTCCAATTCTGCTGATTATTGTCTGCTCGCTATACTTTTCAAGGTCGTTTTGAATTTCTTGCATTTTGTCGTTTATTTTCTTCTGAAAGTCCTCCCTTTCTTTATCATCTATGCCAGCAAAATAATTTTTTATCACAAGAATTCGTTCAAATTTCTTAACATAGAAACTCTTGTTTGAGTTTTCTATTTCTTTTATTTCATCCTGCTTATCCTTTGGAAGATTTGGTATTATAACTTCGTCATAGACCTTTTCCAAAATTTCCTGCTGGCTCATCCATTTTGTTCTTGTTATGTATATATTTTCAGGCGAGACATATATATTTTGTGCATCACCCATAACAAAGAACTTTTTGTTTGGTTTTGCATCCTTATCCTGTGTATCTACTGACAAAACAGTTGTCCAATGATACGAGTTATCCAAAACATCCCAGTAGTAAATTTCAGGGAAATTTTCATCAGTTCTTTTGTTGTTTATTGTTACTTCGGGAAATTTAATGTCGCTTGAGATACATTTCATATCAACTTCGGCGCCTTTATAAATCTGGCATGGCTGATAATATATCGGTTCGTTAATTATCACATACACATAATCGCCGAGCATTCTTGAATCAAAGTATTGTCCGTCTGACTTTATTTCACGCTCAACTTTAGGATTTTTCCGGTCTGAAATGTCATAAATCGCTATAGATATATTTGTCTTCATCGGCGCGACAAGGTATTCGCATCCCGGACGCGGAATGTAAGTGTATTCCTGCGTGAAAACAACCAGTTTGTCCTTATTTATAAAAATTTTCGTCGGAGTACTACGTTCGTCAAATTTAATTTCTGATAAAATTTTTGCATCTTTTGCAGGATATCCGTCAATTATAAATACACTCCTGCCTGAAACGATATATATGTATTTTCCGTCATTTTTTACAATGTCTGCTTCATCAACACCTTCAACCTGAATGTTTGTCTGCGAAAAGTCAGAGGTGGAAGAACCTGTATTACTACTTGTAAGGGATGTTTTGCTTGTTCCATGGGATGCTAACATTATGTTCCCACCTTTACCTTTAGTCGCGTAACCCCTGTAATAGCCACTTCTACTTTCGGCAGAATATTTTATGTAAGCGTTAAGTTCTTCTTGTGAGGAAAATTTTTTCATAAATCCATCTTCTGTGGAAAATGTATTAGTTATATTGTTGTATGTTTGGTTTGGAGCAATCAGATTAATAAATGGCATCTGGCTTTGATTTACCATATAAAGTCCAAATCCCAAAATAATAATCCCTATCGCGAGTAAAGGAAGTAATGATTTTAAGGCAAAAATAGTGTCTTCTTTTTTCAGAGATTTTGGTGCAATTACGATAAATTTCTCTTCAGGAGCATAAATTTTCATCTCAACATTTCTTTCGCTTTGTTTTGTTCCTATAATCTTTATTAAGCCAGTATCCTGTAATTTCTTTAAACTATATTCTCCGCTTGATAAAGGAATTTCCAGTTCTGCACAAATTTCCGTTAATGTCATTGACCTTTCCGAAAGCAATGATAAAATTTTCCGTGCCGTATCATTTGCCAGAACCTGTGAAATTTCCTTTGAATTGTCATCAAGAGGCATTACAATTATCTTTTTTCCTTTATTTTCTATCTCAATTCTCCCGTTATTTTTATGTTCGCTCATTTTGGATTGTTAAAATTTTGAATTTATTTCAAAATATAAATTATTAAAAGAGTATAAATAATATATTCGGATAAATTTGAACATATACATTTTAAATCCTGTCAATTCCGCACAAATTTCCG
>JAGTWP010000063.1 GCA_018260755.1 Candidatus Altarchaeum sp. | reverse complement strand
ATAAACGAACTTAAAAACCCAAGGGTTCGTGTCTGTCTTGCGTAAGTCCTAAATTATTTAAAATTTAGAAATTAGATTTTCTTTTTAAAATATTCAATTGTTCTTTCCAATCCTTCTTTAAGTTTAACCGTTGGTTTCCAGTTCAAATATTTCATTACTTTGCTAATATCCGGTTTTCTTATTTTCGGATCATCCTCCGGCAAGTCATTAAAGACAATTTCCGAATCCGAATTTGTTAATTCCTTGATTATTTTCGCAATGTCTAAAATTTTATATTCTTCTTCGTTTCCTAAATTATAGACATCTCCTTTTTCTCCTCTCATCATGGCTTCATATATCCCTTCAACCATATCTGAAACATAGCAAAAACTTCTTGTTTGATTTCCATCTCCATAAACTGTGAGCGGTTCATTCTTCAATGCCTGCGTTATAAAATTTGAAACAACCCTGCCATCATATTCATTTAATCGGGGACCATAAGTGTTAAAAATTCTGATAATTCTTGCATCTAAAGTCCTTTCCTTTACAAAAGCTATAACCATTGCTTCTGCAAATCTTTTTGCTTCATCATAACAACCCCTTATTCCAACAGGATTTACATTTCCCCAATATGTTTCTTTTTGCGGATGTTCTTTGGGATCTCCATATACCTCACTTGTTGAGGAAAAAAGGAATTTTGCATTATTTTTTTCAGCAAGATTTAATAAATTATAAACGCCAAAACCATTTGTTGTTAAGATATCAATAGGATAAATCTTAAAATCCTTCGGAGACGCTCTTGATGCCAAATCAAAAATGTAATTAATTTTTTCGTTAATATCTAAATCTTCTCTTACATCCTTCTTCAAAAATTTAAAATTTTTGTTGTTTTTCAGGTGCTTAATATTTTCTTCACTTCCTGTTGACAAATTATCAACACAAATAACCTTAAAGCCCTTTTCAAGCAAATACTCACATAAATGACTTCCGATAAAGCCCGCTCCTCCGGTAACCAAAGCAATTTTTTCATTCATTTTTATATCCAACCCCATAATATTTTACATTTATTTCTTTGCATTTTTCCGGATTTAATATCCTCTTTCCGTCGATAACAATTTTGCCTTTCATTAATTCAAATTTATCATAAATTTCTTTAAATTCATCCCAGTCAGCGGCAATAATACAGACATCAGCACCCTTTAGACATTCATCAATATTTTTGCAATAATCAATCCTGTTTCCAAAAATCTTTTTTGCATTTTCAGTCGCCTTTGAATCATATGTCTGAATCATGCATTTTTCTTTAAGCAGAAAATTTATTATTGAAATTGAAGGTGCTTCTCTCATATCGTCGCTATCTCTTTTAAACGCCAGTCCGAGAATTGCAATCTTTTTATTTTTCAAATCGCCAAAAATTTCCTTTAATTTTTTGACTGGCCATAATTTCTGTCTTTCATTTAAACTCATAACTTCTTTTAGCAATTTCGGTTCATAACCATTTTCATCGACGCTTGCTATTAAAGCAGAAACATCCTTTGGAAAACAGCTTCCTCCGAATCCGATTCCGGCGTGTAAAAAGTGAGGATTAATTCTTTTATCTAATCCGATTCCTTCGGCAACTTTATTTGCATCAATTTCTTTTATCTCACAGATATTTGCAATTTCATTAATAAAAGATATTTTTGTCGCAAGAAAAGCATTACTCGCATATTTAATCATTTCAGCAGTTCTTAAATTTGTTCTTAAAACCGGACAGGAAAAATTTTTAAATAACTCAAGAATTTTATCGCCAGATTTTTTGTCGTATTCGCCGATAATTATTCTGTCAGGATTCATGAAATCATAAATTGCCCGTCCTTCTCTCAGAAATTCCGGAATCATACAAACTCCAAAATCCCTACCTGCTTTTTTACCTGAGAATTCTTCAAGTAATGGAATTACAACATTTTCCGTTGTTCCGGGAACTACTGTGCTTTTTACTGCAATAACTTTGTAATTAGTTTCATTCTTCAAGGCTTTTCCTATTTCGCAGGAAGTATTTTCAATAAATCCCAAGTCAATTGCCTTGTTCTCTCTGCTTGGTGTTCCGACAGAAATAAAAATAACATCCGAATGCATTACAGCATCTTCCATATCAGTTGTTGCTCTTATTCTATTTTCCTTTAAATTTTTCCTTAAATTTTGTTCTAAATTATCCTCATAGATTATTGCCGTACCTTTGTTTATTGCGTCGACCTTTTCTTTAATTATATCAACGCAAACAACATCATTTCCAATGTCTGCCAGACAAACCCCTGTTACTAGTCCAACATAGCCAGTTCCGATAATTGAAATTTTCATCTTAAATTTTATATCTTTTGTTAATTTTAAAAAATGGCATGTATTTTAAAATCCGTGAAGATGCTGAAAATTTTTGAAATTTCCCAGCAGGAGCACGATATTTTTTATACCATTTGGATAATTACTTTTAAGTTCATGTTACAATCAACCGTTTATTAATTAATTTTAAGCATAAAATAAATGTAATTATTCCACTACTCAAAAAATTACAAATAAATTTTTGATTTTTTACACTGACTTCGTTCTCTCTGAATAGTTACCTTTCGTTTAAAATCATCGGCTGTAACCTCCGGATCGTGCCTTTTTATAAAACCTAAAACCTATTACCTGATGCAATATTTTCTCCTTTTCTTCTTCTGTTAAATTTTTTAAGTCAATTTTTTCCATTTTGATAAAATTTGATTGTTTTTATCAATTACTTTTTGAATAACAAAAAAGGGCGATAAAATTTCAAACCGTTCTTTAATCAAATTTGTATCACATCAACCATTTTTGTTTCAAAAATTTAAAATTATCTGAGATTTAACCATTTTTTTATTTTTGTTTCATTTCAACCCTAATCTATCCAATAGATTAAATGCTTCTTTATCAAATTTAGAAAATGCAAACCATTTTTTACCCATGTCTTTTAATGAAGCTCCGAAATGGTACACTTCTTTGTTGTCTATTATGAGAAACCTGTCGTGGGACTGCTTAAATTCTATTACTTTGATAAGAGGATATTGTGCATTGTATTTATCCAAGTCAAGAGATAACTGCATTGAGACATCTTTGGTGAATATTGTAACCTGCACATCTTTGTTTCTCTTGCTAAACAGTGTCAAAACCGAATCATCAATGTAATTATCAATGAGAACTATGGATTTATTAGCAGTTCTGATTATATCCGAAACGAATTTATATGCGTCAAATATCTGGCCGTCAAAAAATATGCCTTTTTCCGGCTTGATGTCTTTGCTTTGTATCGCATCAAATACAAGTTCAAACTTTTTATCGTATTCAATTTGTTTTTCCTCTACAATTTCTAATCTGTGAAATATCCATGTGTTTGAGGAGATAAATTTTCTCATGGCAACAAATGCGCTAATTATTTGAATACTTATTCTTACGGCAGTATCGCTTTTCAAAACTCCTGAAAGCATTGCAACTCCCTGCTCCGTGAACCCATAAGGTAGATATTTTCTGTGAGCTCCACGTCCTTTGTTTAAGGTCACAAATTGTGACCTTAAAGTTTCGAATTCATTTTTAGTTAATTGGAACATGAAATTTTCAGGGAATCTTTCACTATTCCTTTTAACGGCTTGATTTAATACTTTTACCTCTACATCATAAAGTTCTGCGAGATCTGCATCAATCATTACCTGCATGCCCCTTATCGTATAAATTTTACTTTTGATACTATCTGTGCTTAACACTAATTGATTTTCATCCATTTTCACACATCAAACCAGATTTTATTTAAATTTTTTCTTATGTCCGGAAGATCAGTTACTCATTGTTAGGTAAAAACAAATACGTTTGGGGCGTGCTTTATTTTTGAACCTATCACAAATTGTGATAAGTTCCTTATCTCCTCTCTTGTTAGTGAAAACACAAAATCTTCGGGAAACAGTTAAATGTTTCTTCTAACAGCTTGATTTAATGCTCTTGTTTCTACATTGTAAATATGCTTAATAACAATTGATTGTTTATCATTTTCGCATACCAAATACAATTTATAGAAACACATATAAATTTATCAGTTGTGGCTTTACTTTTATTTGTCTGTATTCATTATCTTTCTGCCTAAATTATAAATTTAAATTTTTTATAAATTTAATGATATCATCCCTCAAGTAATCTCTTTTCAATGCAAATTCAATATTGGCAGTCAGCCATAAATACGGATTTCCGATATCATATCTCTTTCCTTTAAATTCACAGGCATAAACATCCTCTTCTTCAAGCAACAGGTTTATTGCATCTGTGAGTTGTATTTCGTTTCCGGCACCAGGTTTTGTTTTCTTTATGCAATCAAAAATTTTACTGTCAAATAAATAAACCCCTATTATAGCCATATCTGATTTTGCTTCTTCCTTTTTTGGCTTTTCAACCAAATGTTCAATTTTATATAATTTCTCATTTATTTTTTTGCACTCAATAATTCCATACTTTTCAACATCCTCTTTTTTAACCCTTTCAAACAAGATTATCGGCTTTTTGTGTTTATTATAAATTTCCATCAGTTCTTTTAATGGATTTTGAGCGGCAATTAAAATCGTATCTCCCACATGTGCTATGAACGGATTTCCGTCAACAAAATTTTCCGCATGTAAAATTGCATCTCCTAATCCCTTCCTGTCTTTCTGTCTCGTGTAAAATATATTAATTTTTGAAATTTCTTCAATTTTCCTTAAAACATCTTCTTTTCCTTTTTCTTTTAATAGCATCTCCAGACCAATACTTTTGTCAAAGTGATCCTCCAAAACCCTTTTTTCTCTGCCGGTTATCATTAGAATGTCATCTATTCCTGCATCTATAAATTCTTCAACGACATATTGTATAACCGGTTTATCAATTACAGGCAGCATTTCCTTTGGCTGTGCTTTTGTTATCGGCAAAAATCTTGTTCCGAATCCTGCTACGGGAATTACTCCTTTAAATTTCATTTTTATTCTTTATTCGGTTATATTAAAGTACACATTTTTTGTCCTTTCTTTCGCATTGAACGATGTTTTAACATAAAATTTATATTCTCCAATTGCTGCATCACTTGGAATTTCCCAAGAGACATTAAATTTATCATTTAGGGAATTGCCAATTTGATTTATTTTAAATTTTAACCCCTAATAAGTTTTATTCAACATTAAAGTATAATGTCTTTGTCTTTTCCTTTGCATTAAACGAAAATTCCAAAATAAATTTATATCCTCCGATACTTGCATCACTTGTATTAAATGTAATATTAAATTCATCAGATGGAATATCCATACCTTTATCTTTAACTATGTTAAGATAATATCTTTCATCTTTGTAAAGATAATCCCAATATTTTGTCTGACCAAACTCATCTTTACAACTTGTCCCATTCATTATTCCGCTACAATGTGCCAAACTTACAAATACCCTTCCATTTTCTATATCTACATTGTCATTTGAAATTGTTCCATTTATTCCTGCAACCTCGCCTTTTGAATAATTCTTTTTATCCGTTCCTAAATCTAGTACATAATCATTACTTCCGCGAGTTAAGTTTGTTGAGTCATTATATCCTACATAAATATCATATCTTGTAGTTTTGGTTATTTCTGGAAGATATATACAATATTTTCCTTTACTATCAGTAATATTCCATGCTATTGTTTCATTTTTATTATATAATTTTACTGTAACATTAACATCTTTAACAGGATTTTTTCTTGTATCAATTGCTGCCCCGCAAATTACCGGATTATTTGATGCCCCGATAAAAGGAATATTCACCGTATATTTTTCTCCCGGACTAAGATAAAGAGTCCCATATTTATCATAAACCCATGCTGCCATAACAATACTTATTATAATTATACCGACTACTGCAAAAATCATTCTTCTTTTATTTTTCTTTTTTTCATCATCATTATCCGTTCCTCTTGCATCTGTCCTTACTTTATCTGCAAATATTCTACCCATTTTAAAATTTTATAAATTTTTATTTTAAAATTAGATTTTAAATTACATTTAGAACATTAAATATTAAGAATACATTATCTTTTTTGATTCATTGATTACATCCGATATAAAAGGATTTTCTTCCTTTATCTTTCTTTCAAATTCATCTTCAGTATAGCATAACGGTTCAATTGGAATATCGGTAAGCATTAATACATTTGCAATTCTGTCTTTAAATTTTTCTTTAAAATCCCCGACAAGCACTAAATCTATATCACTACCTTCATTAAAGTCCTTTCTTGCATAAGATCCATAAAGATAGATATGCTTTATATTAAATTTCTCTTTTAATTTTTTAGCAAAATTTATAAGCTCTTTATCAATCTTCTCACTTCCTTTAATATCAAGACGGCATAATTTATACATTTTTCAGCATTTCAAAGCTTGTCTTTGAAATATATGAACGAAGTGAATTTATCTTCTTTTGAATAGCATTCATAAGGCGAACCCGAAGGAAAAGCATCCGGATAGCGGGATGGAATATGTTCTTTATCTACTTGTATACATTCTTTAAGAAGCGCCCCAACATCATCAAATTCTTTACTAACAGCATTAAATAATTCCCTTACAGAATGGGTTACTATTGATCTGTACCCCTTTCCATATAGCAACCCCTAAGTGCTTTTTCTGCTGCCTGCCGGGTATGAAAGCAACCGCTTCATACATTTCTGAATTCAATAATTTTCCTGCAATTTCTAAGTCCCTTTCACCCTGCTTAATCCATCTTTCCACTTCATCTAAATTTTTCATTTTCTTTCAAAATTTTTCTGAATAATGATAAGAAATTTTCATTTAATGACTTATCAAAATTATTTAACCAAGTCACAACATATTTTCTATCAAAATCAGGATTTTTCAAAATAATATTCTTTACATCCTCAATATCTCTCGCCCTTCCGGCAATAATTTTGTGAACCATAATATCCTCAAGTGATGCAAATTTAACTTTAACATCATCAATCTTTACATTAACTGCCCTCTCAATTGCCTGTTTTTCATAAAAAGAAAACGAAAAAATAAAATCAACCCTGATACCGCTCTTTCTATCAATTAAAGGAAGAACCATTGTGCTTTTAACAAAATCTTCTGCATTACTAACCAAAATTTCAAGTGAAAGATTATCTGCAATGTTTTTCATAATTTCAAATTTATCAACATTCATGCCTATTGTGATGTCAATATCCTTACTAAATCTCGGCTCGCCATAAATTAAAACCGCCTGCCCTCCAATAACCATATAAGGAATCTTGTGCTTATCTAACTCTTTTGCTATTCTTTTCAGAATGGTTTTAAACATTGTTAACTGTTTTCGCAATTTTTATAACTGTTTCTATTCCATCAAGAGGATTACGAAGTGGGATAATGCCCATCTCCGCTGCTTCTTTATACATTTCTTCAACGAGCTTAAAATTTCTATTTATATCCACACGCTCTTTCCTTACAATTTCTTTCTCAAATTTTTCAAGAATTTTTGGATTTTTTATCATTTTAAAAATGAAATTGGCTCATATTTTTAATAGAGTGATACACTTAAAATGATGTTAAAATTTTCAAAAATTGTCTATTTTTTAGATATTGTAAAAAGTACAAAAAAATAACGATCTTATTAATGGCTTGCGACACTATTTCAATATAATTATAATGTTGTAACCTTGTATTGAAAAAGAATTGAAAGAGGTTTGCGTAAGATTGTAAA
>JAGTWP010000062.1 GCA_018260755.1 Candidatus Altarchaeum sp. | reverse complement strand
TTTAAAATCTCAAAGATTTTAAAATACACGAACGAAGTGAGCGTAAAAAATCAAAAAATTTACTCGTAATCTTTTGGGTGACTGAATAGTTACAAATTTAATTATTTAGTTATTTATTTATTCTCAATCTTAATATTTAGGTGTTTATATTATTTGTCTTTGTAATTTTATAATTTGTGGAGGTAGCAAAGTGGCTATGCAGCCGGCTGCAGACCGGCTTACGGGGGTTCGAATCCCTTCCTCCACTTAAATTTTGAAAATTTCATTTATTTCATCTGTTTGCGCGAAATCATGAAAATTTTTGAATTCTATTTCATCTTTTGCGATAATTTCTGCTTTCAACAGGATGTAAGGGAATTACCAAAAAGGAACCCCTGCTATTGTGACAATATATAAAAAGGAAAAAGGCAAACTTTGGACAATTTTTAAAGTTGGAATTTATGTGTATATATTGTTATAGTATATAAGAGGTCTAAAAATTTTAGTTTCCTTACAACCTGTCAAACAGGACACTCTAAAAGAGGTGGGAACATTGCAGGCATTGCCAGAGAACAGTTGGAGAAAGAAATTGACAGGAATGTTGTATCTAAAGAAAACTTTTTACCAAAAAAAGATTACACCAAATTACACAAAATGATTGTAAATAAATTACCTGATTAAATGCTTGCTCAGGTAATCAGCCCGATAACAACCTTCTCAAAATCATATTAAAAAATTTTGCATAAAGCGAAGGATTAAAGTCAAGTCGTTTTTTGTTTCCGTATTTGCTCTGAAATATATTATATGCCACAATTTTTCCAGACCTTTCTGCAAACATTGCTGATGCCGGAAAATTTCCGATATTTTGATAGTAGCATGCGTCTCCAAGAACATAAACATCATTTAAAATTTTTCTTCTCCCGTCCTCTTCTCTTATCCACGCTTCTCCGAAATCATTAGAAAGTAATATATTCTTTTCTGTTTCAAAGATATATCCGTCAATCACAGGTAAATTTTGCTTCACTCCTGCGGCAAATACAATAGTCTCGGACGGAACATAAAAATTTTCCCTTGTTTCTATATTATCGCAAAACAATTTATTGTCTTCAAATTTACATGCCCTTGTTAATGTATGAATATTTACATTTTGCAAGTCCAAAATTTTCTTTGTAATTTTCCTGTATAACGGCTTTCCGCTCAACATCGCCAGCATTATATCCGATTCAAACTCAATTAAAGATACATTAAATTTTTTTGCTAAATTTACTGATATTTCAAAGCCGATAGGTCCCGCTCCGATAATTACAACATCTTTTGAGTCCTTTAAATTTTCCTTTACTTTTTTAAAATCATCATAGCTGTTGAACGGAAAAATTTTTCCTTTGGTTGAATCCGCACATTCAATTCTGGGAAGTTTTGCTTTTGAGCCGGTTGCAATGATTAGTTTGTCGTAAATGTATTTTCCCTTTTTTCCTGCAATTTCCTTGCTTTTTGTGTCTATGCTTTCAATTTCATCCTGTTCAAAACGGACATTTATACCTTTTTCTTTTATGAAATCCCTTACATTTACATTTAATTTCTCATCTTTGTTCTTTATAATGTATGAGTCCATCAGCCATTTCTTTGTCATAAAGTCATCCCTTGAGAGCCATAAAATTTCATTATCTTTATCTTTATTTAAATTTTTTAATTCTTTCATAAATTTAAATCCCGCGCATCCTGATCCGATTAACACTATTTTTACCACTTTTATAATTTTGCTTATATATTTTATAATTTAAATCAAAACAATTAGGAAAGGAACAAAAAATTAAATTTGCTATTTTTATTTCATTATTTTTATTCAAATTTAAATTAATAATAACTTTTGATAATATTTTAGCAATATCGGATTTTAAATTTTTGCGATAGTAGCTCAGCCCGGGAGAGCACTCGGCTGAAGACCGAGGTGTCGGGTGTTCAAACCACCCCTGTCGCATCTTTTTGTTGAAAATTTCAATCTTTTTTATTCTTTTAAACTCGTATGTTAATTCATAATCTTTATTTTAAATGAAAATAAAAGAAATTCCTGCGGAAAATCGTCCGAGAGAACGGCTAAAGAAGTTTGGCGCTTCTGCATTGAGTGATGCGGAATTGCTTGCAATTATATTACAAAAAGGAGTTAAAGGTGAAAATGTTGTTGATATGTGCAATCGTCTAATCTCATTTTACGGAATTGGTAATTTAAGTAATTTGTCGTTTGAAGAACTTCACAAGGTGTATTTCTTTTGCTGGGATGATGTTCCGGGAAATGACAGTGGGATACTTCTAAAATATATGAAGGATGACCTGAAAATGGACTGGGTGAAAAATGCGGAAATCAGTAAAGAAGGCAACGGTGAAACAATAATTATAAAAAATGGAGAAAAATCAGCTGCTTTCAAACTTAACAAAGCAGAAAAGAAGGTGATTTTGGAAATCGCAAGTGATGAGACCTACAAATATATTTTAAAAAAGGAAAACGGAAAAATAAAAGTATACCACAAGATAAACGGTATCGGGGAGGCAAAAGCAATGCAAATCAAAGCATTATTTGAATTTAATAAAAGGTGTAATCTGGCATCGAAATGCCTGAAAAAAATAAAGTATGCAAAAGAGGTATTTGAGTACGCTTCCAATAAAATTCCCGATAATAATAAGGAGTATTTCATAGTTATTCTTCTTGATTCCAAAAACAGGATAATTGCAGATAAAATTGTTTCTGTCGGAATATTAAATGCGTCTCTGGTTCATCCGAGAGAGGTTTTTAGAGATGCAATAAAAGACGGTGCAAATTCAATAATTTTGGTTCATAATCACCCTTCCGATGATCCGACACCTTCAACAGATGATATCAAAATTACGGAAACCCTTGTTAAGACGGGCGAGATTATCGGAATTTCCGTTATTGACCATGTTATTATCGGCGACACATATTACAGTTTTAAGGAAAACGGGAAAATTTAATATGTTCAAAATTATCCGGCAAATCAGGTTACCTCAACAAATTTAATTTGACAATTTCAAAATCACAATTATTTATTACATGACTATCGGCTAAATTAAAAAATTAACCGAATTAATTATTACCACTTAATTGAAACAAATATTTTTTCCCGTTAATATTATTAATATTGAAACTATTTAAAGTGCTCAGTCATATATATAAATTAGAAATACAAGTATTTAAATAGTAATATTTAATTAGGTTGATAGCCGATAGTCATGTATTATTAAATAAAATAAATAAAATAAATAAATTTTTAAAGTAAGTTTTTTAAAGTGGTTGAAATTTAGCGAAATAAAAACATTCGCCTATAAATATAACAATTAACGCAAAAAATCATTTCGTTAAAAAATAATTAATTAGCGAAACAAAAACTTTCGTTAAAGTATAAACATTTAACGCAATAAAAACTTTCGTTAAAGTATAAACATTTAACGCAATAAAAACTTTCGTTAAAACAATAAATTTAGCGAATAAATTATTTTCGTTTATTACAACATTTTTATTTTGCTTAACGCAAAAAATAATTGCTTTAAAATAGCAGAAAATTAACGAAATAAAAACATTCGTTTAGTAAAAATAAAGTGCTTATATATTGTAGCAATATACAACAGGCAAAAAAGGGTTGAAAAATCAAAAAAAATTTTGTTTGAACATGGTCACACAATCTAAAATTCTTACTCCATACCATTACAATATATTCAAATAAATTTTGATTTTTAAATTCATCTATTGTCACAATATATATGATAAAAAACAAGAAAAAAAGGATAAAAAAAAGGATAAAAAAAAGGATAGAGATTTATAATTTATTAATAAAAATTAGAATGGCTAATCTCAGGGCTCTGTTTGACATATTAAAAAGAAAGGATAAAGATGAAAGCAGAATAGAAAGTAATAAAAACAAGAAAGCAGAAATAAAGGCAAATGTCGAAGATGAAGGAATGAAAGAGATTGAGGGAGAAGTTAAATATTTTGACAACAAAATCAGAAGTAAAATTTGTATTGACGGAATTGCTTTGCTGCTATTAACGAAGACAGGAATAATTGAAGACGCAATAAATTTTTACAATGTGGTTATAACTCCTTTGCTTGCAGATGAAATTGAGAGACAAAAAAAGGACAACGAGCCGGAAGCACATATTATTTTAAATTTAATAAACACAGGAAAAATTTCGGTAGAGAAGGTTTATCAAAATAAAGAACTTAAACAATACGGATTATATGACGTTGAACTTGAAATTGTTTCGCATTTTTTGAACGGGAATTGTAATTTCATACTTTCGGATGATGCGCTCATCAGGACAAACAGAGAAATTTTAAAATTAAAGGTTATTTCAACCCCTGCTTTCGTATTAAATTTATTTGTTCAAAAAATGATAACGCGAGAGCATGCAATAGATGCTTATATTATTTTAAGAAGTGAAAAATGGTTTAACGACTGCATCATAGATGAATGTATAAGAAGAGTGAAATCAGGATAAATTTAAAATAAAAAAACTAAAAACGCATGAGAAAAATGCAATGTCAAATGTTCAAAGAGCAGGAAAAAAATAAATTGGCTGAATTACAACAAAATTATTATTCGGAAGGTAAATTTATTCCAGTAGATATGATGGTATGCGTTGGCAAATATTATCCTAAACACGGCAAGCCATTTCAGAATATGGATGAGTTTTCTAATAAAATACTTGATATAAAAAAAGACGAGGCGTCTTTATCAAACACGAATGAGAAGTACTACTATGAAGAGTCAATTAAATACTTTACAAATAAGTTGTTGGGCATTCTTTCAGATACATCGGAATATGTTATGTGTGTTATGCCTTCTCAGTGGAAGGGAACAAATCAATCCGGCATCAGAACAATTGTCCGACAAATATGCCTGAAGATGAATAATATAATTGACGGAACGGATATTTTATCAAGGAAATATACTCTACCTAAAAAGCATTTGGGTGGTGAGCGAAATCAAGGTAAAGAAATAAAATCACTTACTGTTGCAGATGAAGGTACAATCAGAGATAGACAAATTCTTTTGGTGGATGATGTAACAACAACAGGCACATCATTAAATGCAGGAATATTTGTGCTAAAACAACACGGATGTGGATTAGTTGCATTGCTCGCATTACAAATTCCAGCAGGAATAAAAATACTAAAAATAAAAGCAGTTAAAATGAAAGTAGAAATTATGCTCGCATTGGAAGAAACCCGTAATATCGGGCCAAAAACAATAGAAAAAATTCTCTCTCTTCAGGATACATCCGAACCAAATAACCCGTTAAATTTGATAGAAATACTTAAAAAAGCAAATGCAAAATTTGGTAAAATATACATTCCAACTCTTCAAGAAGCTACAAGCGGCTGGAAGAAGTCCCAAGATATATTAGAACAGTCAAAACAACGCAACATTCAGATAATTTCAAAAGAAAGCGCATATTATCCGAAAGCACTTTTACAAATTTCAGACCCGCCGGCATTATTACATATTTTAGGAAATATTGAGGCATTAAACAAAAATTGTATTGCGATTGTAGGAACAAGACATCCGACAGAGTATGGTATCGGAATGGCAAGAAAAATTTCGGAAATATTTGCAAAAAAGGACTATGTTATAGCCAGTGGTCTGGCAGAGGGAATAGATACGGCCGCACATCAGGGAGCATTAGATGTTGGTGGTTTGACTATTGCAGTCGTGGGGCATGGATTAGATAAAATTTATCCTGCTAAAAACAAAGAACTTGCAGAGGCAATAATTAAAAATAAAGGTGCGCTCGTTTCGGAATATCCTTATGGAACAAAAATTAGTCGCGAGCATTTAATAATGAGAGACAGGATTCAAAGCGGATTATCGCAGGGCGTATTTGTTATTGAAACAGGCATAAAAGGCGGAACTATGCATACTGTAAATTTTTGTAAGAAACAAAAGCGCGCACTTATTGTTTTGCAGCATCCCGTCAAAAATGAAAACACAGCAGGCAATGCACACCTGATTTTAAAAAAACAGGCAGATATTGTCTTTAAAACAGACGAAGATATTGAGATAATAAACACAGAACTGAATCGTGTAAGGAACAGGATATTGCATAGTCAGGATAAAAAGAAAAAGCGATCTCAAAATTCAACTCAAATGACATTGGTTTAACCAAAAATATAAAATAAAACAAAAATTTAAATAAATTTAGGATGGAAATAAATTTAGGGGCTGGAAAATTTCTTGTGACATACGCAAGAAAAACCGTAGAAAAGGTATTTGAAAATAAAAAAGATGATGAAATTGAGGAACATATTGATGAAGAAATTTTAAAAAAATTTTCAGAGAAATACGGCGTTTTTGTAACACTTGAAACATATCCTGAGCATGAATTAAGAGGGTGTATTGGATTTCCCGAGCCAATTTTTCCCTTAATGGAAGGATTGAAAAATGCTTCATTATATGCAGCTTATAAAGATCCGAGATTTGAACCGTTGGAAAAAGAAGAATTATCTCAAGTTACATTTGAAGTTACAGTTTTGACACAGCCCGAATTAATTAAATGCAAACCAAACGAATATGAAAAATTTATAGAAATAGGAAGGGACGGACTGATAGTTAGAAAAGGTGCAAGAAGCGGATTACTGCTTCCGCAGGTTCCCGTTGAATGGAACTGGAACAAAAAGGAATTTTTGGAAGAAACATGTATGAAAGCAGGATTAAATGCAAATGATTATTTAAAGCAGGATACAAAGGTTTATAAATTTCAGGGAATTATATTTACGGAAATTTCTCCGAATGGGGAGATTGCTGAGAAAAAGTTAAAATCGTGCGGAAATTAAATTTAAATGAAGCAGTTACGAATTAAATTTTCATATAATTTTTGTAACTATTCAGAGGTATTAAATTTATGTTAATACATTATGATTATTAATATATAAACTATTCAGAGAGTATTTTCAAAATGAAATTTTGAAATACTAAAAATTATAAATTTTCGCTCTTATACTTATTTTTATTGATTAAAATAATTTATAACATTTTTAATTAGACTGCTATAATAACCTACCTACAAAGTAGATCGTATTCTTGTGTAATAAGTTGTATGTATTTAATGTTGTGGCTACATCTGAGCAAATTATACGGAGCTTTTAAAGCTACCGCTATACTTAGGAATTGTAACGAAATAACTTAATCAATTTGGAATAATTTTATAGTTCCATTCTCCATGAAACTCATCTTTTACAAAATTAATTTTTTTCGCTCTTATGTTGATTTTTACTGATAGAGATAAACACATTGTTGAAGTTTTGCAAATTTTAAAATTCAAGCACAAATTCAAATATAAATCCAAGTTCAAATACACTATAAAATGCAAAACACAAAAGTTCAATGTTCATAGGTATAAGAGTGAATATTTTTTGCTCAAAAACAAATTTTAAATTAAAAAAATAGCAAAATCAAATTAAAATGAACAAATTTTTGATAATTTTAAAAACGAAGTTTTTGAAATATCCGAGCGTTAGCGAGGTTAAAACTCTTTTTCACCAACAGAGTTTTAAACGGTCTCAATTTTTTAAATTTTTTAAATTTTTCTTTAAATTTTTTAAGTTTAATAGGACTTGTTAAATTTAAAACAAATTGAAATTACATCAAATTTAATAAAAAACAATAAAATTTTGACATTAAATAAATAATAAAAGTTTGATATTAAATAAATAACGCTCATATGTTGATTTTTACTTATAGAGATAAACACATTGTTGAAGTTTTGCAAATTTTAAAATTCAAGCACAAACTCAAATATAAATCCAAGTTCAAATACACTATAAAATGCAAAACACAAAAGTT
>JAGTWP010000061.1:5763-7981 GCA_018260755.1 Candidatus Altarchaeum sp. | reverse complement strand
CAAAAAACTGAGCGTGAAAAAGTTAATTTATGATGGGAAGTTGGGTTTAGCAGATAGTCGTGAAAAATAACGTTTTTAAATTAAGATAATCGGGCGACGCAAAAATTTGAAATTTCACCTCGCTGTTGCTCGGAGATTTTCAAAACTATGCGTTTTGAAAATGCTTAATTTGGAACATTTCCATCACTTCATCACCTTATTTGTATTGTAGCAACCAGATATTTATGTGCTCAAAACAAATTTTTAGAATAACTTCATTTGTTTTTCCATTCCTTTTAATTCGTCTTTGTTATAATTCATTGCCTCCATAATTCTCATAACCGCTGGCAAAATCTGATTGTCAATATAATAGTTTGCATCATAATCTCCTTCTTTAACAAGTTCTGCAACCATTGTTTTTTCATTTATTTCCCTCCCGTTCTTTGTCACAATATAAGGAATAATATCCCCTTCTTCAAAATTTATACCTTTGTTTATTGCCCTTTTAACAGCCGCAACATGCGGCTCTTTCTTCTGGACGTATGAATCAATACTTCTTGTTAATTTTGTGTATATTACCAGGTCTTCTTTCCCGACATGTCCTTCCTTTATATCATTTATTTTTTTTCTGACCAAATCAACGGCCTTTTTGACATTTTTTTCCTTTAAAATAAACATTAAGACCTCTTTTTGTGTCTCTTTTGCAATATTTGCCCAGTCCCTTCTCTTTGTTTCTAATCCCTTAACAATTAGTCGGCCATCTTCTTCCATTAAAGCATATCTTTTCTTTGTTATAAATATTCCTGTAGGATAGAAATCCTGAAGGTCAAGTTCCATCATTCCCGGCAGAGAGTTATTTATAAATTTTAAAAATTTATTTGCATCTTCCAAAATTTCATCCTTATTTTTATTTTGTTCTGTTATGAATATACTGTCAGTGTCGCCGTAAATGACATCAAATCCTTCCTTTCTCGCTTCATCCATGACCTGCTGAATATATTTTCTTCCGTAAGCCGTAACTGATTCTGCACATTCTTTTGAATACCATCTTGCACGTGCAAATCCCATATATCCGTAAGCAGAATTTACTAAAATCTTCAGGGCCTGCTGCTGGACATCTAAAATTTTTTTTTTCCCTAAATTTTCCTCATTTTTCATCAGATTTTTCAATTCAATCCTTCGCTCAACCAATGATTTCAGCACTTCGGGAATAAAACCAACCTTCTTTTTACAGAACCAGAAAGTTGAGTTATTGATAGAAATCTTATTATCATCCTCGTTTTTGCAGCACTCACAATTTATTGTAAGCGGGTCAATATTATGGGAAATTATAATGCTCGGATACAAACTTCTAAAGTCAAAAACAATAATATTATTGTGTAAGCCCTTTTCCGGTTCTAAAACAAAACCCCCCGCATAACCTTCTTCTCCGTAAGATGAAAGACCCCTTTTATTCGGAATTAATAAATTTTTTTTATAGCTCTTACTCATCAGCAAATGTTCTACTCTCATTCCGCTCCCCATACGGGTTGTTTTCTGTAAAGGCATTCCTGTGATGTGGGATAATTCAATATATAAAGGCAACAGGGAAAGTGCGATTTCAAACGTTATTTCCGAGTCCTTTAATGAATACTGAAAAAATTTATTTAAATTTTGTTTTGATATTTCATCTTTTTCGGCATCGTCCCAGATTTTATAAATTTTTGACTTATCCAAATCCTCTTTGCCTTTTTTACCGAAAATTTCAAAATATACATTGTTTAAATCGTATTTTGGCAAACTGAATAGTTGTCTTGCAACTGGAAATAAATCAATATGTGGCAATCCGTCAATATATGCTGCAACAGAAATCCCGCTTTTCTCAAATTTTAATTTTTTTTCAACCTGAGCAAATTTTCCGAAGATGAGGGGCGTTAATTTTAAAATTTTTGTCCTTTCCTGTAAATATTTAAAATCATAATTGTCTCCGTTATAAGAAACTAAAATATCAATATCTCTTTCACTTATTGTTTGTAGAAATTTATTGAGCATACCTGCCTCACTTTCGCAATTTTCAACAAAGTCCTGTGCTGATTTTTTCCATGTGAAGACCTTTTTATATGCGGCGTTATTTGTATTGTTATTATTTGTGTTATTTGTATTGTTATTTATATTGTTATTATTTGTGTTATTTGTATTGTTATTTGTATTGTTATTTGTATTGTTATTTGTATTGTTATTATTTGTGTTATTTGTATTG
>JAGTWP010000061.1:0-5655 GCA_018260755.1 Candidatus Altarchaeum sp. | reverse complement strand
TATTATTTGTGTTATTTGTATTGTTATTTGTATTGTTATTATTTGTGTTATTTGTATTGTTATTTGTATTGTTATTATTTGTGTTATTAATGTTGTTATTTTTATTAATGTTCATATTATTCCTGTCATTGCCCCCTAATCTGCCCTCAGCATAACTTATTGCTAAAATCGGGTCAATACTTGGCCGTGACATTATCTTCGGATTATATGTTTCTATGTCAAAAGCACCGATTATTAAATTTTTATCGCTTTCTATAAATATTGTGCCAGTATTTATGCTATATCTTTCTGTAAAGGGGATATTGTCTTCGTATGTCTCCTTACAAGCTGGCAAATTTCTGCTCACTTCTCTTATTTCTCTTATGTTATGAGGTAAATTCGTATAAATTTTTAAGACCGGGATTTCATTGTTTTGGTAGAATTTTTTTACTCTTTCGGTTCTTGTTATTACTGCTAAATTTTGTTGTTTTATCTCGTTTTCAAGTTCCTCAATATTCTCTTTTGGAACGGCGTAAAAATAGGGTATAAAGTTTCGAACGTAGGCAACTTCCTTCGCCGATTCATTTTTTTCGGGAGCAATGATTTTGTAAAACAGGCGAATTACAGGAGTATTATTTTCAATTATATAGTCAATGTCAAGCAGGGTTTTTGTTTCCATAAAATTTATAAGATAAATTGTTTAAAATTTAATTTTTAATTGAGAAAATTTAGTTAACAAAATAAATACAATTTAGTTAACAAAATCAAATCAAATCAAATACAAATTAAAAATACAATACAAAATGATGACAAAAGAAAAAATTCAGGGCTATCTCGCAGATAAATTTAAGTCGGCAGATGTCTTGGAAATAAAGGAATTAGGTTCGGGAGTGCATGGAACAGGATATCTGATAAAATTTATTGCCGATGAAAACGGAAGGAAAGTAGAAAAGCGGATTGTAATGAAGGGATTGGAAGGGCTAAATTTCGGTCACGATTATCCATCCGACAGGGCGCAGGTTTTACTGCTCGCAAATTCAACCTACAATAAATTGCAAAATCATGTTAAAGCGACTGATGTTGTCGGGGAGAGTAAAGACAGGTTAATTTCAATCGGAAATGCGTATGAGTTCTATTTATTGATGGAAGAGGCAAAGGGAGAAAGTTATTTCAATGATTTAAATAAAATCTTTGAAAAAGGAATTGACGATAAAGACAGAGAAAAGGCAAAATTTTTAGCAAAATTTTTAGCATCAATTCACAAAAAACCAAATCTTAAAGAAGATGTTGCAAAATCGTTGTACAGGAGAAAGATAAGGGATACAATCGGACACGGGGAATGCTTAATGGGTATAATTGACCTATATGACAAGGAAATTTTTTTGGGAATAAATTTAACAGATATGGCGAGTGAAGCAGTTAAAAGAGGCGGAAAAATTAAGGATAAATTTAAGCGACTGGCGGTTATTCACGGGGACTTTCATCCCGGAAATATATGGTTTGACAAAGATAATTTGACCGTGCTTGATAGAAGCAGAGGGGAGTACGGAGAGCCAGCCGATGATATATCCTGTTTTATTATGAATTACCTCCATTACAGCATAAGAAAGTACGGAAAACTTGACTGTGAATTCATGGAACTTACAAAAATTTTTATGGATGAATATCTTAAACTTACGAATGATTACGAAATTTTTGAAGTGATGTCAGTATTTTTTGCATTCAGGTCGGTTGTTGTTGCAAATCCGCTATTTTATAAGGACAACGATGAGGTAAAAATAAAACTTTTGAAATTCGGAAGAAATGTGCTGAATTATGATAAATTTGAAATAGAGAAGGTCAATGAGATGATAGAATAAATTTGCTATTATAATGTAATCTAACAATACTAAAATTAAACGCAACAAATATGGGGGGTAAATTTACTCAAATTTTGGACAAAATTTTCGGAAAAAAGGAAAAAAATGAAGAAAAACAAACCGAAAAAACAGAACGAAACGATAAACAGGCAGATAAAAATCCGGAAAAATCAGGTGGGGAAAAAATTTTATATAAGGAACTGGATGCTCGTATAAAGAAAATACAGGAAAAAGACGAAGCAAAATTAAAGGAGAAAGCAGATCCACTGATTGATGAATGCCTGAAATGTATTGAAAATATGAAAAATATTGTTGAAGAAATTAAAACAGAAAAAATTAGTAATGTGCCTAATAAAAGAGCAGAAAGAATGGTGCAAACCAATAAGACAATGTTTGTAAAAATTATGGAAAATGTGCTGAATACAAAGATAGACAAAGATGCAAATATTTCCGAAATAAAAGCAAAAATTTTAAAAATTGCCCAGACCTGCGGAGAGACCGATATTCAGTATGGAAGATATGTTGCTGCTGCACATTCTCAGATGGAAAATTTCAGGAGAAATTTAAAAATACTTGCTAATAATGCGATGGATTTAAATAAAATGAATGTTGAGCAGTATGAAGAACACAAAAATCTTGATGCTCAATATGCTGCTTATCTTAACGAGAAGAAACGACTTGCCGAAATAAAAAATTTGTTGACTGATTTTGAGAGTGAACTGCATAATAACAGGGAAAATCTGAAAGAACTGGAAAATTCGGAAAAATTTAAATTAATGAACGATGCGATGAATGAACAGGCAAAAATTCTGGTGGAAAAAGATAGAATAGAAACCAGTGTTTATTCAAAAATTTCATCAATCGGCAGAATATTAAAAAAGATAAGAAAACAAAACAATATAAAAGAAATTTCTCTTTATATAGACAATCCAAAGATTTTTCTTGAAAGAGATGCTCATGAACTATTAAATTTCCTGAAACTGCCTGCTGATTTGAACGAAGAAGAGCAGGATAAAATTTTAACTTATGAAAAGGACTTTTCAGTCATTATTGTTGGGGAAAAGAAGATATATAAAGAAATTTTGGAAAAAGAACAAAAGGTAAATGAAGATATCAGGAAATTTGATGTAAGAGATGAGATGAAAAAGATTCGGAATAATATCTCCGATACAGAGACAAAAATTGAGGAAAATAAAAAAGATGCGAAACGATTTGAGAAAAGCATTCAAAATTTGCAAAAAGAAATTTCGGAAATAAAGGAAAAACTAGAAGATAAACTGAATGTTAAAATAGAAATGTAAGCAAGTTTCTCAAATTTCAAATTGAAAAAAACTATTCTTAAATTTTAAATGCGGTCGCAATAGCAACTCCTATTCCGCTGATGGCACTTTGAATAACAAATCCAACTGCTATTAATATTCCTGCCATAACAATACCGATTGCAACATTGTTCTTTTTTAGTTCATCAGTTTCTTCTATCTTTGTAGTTATCTTATCCCAAATCTTGAATGCTACATATATAGCAATAACTGCAAATACGATTCCGACTATTAAATGAACAACACCTCCGACTATTGCCCCGATAAAATTCATTTCTTGTCCTAACAGTCCGGATGTAATGCCACTAACTGCACTTCTAATCACTTCTGCCAATGTTATCATTATTGCTGCGGATACAATTCCGACTGCGGTGTTTCCTTTGTTTAATTCATCCTGCAAATCAATTTCTGTTAGTATTTTATCAAACAAACTAAATCCTACATATATGCATACCATTGCCAATATTAATCCGATTGCAAACTGAAGTAATCCAAGCAATATATCTACGAGCTTTAATGTTGCAATAGCGGTTTCGATTCCACTAACAGAACCCTGAATAACAAATCCGACTGCTATTAATATTCCTGCCATAACAACACCTATTGCAACATTATTCTTATATAGTTCATCAATTTCTTTTGTTTTTGTAGTTATCCTTCCCCAAATCTTAAATGCCATATAAATTGCAACCACTGCAAGCACAACACCTATTGCCAATTGTACAATTCCCGGGGCAACAACTTTAACTAGGATATCAATACCATTCATTTCTGATATGCTAGATATGCTTGATGTAATTCTGCTAACGCTTCCGCTAATTATTCCTGCAAGTGTTATCATTATTGCTACAGTTACAATTCCAACAGATGTATTTCCTTTTTTTAACTCTTCCTGCAGGTCAATTTCTTTTAATATTTTATTAAACAAAATAAATCCTGCATATATACATGCTATTGCTAATATCAATCCGACTATAAGCTGGAACAATCCGAGTCCTATTGCACCCATTGCTTGTCCTATTGCCATTTTGTTAAATTTTATCAAATATTATATGAACTATATATCCTATCAATTTATCCATAAAACCAATAACATCATTTCATCATCAAAAAAAGTCCTGAAAGTAACATTATCCCACCTATTACAGTAAGAATAAAGGAAGGAAATAGAAGTGTCGTCGTCGCTACCGACATTAATGCCATCAAAATAAAAAATCCCCCTAGTACAAACAAAAATTTTCCTATTAACCTAGCATTATTATCTCCAATTTCAACAGTTATTTTCATTTTGTCATTTTATATTTTATTATTTTCACTGATTATTTTTAAAATCTGTCGTGCGATTAAGTAAAGTAAAATTACTGCTATTATGAGTCCTGTAGATAATAATACAGTAATTATTATTTCCTTTCCATTTAAAGTTACAAAATTTGTTACGGGAATAACAATATTTGTATTTAAAAATGAAATTTTTGACATAAATTCCCAAAATTTCCCGAAATAAATATATATTAAGGTAGTTATTGCAAGTAAAACAGAATATACTAAAATTTCCTTAATCCTTTGGTTATAACTTTTTACCATTTTTTGAAGTTTTATAAGGTTTAAAAAATTTTGTGGGGTAACAAAATAAATAAAAAATAAAATAAATAAAATAAAAATATAAAACTAAAGTTATTGCTTTTTAGTGTTTTAAAGAAATGAAAAAAGATAAAAAACAGATTTACCTGTTTTTATCTAATATCCTAATCTCATCAATCCTTTGCAGCCTTTTCAAGCATCTTTGCTGCTTTTTCGTGTGCCGCCTTAGTTAATTCCTTAGAGACCGCCATTCCGGATCTGTATAGCAGGAAAATTACCCATATAAACATCACAACCAGGCCAATTCCTACAATTGTTTGTCCTAAATATGGATTTCCTCCTATATTTAATCCCCTAAGTACACTTGTCAGGAACACAAACAATATTGTACCAACAATTGCATATACTACTCCTCTCACAGCGGTTTGCATATGTTCAACTTCTTCCTTGCTTGCTCCGGATGGACCACTTTTTACTGCGATTATTCCGCCAATAGCATTGGAAATATCCCTTATTTCTTTTAAAATCTTAACTGTAAAAAACAATAATACTACAAATCCGATAATCATAATGAAATTTGACACACTCAAATCCGGTGTAAGCATCAAACCTCCACCTAATGGTATGTATACAAGCATTGTAAAAATCCAAACCATTACCGATATTCCTCCATAGACAACAACCTTTGGTACGCTATCTATAATTTCCCTTTTTGATTCAATCTCTACCCTTTCCGACTCTGTTAGTTCTCCCATTTTACTTGTGTTTTAAATTTTTTTAATTTAAATTTTTTTTAATTAATTAGTCCTTATATATTAAATATTATTAAATTTCCTTATTATTAAATTTATTTTTTATTATTTCAATTTTTTTTTTAATTAATTAGTCCTTATATATTAAATATTATTAAATTTCCT
>JAGTWP010000060.1:6738-8129 GCA_018260755.1 Candidatus Altarchaeum sp. | reverse complement strand
ATTTAAGATTAAAGATTACAAAGTTATAACTTAGCTGCCGAAGAAAAGTTAAAGGAAGCAAGGGAGGCAATAAAAACAAAAGAGTACAGTGACGCATTCGGTGCATGTGCAGGTGTTGAGATTTATTCCAAAAAGGCAAATATTGCAGTTCCAAAAGAGGTTGAAAATTTAAGAAAAGAAGCATACAAAATTGCTTGTTATTCTAAAATTAATGAAGCAAAGGAATTATTAAATAAGGGAGATGCCGATGGATATGCTGCTTTAAATACAGCCGAAGCGTACTCAAAAAAAGCAAACATGGCAATTCCGAAGGAAATAGCTGAATTAACACCAAAAGCACATGAGGTTTTTGCAAATTATAAATTCAATGCGGCAAAGGAAACACTGGAAACAGATCCAGGTGATTCTGTTGTTGCTTTATTGCTTACAGAAAAGCATGCAAAATTGGCAAATGTTCAATTACCTGCTGATTTTGAAAGTGTTAAAAAGAAGGCATACACTAACGGAATTAACGCAAAGATTAAGGATGCGGAAGAAGCATTAAAAACAAAGGACTATGAGGGTGCAATTGGGCCGTTAAGCGTAGCAAAGAGTTATGCAGAAAAAATTAATATAAAGGTTCCTGAAAAGGTTGAAGAATTAAGGAAAAAAGCATACTCAATTAGTGTTACTGCAAAAATTGCAGATGTTAAGCAGGCAATTGCAGATAAGGACTACGGAGCAGCAGTTGGTGGTTGTAATGTCGTTGATTTATTTGCAGGAAGGGCGGGAATATCTGCTCCAAAAGAATTAGCCGATTTAAGATTACAAAGTTATAACTTAGCTGCCGAAGAAAAGTTAAAGGAAGCAAGGGAGGCAATAAAAACAAAAGAGTACAGTGACGCATTCGGTGCATGTGCAGGTGTTGAGATCTATTCCAAGAAGGCAAATGTAGAAATTCCAAAGGAAGTTGGAGAATTAAAAATAAAAGCATGTGAAATTGCCTGTTATTCAAAGATTGACGAAGCAAAGGAATTATTAAACAAAGATGATGCCGACGGATATGCTGCTTTAAATACTGCTGAAGCTTATGCTAAAAAGGCAAACATACAAGTTCCTGCGGAAATTGAAAAGCTCAAACCATTAGCACATGATGTCTTTGCGAATTACAAGTTTAATGCAGCAAAAGAAACACTTGAAACAGATCCTGGCGATTCGGTTGTTAATTTATTGCTTACGGAAAAACACACAAAATTAGCAAATGTTTCTTTACCAGCTGATTTTGAAAGTGTTAAAAACAAAGCATACTCTAATGGAATTAATGCAAAAATCAAAGATGCGGAAGAAGCATTAAAAACAAAGGATTATGAAGGTGCAATCGGGCCATTAAGCGTAGCAAAGAGTTATGCTGA
>JAGTWP010000060.1:0-6617 GCA_018260755.1 Candidatus Altarchaeum sp. | reverse complement strand
GCAGTTGGTGGTTGTAATGTCGTTGATTTATTTGCAGGAAGGGCGGGAATATCTGCTCCAAAAGAATTAGCCGATTTAAGATTACAAAGTTATAACTTAGCTGCCGAAGAAAAGTTAAAGGAAGCAAGGGAGGCAATAAAAACAAAAGAGTACAGTGACGCATTCGGTGCATGTGCAGGTGTTGAGATCTATTCCAAGAAGGCAAATGTAGAAATTCCAAAGGAAGTTGGAGAATTAAAAATAAAAGCATGTGAAATTGCCTGTTATTCAAAGATTGACGAAGCAAAGGAATTATTAAACAAAGATGATGCCGACGGATATGCTGCTTTAAATACTGCTGAAGCTTATGCTAAAAAGGCAAACATACAAGTTCCTGCGGAAATTGAAAAGCTCAAACCATTAGCACATGATGTCTTTGCGAATTACAAGTTTAATGCAGCAAAAGAAACACTTGAAACAGATCCTGGCGATTCGGTTGTTAATTTATTGCTTACGGAAAAACACACAAAATTAGCAAATGTTCAATTACCTGCTGATTTTGAAAGTATTAAAAACAAAGCATACTC
The DNA here is from genome assembly GCA_018260755.1 of Candidatus Altarchaeum sp. Lineage (GTDB taxonomy): Archaea > Altiarchaeota > Altiarchaeia > Altiarchaeales > Altiarchaeaceae > Altiarchaeum. The sequence continues at coordinate 6,051 of JAGTWP010000060.1, read as the reverse complement.
TAATGGAATTAATGCAAAAATCAAAGATGCAGAAGAAGCATTAAAAACAAAGGACTATGAAGGTGCAATTGGGCCGTTAAGCGTGGCAAAGAGTTATGCTGAAAAAATTAATATAAAGGTTCCTGAAAAGATTGAAGAATTAAGAAAGAAAGCATACACGATAGGAGTCCAAGCAAAAATTGCAGATGTCAAGCAGGCATTAATTGATAAGGATTATGGAGCAGCAGTCGGCGGTTGTGATGTCGTTGATTTGTTTGCAGGAAGAGCAGGAATATCTTCTCCGAAAGAATTATCAGATTTAAGATTACATGCATATAATCTGGCAATTACCGAAAAGCTCAAAGAAGGAAAAGAAGGAATAAAACATAAGGACTACAGCGAGGTGTTTGCGGCATGTGCAGGTGCAGAAATTTATGGTAAAAAAGCAAATGTTGATGTTAAGAAAGAGTTCCCTGAAATTAATAGTATGTGGATAGAGGGTTATAAACTTGCGTATTATTCAAAGGTAAATGAAGCAAAGGACCTGATGTCTCAGAACGATTTTGGATGTTATGCTGCATTAAAGAGTGCGGAAAAATATGCTGAAAATGCGGGAATGCGATTACCTGATCCCATCATAGAATCATTCAAAAAAGAGGCATACAAAGTAGCCCTAAATTCAAAGGAATCAGACATAAATAAAGCAATTAAAGAAGGCAATTACGGGGATGCTATTGCCGCATTTAACGGTTTAACTTATTTTATAAATCTTTCTGGATTATCTCCTAAAGAAGATCCTAATCAGTTAAAGAAGAGGGTATTAAATTTGGGGATTGAGTCAAAATTGAAAGAGGCGAATGAGACATACAACAGCGGGGACTTTGCATCCGGATTGTCAGCGTTGAGTATAGCAGAAGCGTTTGCCAATACAGTTGGCGTATCAGCAGATAAAATTTTAGAAGAAAGGAAGAAAATTACCTTTGCTTTCCTTAATGCAAAGGTTGATGAGATAAATAAATTTTTAAATGAAGGAAATTTTGACGATGCAATTACTGCTCTTCGCGGAGCAGAGAGACAATCAGCAAGAATGAATCTTCCGTTTCCTGAAAAATTAACAGAAATTTCAAAAAATGTCTATGAAACAGGAGTTGATGTAAAGATTAAAGGGGCAAATGAAGCATTAAGTACTGGGAACTTTGGAGACGCTTATGTTGCATTAGAAAATGCAAAGGACTTTGCAAATAAAATAGGAAAAAATGTTCCTGAAATAGATGTTTTAAAGAAGAAGTGTTTTGAAATCGGAACGGATGAAAAGATAAAATCTGCAAAGAAGAACATTTCCGAAAACAATTATGAAGATGCTATAGCGGATATTATTGCAGCAAACGGCTATGCAACCAAAGCAGGAAAAAGTGTTGATGTTAGCGATTTAGAGAAGCAGGCATACAAAATTGGAATTTATTCACAGATTGAAGAAATGAAGAAGGCAATCAGCAACAGATCTTATGATGATGCAACCCTTGCTTATTATACCCTAAAGATGTATGCTGAAAAAATTTCAACGAATATTCCTCCAGAGGTTGATACATTAATGTTAGAAATTTATAAGCTCGGATACAAAGCGAAGGAGGAAGAAGCAATAAATCACGCTACTGCTGGTGAATTTACCGAAGCAATTGGATGTTTGAAGGAAATGGCACATTGTGCGGAAAAAGCAGGTATCAGTTTATCCGCGAAATTTGAAGAAATACATAATGAAATTTATACCAATGGAATAAAGGCAAAATTGAAGAATGCTTTAGATGCGCTCTCTAATGGAGAATATCTGGAAACATTAGGAAATTTAAAGGTAGCTGAAGCATATTCAAAAGAATGCCAGTTAAATTTTTCACAAATTGCGAGAGATGCGGGCTTTGATGTAAAGAAAATCAACTTTGAGGCATATATGACCGGAATAAAGAAAAATTTAGAAGTAGCAAGAAAGGCAGCAGACAGGGGCGAAAGATATGACGCATTAAGTGCGGCGACAATTGTCAGAGGTTATGCAGATACATTAGAAATTGAAGATCCGGCAGAACTTACTAATATAATTGCAGAGGTAGAAAAGAAGGCATAATAAAATATGTTTTGTTTCAGTTTTTTTATTTTCAGTTATAATTCTATTAAAAGTTTTAAAATTTAAAGAATGAATATAAAAATTTTTATCGGATTTTTGATAGTAGCAATGCTTGGAATTACAAGCGTGGGAATTGTTAGTGCAGATAATATTTCAGATTTAATTAAGGTTTGTCCGAACGGAAAGGTGTTGAATGAAGGTGAGATGTTAAATTTAAGTGTAAAAATTTTTGGTCCTTACTATACACAAAATGCAACCGTAACGGTTTCTTTGCCTTCGGAAATTAAAAATTTAACATCAGTGCAGCAAAATTTTACTTTGAATTATGGATTTAATGTTTTAAATTTTCCTATAAAAGCCAAGGATAATTTGCAATATGAAGGTGAATATGCAAACATTATTTTGGATGGAAATGAAAGTGACTGGATAGATGTAACTAGAAGTAAGGCAGATTCTATTGGTGATGCAGTTCAACCAGAATGTAGTTCACCGGCAAATGCTTCTGTAAAAGCAAGTTATGATATTCAAGAGTTAAAAGTAAACTATAATGAAAATAATGACACAATTTATTTCTTAATAAAACTTAACGGTAGCGTTGGAGGAAGTGATAATAATATAAGTACTTCCGAGACCTACGAAATAGATATAATCAATGGAACAGATACTAATAAAAATCCAGATATGCAATTAAAATATAATAATAATATTTCTACATTAAGTGTAAGTGGAGGTCAAATAAATGGAAATTATTCAAACAATATTATTGAATTTTCTATAACAAATGCCTCAAAAATTATAAGATTAGATGCTTTTAATATAAAATCTTCCACAATAGCAAGTTCTCCAACAGTTTCCTGTCCGGTTACCGACTGTACAGAATGGTATTATATTAGTTTTTGCAAAAACAAAACATTAATGGCAAATATTACAATAAATATGGGCAACGAAACCACATTAAAAAATTTGACATTTAAGACAGGATGTATTCTTCAGGAACTATATTGCGGAGATGGAATTTGTAATGCGAGCATCGGAGAGAATTGTGCAAATTGCTGTGATTGTTTTGAAAATCCTAATGTAACACTTACAAAATATGCAAGTTCTTTTGTTATGGCTGGAAATAGTACTAATTTCTCGGTAAAAGTTAAAAATAACGGAATTTGTTCGATTTATAATATAACTTTAATTGATATAATGCCAACTGGGTTAATAAATGTTTCATCGCTTGATAAGTTTTTAAGTTATTTAAAAGGAAATGATGAATATTCCTGGGATATATCTGCAAATTCATCTATGTTTGTTGAAGGAGATAATATAAGCATTATTTTGGATGGAAATGAAAGTGACTGGATAAATGTAAATAGAAGTAAGGCAGATTCTATTGGTGATGCAGTTCAACCAGAGTGTAGTTCACCGGCAAATGCTTCTGTAAAAGCAAGTTATGATATTCAAGAGTTAAAAGTAAACTATAATGAAAATAATGACACAATTTATTTCTTAATAAAACTTAACGGTAGCGTTGGAGGAAGTGATAATAATATAAGTACTTCCGAGACCTACGAAATAGATATAATCAATGGAACAGATACTAATAAAAATCCAGATATGCAATTAAAATATAATAATAATATTTCTACATTAAGTGTAAGTGGAGGTCAAATAAATGGAAATTATTCAAACAATATTATTGAATTTTCTATAACAAATGCCTCAAAAATTATAAGATTAGATGCTTTTAATATAAAATCTTCCACAATAGCAAGTTCTCCAACAGTTTCCTGTCCGGTTACCGACTGTACAGAATACTACTATGTTAGTTTCTGCAAAGATAAAACACTGACAAATTTCGCAAATTTAACCGCCTATTCGGAAAACGGAACACAGATAAATTTAAATGCGTCGGCAAATTTAACTGTTTCATGTAAGGGCTGCAATACTACAATTACATGCAGTTGTTACAGAGATACAGATAATGATAATTATGGAAACAGAACAGATAATAGAACTGTTGGCGGATGCAATACAACATGCGAAGTATTATGTGGTTTACAAACTCCGAAATATGTTACAAATCCAAATGATTGTAATGATAATAATTCGGGAATTCATCCCGGAGCAACAGATGCCTGCGGGGGAAACGGGATTGATGAAGATTGCAGCGGAAGTGATACCGCAGCATGTTCACCTTCATCTTCCACATCATCTTCTTCGTCAGATTCAAAAAATAGTTATAGTTCACCAAGTATTATAACTTATGCCACTCCAAGCAGCGGTGAAGGATGTCAGCAGGATACGGCATGCGGAACATTATTCTGCTATAAAACAAAGTGTTATGATTCAAAAGGGGACGAAGATAAGGACAAGATAAATAACAGTGATGAAAGAGATAAGTATAAAACAGATATGTTGAGCAAAGATACAGATAAAGATGGTATCGACGATTACGACGAAATTTTTGTCTATAAAACAGACGCATTACACGATGTCGACAAAGACGGAGATGGTATTAAAGACAGTGATGAGATTTTAAAATACAAGACAAATCCGAATAATAAAGACAGCGATAACGATGGAATTAATGATTACGATGAAATTTTTGTCTACAAAACAAACCCGTTAAAAGATGAAGATAAAGACAGCGACGGCATTAAAGACAGTGAAGAAATTTTAAAATACAAAACAAACCAGTTAAGCAATGATACGGACAGTGATAAAATCAGCGATTACGATGAAATTTTTGTTTATAAGACAGACCCCACAAAATTAGATAGTGATGGCGATGGAGTTAGCGATTACGACGAAATTTTTACCTATAAAATAGACCCGTTACATGATGCGGATAATGACAGTGACGGCATTAAAGACAGCGAGGAAATTTTAAAATATAAAACAAATGCAACAAGCAACGATACGGATAATGACGGCATCAGCGATTACGATGAAATCTTCACTTATGCAAAATACAATTTAAATCCATTAAGCAACGATACGGATGGCGATGGAGCCAGCGATTACGATGAAATTTTTAAATACAAGACAGACCCAGGTGATGCAAAAGATAAGCCGGGCAAATCTAACATTTGGTGGTGGATTATAATCGCAATAATTTTGTTTTTAATAGCACTTCTACTTCTTCTGTTTTTACTGGCAAAAAGAAGAAAGGCAAGTAATAAGGTAGATAAAGAAGGAACACAACCAAAAGAAGAAGGCAGAGAAAATGAAGGCGGGGGCGGATTGGGTGACAAAGGACTGAAGCGGGAAGCATCTGATACAAGTCAAAGTGCACAAGAAGGAGGTTTAGGCAATGCAAATCCGAAGGCATATAAACCCACAGAAAAAGGAGGACAAAGCGGCGGACTGGGAGGAATTTAAATTTTTCAGATAAACATAGCTACTTAAAATCAGGAAAAAGTCAGGCTTTACGGCTTGCTTGAAATGCACAGAAAGACATATATTAAAATTCAAATACCGGTTTTTGCATGCCTGGCTATTGCATTTATTTTTAGTTTGTGGCTGCAAATACCGCAAAAATTCAGAGGTGATATTTTTCTCGGAAACATTTTGATTATACTCGTAGTTATTGCGATTTTAGAAATTTTAGAGACCTATCTAATACTGGGAAAAATAAGAAAAACAAATTTTTTTAATCCGTTTAATCAACCTTTACATAACCATCATCATCCCACTTCGGCGCATTTCTTTTTAGACCTTCCTTAAAATTTTTTTCAACACCATCTTCATCATTTCTTGTTACGGTATTAATATCGCTAACATACCATGTCATATTACCATCTTTAATCTTTTCTTCTATTTTTTCAAGTGATTTTGAAAAGTCCTCTATTAATTTTTTTCCTTCGTCTTCAATTTGCTTAATCTTATTTTCATCCATTTTAAATTTATTTATTGAGACCGTTTAATCTTCTGTTGTTATAAATTATCCTTCAAATACAAATATA
>JAGTWP010000059.1 GCA_018260755.1 Candidatus Altarchaeum sp. | reverse complement strand
AGATTGAAATCGAAATCAAAAGATTTCAGTATTTCAAAATTTCATTTTGAAAATACTCTCTTAATAGTTAGATTATTTATTTATCATTTATTTATCATCTATTTATCTAAATATGCTTCATGCTAAAAAGACCGACATCAAGATATTAGAGTTGTTGCGAAATAGTTTATACCTCTCTTTTTATACCACATCAAAAATGTTTGAAACATTTTTGAGTATTCTAAAAACCTGGGAGGTTTTTACAATAACAATAGATAAACAATCTAAAAAATTGTTTTTTATGCTGGAAAATATGAAAATAAATTTAAAATAACAATAGATTGAAAATTATTTCACAACATGTCTATTAAATGTCTTATTAACGGATAAGAAACAGAACCAATAATTCGTAAATTTGTGAAATTAAGAGATTAAAAAAATAGATGTATTTACATAACAACTCACTATCCCATACGGCACATAGCATCGGCAGTTATCCAAAATTTTAACAATTTATTCCTACAAAATTTTATTGTAATTCCTTGCTTTTCGGTTTTTCCACGCCTCTTTATGATACACATAACTCGCGAGCAACGGAAGTGCTATTGTCGCTTCCGAATAAACCATCTGTGTGTATTTATCATCAACCTTTCCCCATGAATGTGCCTCTTTTAATGTTGAGCCGGATAATCCCCCGTCTCTTTCATCTGCAACTGTTATCTGAATTGCATATTTGTGCATCCGGACATCTTTCACCATTTTAGATTTATCATTTATTACCTCTGCCGCAACCGTGATATCCTGGGCAAAATTTTTCGGAACTCCTCCGCCAATCATAACTAATCCAGTCTCCTTTGCATCAAGTTTGATTTTTGTTAATTCAAGAAAATCCTTTACACTGTCAATAGTAACTTTTTCCTCGTTTGGAAAGTTAAACTGATATTCTATTAATCCGAATCCTGCACTGCAATCGGAGAAAGCAGGCACAAATATCGGAACTCCTTTTTTATAACATTCAAGCACAACCGAATGAACCGAATCATTATCAATATTTTTGTTATCTAAAAATTTTCCCATTTCAGTTATAAATTCTCTTGATGAATAAGGTCTTGGTTTCAATTCATTGGCAATCTTTCTAATGGTCTCATCACAAATCCGCAATTGGTCCTCATCAATATAAGTGTCATAAATTCTGTCAATACTATTTCTCCGCAACATTTCATCGTCAATTAAATTTGTCCCTATGTAATGTTTGAATCCGAGTGCTTCAAAAAAATCCTGATCTACAATAATTGCTCCAGTAGAAACAATAGCATCAACCATGTTAAATTTAACCAAATCATAAACAACCTTTTTTAAGCCCGTACTAAAAAGCGAGCCGGCTAAACACAATATAACCGAACATTCCTTGTCATTAAGCATATTTTCATAAATTTTTGCAGCCATCGCTAAATTTCTCGCCTGAAATCCGCTGTTTTCAAATTCCTCAATAATAGGCACAGCATTAAATTTCTCTATATCTATATGCTTTAGTTCATTGCTGAGTATTTCTTTTTTTTCATTTTCTTTTGTGGTTTCTTCTTTTTCATTTTCTCCCGTTGTTTCTTCTTTTTCCTTTTTTTCTTTTTCCGTAATTTTTGGAACAACTTTCATTTTCTTATGTTGCTTAAATTTGTTATGGTATTTAAATTTATTATTAAATTTATCAAGGTGTTTAAATTTATTATTATATTTAAATTTATCAAGGTGTTTAAATTTATTAAGATTAATGGGAAAAAAATTAAATTTTGGAGTATAAATTTTTCAAAACAAAAAACATCAAATATTTATTTATGTATTACAAATTTATAAAACAATTCAAAAAATTTAATAATTTGATACGATAAAAACAAATTTTGCTAAAATGAAGGTTGCGGTAGTTAGAGTAAGAGGAACAGTAAATGTAGACGGAAGAATAAAGACCACGCTTGATTTACTTAAAATAAAATACAAAAACAATTGTAATGTTGTGGAATTAGATGAGACATACAAAGGAATGCTCAACAAAGTCAAGGATTATGTGGCTTACGGGCAAATTGATAAAGAAACATTTAAAGAGATGCTCTTAAAGAGGGGGGAAATTTTACAAAACAAAACAAAAGAAAAAATAAAAGATACAAAGGATGCAAAAAAAGAAACGACAAAAATAAACGATGAAACGATAAAATCACTCAGTCAGAATTTTAAGTCGGTTGACGAATTCGTTGACGCATTTTTTGAAAATAATGCAAAATTAAGTGATATAAATTTAAAATTACCGTTTCGGCTTACGCCACCTGCAAAGGGCTTTGAGCGAAAAGGCATAAAAATTCCTTATACTATGGGCGGTGCTCTCGGAAACAGAGAAACGGCAATCAACGGTTTGTTGAAAAGAATGATATAAATAATAGTATAAATAAATTTAAGATTAAATTTTTTAAAATTTCTTTTATAAAATTTTTAAAATGGCGGTTAAAGATAGAAAAACAAGAAAATTAAGGGGTTCAAATCATCACGGATGGGGAATTCAGAAGCACAGAGGAACAGGAAGTCAAGGAGGTGCAGGACAGTCCGGATGGTATAAACAAAAATGGTGCAAATATTCAAAATACTTTAAAGATATACACGGAAGTCATGGATTTACCAGACACTCTTCCGATGTAGATATTAGCACAATAAATATCAGGGATATTGAAAGAAATCTGGAAAAATTTGTTAATGAAGGAAAAGTAACAATTAAAGAAGACACATATTATCTGAATCTTGCATCACTCGGATACGATAAATTATTGGGAGATGGAAAAATTTCACATAAATTTATAATACAAACCGACTCATTTTCGGAAGGAGCAAGGAAAAAAATTGAAGGTGCAGGAGGGCTGATAGAAAGCGAAACAAAAGAAGACAGGGATGTTATAGCAGCAGATAATACAACCGAAAATACAAACGAAAGCAGCTAAAAATAAAATATAACCGAAAAAGATATTACTGAAAAATAGAAACTAAATTCCTAAAAGATGAAAATTGAATTTCTCAGACCATATTTAAAGTATATTCCAGAAGTAAAAAGACCTTCCAGGGCACTACCTTTAAAGGACAAGGTATTATGGGTGGCATTGGCACTGGGTTTATTTTATGTTTTAGGAGTTATTTACCCTTTCGGAATTACCGAGGCAGAAATAAATAAATCTGGATTTGAACTGATGCAGATGATTTTTGCGAGTCACATTGGCTCGTTATTAACTGTAGGTATAGGTCCAATTGTTGTGGGTTCAATTATGCTTCAACTATTAGTTGGAACAGGAGCACTTGAACTGGACTTAACAAGAAATGAAGACAAGGCGTTATTTCAGGGGGCACAAAAGATTTTGATAGTTATATTTTCTATTCTTGAAGCAGCGGCAATGAGCATAGCATTCCAGTTGGGCGGAGGTATGTACTGGCTCGTTGTCCTACAAATTGCTATGGGCAGTATAATTTTAATGTTTCTTGATGAAATTGTGTCAAAATACGGAATTGGTTCGGGAATAGGATTATTTATTGCTGGAGGGGTTTCACAGTCAATCATAACTGCAACCATAAATCCATTGCAAACAGCAGGAGCAGTCGGAAATTATGCCGGAGCAATTCCAAACTTCATATCAAAATTAGTTACGGGAAATTTAGATCCATTTTTGCTTTTTCCGATTATAGCAACAATTATTGTATTTCTGGTGGTTGTTTACGGGGAATCAATGCGACTTGAAATACCTCTTGCTTACGGAACAATCAGAGGAATAAGTGCCAGATATCCGATAAAATTTTTCTATGTTTCAAATATTCCTGTAATATTGGCAGCAGCACTTATACAATCACTTCAGTTAATTCCTTCAATATTCGGCATACATGCAGGAATGGCTGTTCAGGAGATGAATCCATTACAATACGGAGTATATATTTTCTTTTCTTATATTACATCAGGTTATGGTGGCGCTAATAACATATACGGAGTCCTTAATCCGTCTTCAATATATAGATTAGGAGATATTACGGTTATAATGCATATACTCATATACGGTGCGGTTTTCCTTGGGTTGTGTGTGCTTTTCGGAAAATTTTGGGCCGCAACAACAAACATCGGACCTGAAAAGGTTGCCCAGCAAATACATCAAGGAGGAATGCAGATTCCGGGATTCAGAAGGGATATAAGAGTTATACAACATGTGCTTGAAAGATACATTCCACAGATGGTAGTAATAAGTTCCATTGCTGTCGGATTACTCGCATTATCTGCCGACTTACTCGGTGTTTTCGGAAGCGGAACAGGAATTTTGCTAACTGTCGGAATATTATATAGGATGTATGAACAACTTCAAAAGGAAGAAATGGGAAGTATGCCTATGTGGTTCAGAGGGTTATTCGGGAAACACGTATAAATTTAATTTTGTGTTCCGTGATGAAACCGTCCCAGTCTGAGCAGTGATGAGAAGGGTAGCTTCTGAGAACATGTTAATATATAGGGAGTGTAAGATGTAACTATTCAGAGGTTAACAAAATGGACTTGTCCGAATTTCAAAAATTTAAAAAGTCAAAAATATCCTTGATTTTTTGGGTGGGGATATTTATGTTAAAAGTAATAAAACCATAAAATGAGCATATCTCAAAATTTAAAGGTAAAAGATGTTATGACAAGAGGCGTAATAACAATGTCATTAAATACAAGTGTTAAAGATATTGCAAAAATTATTGTAGAGTCGCATGTGCAGAGTGTTTGCGTAACAGACGAATTCGGAGAGATTGCAGGAATTGTTTCTGGAATGGATGTTATAAAGGCATTTAACAGAGATATTAACAAAGTAACCGTCGAAGAGATTATGAGTGACAAAGTTGTAACTATTTCCGGGGAAGATTATGTTGGAAAAGTGGTTGATATTATGGTAAAGCGAAAGTTTCATCACATAGTCATTGTTCTTGAAGAAGATTATAAAGATTCAGTATTATCACTTCCAAAAAGACCTGTCGGAATTTTATCCGTAACAGATATTATTAAATTAATGGCAAAGGATTAAACAAATTTGGTTCTTATTTTCAACATCATAAGACAAGTAAAAATTTCAAAATTTGTCTGCTGTCCCAAAAATAAGTTATCCGATTTTTAACACAAATAAAAATAATTCCGAAGTCAAAAATATAGGACAACAAATTTTTAAATTTAGTTGGAGTATTTGTTTAGCTAATTGGATTTTACTGAAAACTACAGGTTTTCAATCTTTAAAAATTTATGAAATTTTTAAATTACCTCGTCATATTTGGTTTTGCAGTTATTTTCAAAATGAAATTTTGAAAATCTCCGAGCAACAGCGAGGTGATTTTTTCATATTTTTGACACTTAATTTTTTAAGCAGCTAAACAAATACTATTTGGATTTCATTTAGAGCCAAAATCAGGTAGATATAACCCAACTTCCCGTAGTTAAACGTAATTTTTACTTGTAATATTTATAAAATACTTATTAAAATGTTTGAAACACGAACTATTAGTACGCACAATGGCAAAACAGAGAGGATTTTCAGAGACCTGAAAAGGCATCTTGACATACGCATAGTATTTCAATGGAAAGACAAGGGAGTTATATTTTGAATTTAAGGATAATAAAACAATATGTTGTCTAAATCGTTAAAACCACCAACAAAAACTACAAACTACAACTCCTTCGTGAGATTCAAAAAACTGAGCGTGAAAAAGTTAATTTATGAGGGGAAATTAGGTATATATTAAATATTTAAATAAACTTCTTATTTATTTAATCATAATGTATAATAATAAAAAATAAAAAATTTAAAAACACGAAAATGGCCGAAGAAATTAAAAAAACAGGGAATGAAAACAACAATGGAAATGGGGACAAAATGGCATTGAGCGAGGCGGAAATAGGAGCACATTGGCAGGAGGAAGAATATTTTGAGCCGCAGGAGAAATTTATCAGACAGGCAAATGTAAAAGATGAGTCAATATATGAAAGATTTAAAGAGGAAAATTTTCCAGAGTGTTTTAAGGAATATGCTGATTTGTTGACTTGGGACAGGTATTGGAAAACAACGCTTGATACTAGTAATCCGCCATTCTTTAAATGGTTTGTCGGAGGAAAATTGAATGCTTGTTACAATTGCGTTGATAGAAATTTGGCAAAGTATAAAAATAAAGCCGCAATTATATGGGTTCCGGAACCGGAAGGAGAACATGATAGGGTTATAACATATCAGGAGTTATATGTAAAAGTCAATGAATTTGCTTCATTACTCCGGGAACTTGGTTTAAAAGCTGGAGACAGAATTACATTCCAGATGCCAATGGTTCCGGAATTGCCTGTATCAATGCTTGCCTGTGCACGACTTGGAATAATACACTCGGAGGTTTTCGGAGGTTTCAGCGGAAAAGCATGCGGAGAAAGAATTGCTGACTCGGGAAGCAATATTTTAGTAACAATAGACGGATATTTCAGGGGTGGAAAATTAATAGATCACAAAGTCAATGCAGATATAGCAGTTAAAACCGCAGCAAAACTGGGACAAAAAGTAGATAAAGTACTTATATGGAGCCGATATTCCAATAAATATAGTTCGCCGACAAAGTTAGTTGAAGGAAGGGACTTTCTTGTAGAGGACTTGCTTAAAAATCATAAAGGAAAAATTGTAAAGCCGGTTTCAATGCCAGCCGAAGCAGGACTTTTTTTGATGTATACAAGTGGTTCAACAGGAAAGCCAAAGGGATGCTTACATAGTACCGGTGGTTTCCTGGCGTATGTTGCGGGAACATCAAAATATATTCAGGACATTCATCCCGAAGATGTATATTGGTGTATGGCAGACATCGGATGGATTACAGGGCATTCTTATATTGTTTATGGGCCATTGGCAATTGCCGCAACGAGTGTAATATATGAAGGAGTACCAACATATCCTGATGCAAACAGGTCATGGAGAATATGTGAGCGATTAGGAATAAATATATTCCATACTGCCCCAACAACTATTCGTATGTTAAGAAAAATGGGTTCTGACCCTTCTGCATACAACTGTCACTTTAAGCACATGACAACTGTTGGAGAACCTATAGAGCCTGATGTGTGGCGATGGTATTATAATGTGGTTGGAAAGAAGGAAGCAGTAATAGTTGATACCTGGTGGCAAACAGAAAACGGAGGGTTTTTATGCAGCACAGTTCCTGCTGTTAAACCAATGAAACCGGGAAGTGCAGGCCCTGGTGTGCCAGGAATTTATCCGATTATATATGATGAAAATGGAAAGGAACTTCCTGCAGGATGCGGAAAGGCAGGAAGTATTTGTATAAAAAATCCATGGCCCGGAAGAATGCTTACAATATGGAAAGATCCCGGAAGAATGGTGAAAGTATATTATGAAAAGTACTGTAAAAATAAAGACAGCAAGGAATGGCAGGACTGGCCATATATGTCTGGAGACAGTGGAATGCAGGCAAAGGACGGATACTTTAGGATTTTAGGTAGAATGGATGATGTTATTAATGTTGCAGGGCATAGATTAGGGACAAAAGAAATTGAATCGGCAGCAATAACCTGTGAGGAAATAGCAGAGGCAGCCGTTGTACCGAAAGGGGATGAACTCAGAGGACACATTCCTGATTTGTATGTATCTCTAAAACCCGGATTTGAATCCAGTGAAGAATTAAAGAACAAAGTTAAACAGGCAGTTGCAGACATAATTGGACCAATCGCAAGACCAAAGAATGTATATATTGTTCCAGACATGCCAAAGACGAGAAGCGGAAAAATTATGCGAAGAATTCTTGCTGTGCTATCAAATGGCAGAACTGATGTGGGCGATGTAACAACACTAGTGAATCCGGATGTCGTTGAAAAAATACAAAAACTTGTTCAAGGAGAGGTATATTAAAACCATAACTCCGCACAATTTAGGTAATATAATCATGTTTTTCGTTATGCTGCGCAAGGAAAATGGATGAATAGATATTACCTATTTAGGTAATACATATATAAAGTAACTATTCAGCCACCCAAAAAATTAAAGGTAAATTTTTTGACTTTTTTAAATTTTTTGAAATTTTACACTCACTTCGTTCGTGTATTTTCAAACAAGTTTGAAAATCGCAGGTATTAAAAAAT
>JAGTWP010000058.1:118-8276 GCA_018260755.1 Candidatus Altarchaeum sp. | reverse complement strand
AATCTCCGAATCGAATGAAATGAGGTGACAAAATGCAAAGCATTTTGTAAATCTCCGAACAAAGTGAGGTAAATATTTACAGTTAAATTACAGATATTTATAGGAGTATTTATTTTTGAGAGCATTACTCCTTAATCACCACCAAAAATTTTTTGTCCCAATTTGACGCAAGAATTGAGAATTTTGTTCAGAAAAATTTTGAATGCCGAAGGTTGCGGAATTTTTATCCTTCATCGTTTTGATTTCTATCCGCAAATTTATCCCGCAACCGCTTATTTCTTTGTAATGAACTCGGTATATCCGCACTTTCCACAGTTATATCTGTCATTGTGCTTTGCCATGAATATACCATCTCCGCATCTCGGGCAAAATTTTGTTGTTCTGGTTAGTTTATTGCCCTCAATCTTATAATTTTCGCTTTTTTTGGTTGTCTTTATCTTTTCTTTTGCTGCTGCCATTTTAGAACATTATGTAAAATTTATGATATATAAAATATTTGCGATATATAAAATATTTGCGCTATATAAAATTTATGCTTAATTTTATTTATTTCTTGCTTGCTTATTTATTTATTTCTTTGCAGATGCTGCCGCTACTTTCTTTTTACCTTTTACTTCTTTCTTCTTTTTTACGCCAAGAATTGCATTAACTTTTTCATCACTTAAATTTTTCTTTAAGACAGACCTTGTTTCTACCTTCATAGCGTTTTCATTATCATAAATCTTTGCATATACATCGGAATAATGCACTCCGAACGGCTGGTTTATATTATCAATCACAATTAAGGCCTTGTCTAAATTTAACTTTGCTGCAATAGTATCCTTTATTTCATTTAATTTTGGTGTTGGTTTCTTCCCTTCATAAGATATCTTTAAATTTAATTCTTTCCTTTCTAACAATCGGTTGTCCTTTTCGTTTAAAATTTCCGCATCCACTTTAATTTTAAATTTTTAAATTTCAATATTTAAATAATTAAGTTTGTAGATAGATTTAATTAAAATTTACACAATTAATTAGGATGTCTTTATTAAATTCATATTTCAAAATTTTGCTTTTAAATTTTTATTTATTTGTGTTAAATCCATCGTAATCGTGGACCGGCATAACATCTTCGTATTTCTTTTCATAAACGTTGTGTTTTGTATCTTCCTCTGTTTCATCATTTTTCCATTTAAACAAATAGCCCAAAACAAGTCCTGCAAGCATTCCGCCAAAGTGTATGGCATGAGCTACTGGTTCTCCTAAAATTAAGTCGGGAACTGTAACAAAAAGGAAATAAAATATTATTCCTATAAATCCGAGTATTCCTTCACCTATAACCATTGTATAAATGAGCCCGAGCCAGGGAACATGAGGAAAAAATTTTAAAATTTCTGATTTTTCAGCAATATCTGCGGCATTTTTCGGCTTTGCCATTGCGAGAGCGGCCATTACGGCAAAGACAGCACCTGAAGCACCGACAGCAGTGACGGAAGCTGCTCCTTCATCAATAACAGGATAAATTACCCACATTAAATTTCCCGCAATTCCTCCGATAAAATAAACAACAAGAAATTTTTTCCATCCGATAAATGCTGTCAAAGTTATTCCGAAAACAAAAAGGAAAATCATATTGCCAAAGATGTGCCATTCATCGGCGTGAGTAAATATTGCTGTAATTAACGGTTCAAATTTTCCCTCCTGAAAGAAGCTATAACTTTGGATTCCGTAAATTTGCCAGTTATCTCCTAACGAAGTAAACGGATATGCTGCAACAGTTAGAGCAATTAAAAGTAAAACAACTATTGCTGCTTTTTTATCGTTATTCATTTAAAAAATTTAGTATCTTTATCGCGGAAAATTTTCCTGTCTTTCTCATCGTCAATCTGTTTTAAAAAATGCACAAGTGACGGCTGGTCTATCCACCGTGTCATTTCATCGACGTTATCAAAATATCTGTCTGCGTTCTCGCCCCAAACATCAATATTAGCAAAATTTGAGTCCTTTGCTAATGATTTATATTCTTCAATTGTTGGCATATACCACGACCATTGAAATTTCTCAAAGTATTTATGAATTTCTCAAAGTATTTATGAAAGTCCTTATATTTAATTACTTCTTTAACAACGGCAAAAAAATTTGAGCTGTTGCCATCTCCTGCAAAATTAAATCTGATTATTCCGCCGGATTTCAAAACAGTATGGCAATTTACAAGTAATTTTTTGTGGTCTTTAATCCAATGCAGGGTGGCATTTGAAAAAATCAAGTCAAATTCATTTGAAAAATTGAGCTCATTAATATCCATTAATTGAAATTTGAGATTTTTGTTCTCTGATTTTTTAGCTGTGTCCATCATTCCTTTTGAAGCATATGCACCTAAAACATATCCTTGTGGAACCAGATCATAGAGTTGTTTTGTTAACACTCCGTCACCGCAACCTAAATCCAATATATTTTCATCTCCTTTTAGATTTAGTTCGGAGATGATTTTATTTACCCATTCCTTTTGATGTTTTGAAGCATTCCTGTATTTGCACCCGTCAAATTCAAAATTTGACATATTAGTATTCTTAAAGCTTTAATTTAGCTTTAATTTACTTTTAATTTCTTCATGTCTGCTGTGGAGTGTTGACATCGTAATTCCTGCCAACTCCAACAATTCTTTCTTTGGAAAATTCTCTCCAATCTGTTCACATGCCAAACTTATAATTGCTCCCGCAACCCCCGAAGGACCTCTCCCGGCGGTAATTCCATATTTCATTGCTCCCTTAAGTATTTTCTGAGCTTCTTCTTCAGCGGTATTTGAAATTCCTATTTTTGAAGCATACAGAGCAATATAATCTTCTACATTTGTTCTTGGCGGTTTCAGATTCATGGACTTAAGTATATGTTTATAACTTCTACCGATTTCTTTTTTTGATATCCCGCTTTTTTCCCCTATTTCTTCTAATGTTCTTGGCTCTCCTTTCTTTCTGGTTACATAGCATATTATTGCACCTATTATACTTTCTATACTTCTTCCTTTGACAAATCCCTTATCTACCGCTTGTCTGTATAAGTGAGCGCATTCCTCTTTTATTGTTTCTCCTATATCTAACAAACTGCACATTCTGTCAAGTTCCGGAAGAGCTATTGATAAATTTCTACCTGCACTGTCGCTCATTCTGCTTCTTGTTTGTAGTCGTCTCATCCTATACAGTTCAACTTTTCTTTCCACTTCAAATCCACCCCCTTTTGCATCTCTGTCGTAGCGGTCTATTTCCGTTGTTAATCCCTTACTTACCTTTGCATCTTTTATTGCACCGCTTGCCCTTGATCTTTTTTCTTTTTGTCCGCTGTCAAATGAACGCCATTCGGCACCTGTATCTATCATCTCGGAGTCAATAATCGTTCCGCAATTTGAGCACACAATCTCGCCTGTCTTAACATCCGGAAAAGCACTTTCATAAAATATCCGGAGTTTGTTGTTTACCTTTTCGGTAAAGCCAATTGAAAAATTTTTTCCCTTTTCCGAATACGCAAACGAAGCAGGTGTAAAAACACATTTTAAATAAATTAGAAGGATTGCTCTGTTTTCTTTTTTAACAAGTATTTCACTTCCTTCATTGCTTATTTCGGGCTCTTCCAGGCTAATCAACAAAGTGGCTTTATCAATAATGTTTTTATCTAAATTTTTCTTTAAAATTTCCCATAAGATTGTTTGCTTTTCTTTAGACCCTGAAAATTCTTCAAGCTTGAACAGGTATTCTCCTCCATCACCATTGTCGGAATATATTTTTGTCTGACCATCTTCAAATATTGCCTTTCCGAGAGGATAAATTACTGCATCTCCCCCGTTTTGACAGCCGTATCTTTTATCTATCTTTATATCACTTTTTAAAGTTAAATTTCCGATTATTCCTTTTTTTCCCCTAATTTCAATCATTCCCTTTTTGTAGACATATTCGGCATCTTCTAAATTTTTCATTAAATTTTCTTTATCGCCAAATTCCACTGGCAGAGTTATATTTTTTAAATACTGTTTTATTGCCTTTTGTTGTGCTTTGTCTTTTTCTATCTGTTCATCAAATATGAACAACATCCCTTTACATTCCGGACACCTCATTTTTCTTTTAAATTTTTATCTTTTATTTTGGTTTTACAATTAAATTTATAAATTTTAAAAATGGAATAATAAAATAATAAAATAATAAAATAATAAAATGGAATAATAAAAATGATATACTGAATAACTAAAATGGAATAATAAAAATAATTAATTTATAAATAAAACAAATAAAAAACAACAATTAAAATTTAAACATAAATAATGGAAACTTTTGAAGATATATTTATAAAATATGAATTAATTGGCTTACTGCTCGGATGTTTTGCATCATCCTCTATATTGCCGCTTCCGTCGGAACCGTTAATAATGCTTATTGTAAAATTTCAACCCGCAATTTATGTGTTTATTTTTGCACTTATTGGCTCCGTAGGCGGTGCAATGCTAAATTATGTAATAGGGAGCAAAGGAATTAAATGGCTCGTAAAGAGAGAGAGTGAAAAAGAAAAGAAATTAGAAATGTGGTTTAGCAAATACGGGATATTTGTACTATTGGCGGTTCCATGGATTCCGTTCGTTGGAGACCCGCTTACAATTGTTGCAGGTGCTTTGAAAATGGATTTAAAGAAATTTATATTCTGGATTACAATTGGCAAGGCGATAAAAATTTTTATAGTTATTTATGCCGCAATGACAGGAATGAAATTTTTTGGAATTTGATAAATTTTTGTAAATTTTTTATTCATTCCAGACAACAAATTTTAAAGTGAGCTTTGCTTTTTCTTTTTCTCCTGCCAGTGTCTTAACAATTTCTCTATTTAAATCAATTGCTGCTTTATCAGCTATTATGGCAATAGTTCTGTCGTCTATAAATTTACTTTTCCTTACAACAATATCTTTTTCATTTGTAAGAATTAAATTTTCATTTCCTTTTGCATTGATTTCATCTCTAAATTGAGTGCAAATTACAAAAATTCGGACACAGGAATTTGCACTCTTTATCAGACCTTTAAATTTCTCCGAAAAGTCCGCAAGACCTTTATCTGCATTAACTCCGATTATGCAGTCGCCTTTTTTTGTTAAATGAGCATCTTTTGTGACTTCAAAGGTCATTTTGTGTTTGGAAAGCACATTTTCATGCCCGTAAGCACACACTTCTTCGCAAATTCCTGCATAAAATTCGCCGAATAAATTTTCAATATTGGTTTGCACTACCCTATTAATTTCAACCATTACAATTCCCTCATTTGGCTGTCCGTAAAACAAAAATGTGTTTGGCGAACAAAATTTAACGCATGGAATAACAAACAGATCTTCTTCGCCATCAACAAAAATTTTTGAATGTTTAAAATTTAAGGCATCCTTTACGATTTCAAAGGCATCTTCCGTAAGCATTCCCGCAGGATTCCACACGATAAATTCCTCACCTTTGAAATTTTCCAAATTTTTCTTATTGAGGTATTCGCTGATGTCCTTTCTTAATGTTTTATTATCATACACACACAAATTGATGTCCCATCCGTCGCCTAACATTGAATTGCTTACAACATCACCGATGCAGATAATAAATTTATTTTTAAATTTCGCCTTGAATTTAGTCCTAAATTTTCTTAATTCTTCAATATTTTTGAATAATTTTCCGTAAGGAGTTTTAAATTTCTCCCTTGTGCTATTTGGCAAAATAAAGACATTCATTTCTGAACGATTTTAAAAAAATTTCGTCTTATACCTATTCTTATTGGTGAGGACAAAACGAGAACAAATAACAAAAACAGACAATTTTGTCAATAAAAACCAATATAAAAGCGACCTATGATTATCTCGTTCAAAAAATTTTTCAAATCTGGTGGCTTTTGAGGTATTTTCATTGTAATTACTAATTTGGTAGTTATTAGTAGATAATTAGTATTTAAAATTTAAATTAAAATTTAAATTAAAATTTAAATTAAAAAAGGCAGCAGTTGTAATCCACCTTCTGTTTTTTGGGAATTTGTCTAAGCGGCAAATTTGCCTTGCACCCTCAGCATTGTGTTCGTTTCACAAAATTTAATGCATCGTCAGAAGAACCTCATTCTCATTTACACTAAATTATCTCGTTTCTGTACCACAATGAAACCGTCTCCGGCTTTTTCTGATTAATAGGCGGGCGGAATTTCCTTTGCTTTCGCAATCCTCCCACAACTGCTACCTCCTAAAGAATTAGAATTATAAACTTTAAAGCAAAATTTAAAATTAAAAATACGAGCAAAATTTAATTTAAATTTATAAAATTTCAAAAATCCAGAAGGATTTTTGTGTATTCTTTTGACCTAACTTTTCTTACTCGGTTTTTCCAAGAAAAGTTAGTCGTTCAATCCTCCCACAACTGCTACCTCCTAAAGAATTAGAATTATAAACTTTAAAGCAAAATTTAAAATTAAAAATACGAGCAAAATTTAATTTAAAGTAACTATTCAGCCACCCAAAAAATTACGATTAAATTTTTTGATTTTTACACTGACTTCGTTCGTGCATTTTAAAATCTTTGAGATTTTAAAATTGTATTTTTTGAAATTTTACACTGACTTCGTTCGTGCATTTTCAAACAAGTTTGAAAATCGCAGGTATTAAAAAATATTTGAAATATTTTTTAAGATTGAAAATTTATTTATAAATTTTCAGTAAATTTTTGTACCCTCTGAATAGTTACAATTTAAATTTATAAAATTTCAAAAATCCAGAAGGATTTTTGTGTATTCTTTTGACATAACTTTTCTTACTAGATTCTTTCTAAGAAAAGGTATATTTCAATATTTTATTTTTTCACAAACTCCTTTAACAATTCAAAATTTTTTGTTATACTCGTTCCTATAAGCAAGGCATCCACATACTTTAATGCTGTCTTTACATCTTCTTTATCTTTAATCCCACTTTCAGCAACAATAATTCTGTTTTTCCTATTCCCTATACTTTCTGCTAATTTCAATTTATCCAAGTCAATTTCAAAATTTTTGAGATTTCTTGCATTTATTCCTATAATTCCTGCATCATAAACAAATTTTAAATCATCCTTATCATGAACCTCAACTATACATTCCATATTTAATTTCCTTGCAACATCCAAAAATTTTTTTGTTTTTTCTTGCAATACATTTGCTATCAGCAGAATAGCATCCGCCCCGTAAATATAACTTTCATAAATTTGGAGCTCATCAATTATAAAGTCCTTGCGAAGCAACGGGATATTTATTTCATTTTTATCTTTAAATTTTAAATTTCGCAGTTTTATTAAATTTTTTATATCTCCGTCAAAATTTTTATTCGTCAATATTGACAAAGCACACGCTCCGTAATTCTGAAAAATTTTTGCCGTTTTTATTACATTAACATCTTTTATCGCTCCGAATTTAGGGCTTTTTCTCTTTATTTCGGCAATAATCGGAAGTTTATATTTTGCCGCTTCTCTAATTGCTTTACTTAGCGAAGTTCTTGATTTTTGCCTTTCTAATTCTTCTCTTTTCTGGGCAATGATTTTTGAAAGTAAATTTTCCATTTAATTTTCCATTTAAATTTAATATTTTTCTTATGCTATCGGCTTTATGTATCCGGGTTTTGGTTCATAAAAATATCCCATTTCAAGTAATTCGTAAATTTTATCCGTCCAATTTATATTTAAAGAAGAAAATTTCTCACTCTTTGTCAGTTCATTCGTAACCTCTTCAATTTCAATGACATTATCTTTCTTATTTTTTGCCAAATTTTCAACGAATTGAACAATTGTAAGATTAATTTCTCCTTGTTTTTTGTATTCTACCTCACTCATTAACGCCTCTTTAATTTCATATTCTTTATATTCTTCAAATGTCTCTTTTTTTTCTTCCTTATCTTCAGTAATTGTTTTATCTTCAGTAATTGTTTCTATCTTTTCTTCTTTCTGTTCTTTTGTCTCCATTTCTTCATTTTGTTCTCTGAGCTCTTTTTCTTCCTTCTTTTCTCTTATCTTTCTTTCTTCTTTCTGTTCTTTTGTTTCCATTTCTTCATTTTGTTCTTTTGTCTCTCTTTCTTTCTTCTCTTCTTTTGTCTCTCCTTCTTCCTTCTTTTCTTTTGTCTCTCCTTCTTCCTTCTTTTCTTTTGTCTCTCCTTCTTCCTTCTTTT
>JAGTWP010000058.1:0-101 GCA_018260755.1 Candidatus Altarchaeum sp. | reverse complement strand
TCCTTCTTTTCTTTTGTCTCTCCTTCTTTCTTCTCTTCTTTTGTCTCTCCTTCTTTCTTCTCTTCTTTTGTCTCTCTTTCTTTCTTCTCTTCTTTTGTCTC
>JAGTWP010000057.1:0-8350 GCA_018260755.1 Candidatus Altarchaeum sp. | reverse complement strand
TCTTCTCTTCTTTTGTCTCTCCTTCTTCCTTCTCTTCTTTTGTCTCTCTTTCTTTCTTCTCTTCTTTTGTCTCTCTTTCTTTCTTCTCTTCTTTTGTCTCTCTTTCTTCCTTCTCTTTTTTTGCTTTTTCTTTTTCAGACACCATATTTTTGTTAAATTTTTCCATCAAATATGTAAGTCCTTTTTTTCTTATTTCATGAAATTTTTCATAAATTTGTTTTGTAACTTCAATTACGCTGTAATCCTGATTTGCGTTTAAATAAATTGCCCCTCTGTAAAAAGGATTTACATAGAGCAATAAATAAATTTCTTTATTTCCTCCAGAAAATTTTTGTAAAACATTATCCGCATCCTGCAGGGCATTTTTATTAAATGTTCCTGCTGTAATCACAAAAATTTCACCGTCATTTAAGGTTAGCATAACTCCGAATTTTGTTCTCTTGCAATCAACAACATTTCCGCACATTGCTAATGTATCGCAGATTCCAAATTTCATCTGCAATAAATTTTTACTACCTTTTCTAATATATTTTGCATCCTTTAAGTCCGCAGATGCACAAAAGAGGACATACATTTTTTAATTTTGCTTTGTGAATTATTAATGTTAATTTACTTTATAAATTATTAATCTTAAAATACTAATTTAAAAGATAAGTTTAATTTAAAATATAAGTTTAAAGATAATTTTAAAATGGCAAAAGCATTTGGAAAAAAAGATAAGTGGAAATTAAAGAAAAAGTATAAAATTATACTTCCGGAAAATTTTGGATCCAAGGAGATGGGATTGGTTATCTCATCAGATCCGGGAAATTTAATTAACAGAAAAATTAAGTACTCTATCAGAGATATTACCCAGGATAAACAAAAGCAGCATGTGAATGTAATATTTAAGATATACGAAGTAAAAGGAGACAGGGCATTGACTATGTTTGATACATTGAAAGTAGATAGAAAATATTTAATGAGCAGGATTATCCCTGGACATACTGTAATAGATCAGCCATACATTGTTAAATTAAAGGATGCTGATATAAAGCTTGCGGTGAATGTACTTACCGCATATAAAATTCATGCATCTCAAAAAGGAGATATGATAAAAAGAATACCTGTGGTTTTAGATTATTATAAGAACGAAGGGATGCACAATTTTTTGGAACTTGTTATTTCCGGAAGGACAAATGTTGAAATTTTTAAAAATTTAAAGACAATTGCACCTGTAAGAAGGGTTGAAATAAGAAACATGAAGGTCCTGCAATTAATACCTATTACTGGAACAACAGAAACAAGTACTCCCGAAACACCTGCAACAGAAACAAGTACTCCCGAAACACCTGCAACAGAAACAAGTACTCCCGAAACACCTGCAACAGAAACAACCTCTACAACCCCCGTACAGGAAAATTTACCTTCAGAAACACCTCATCCATCCAATAATCAACAATCAGCAGAGCAATCAACACGGACACCTTCCGAGCAACAACCTACCGGAACAGCCTAATTGATTTCTTGCACAGAACAAAAGATTATGGTTTGAATTTTTTTTTTTGAATTCTTATTTTTTTTGAATTTGAAATTTTTATTTTTATACAAAGTATGCTCATTCTTTTAGTAGTGGCTAATAAGTAATGCTTATCAAAAATAAATCACATTGCTTATACAGTAAAATTTTAAATTTTTGCTCAATTTAAACGACTGTGATAAAAATGTGTTAATATTCAGCATTACCTGTTTATCACCACCAAAATTTATTCCTTTATTGGAATGGATGCTTACAATTGAAACTGTTAGAGAAGTTGATAAATAAAATTTCAGACCGCACATAATTTATAAACCGCTTAATTATTACAGGTTAAATCGGTAACTTTTGGTATAAACTTACCGATGCGAACTTTAATATATGTTCCTTTACAATAACGCATTTATAGGAATGGCTACTTTAATCTTAAATTCGGGGCGGTGTGCCTGGGGAAAATGTATCTTTTGCGGATATGGAAAAATTTACAAAAAGAGAACAAACAAGGACTTGGTAGCAATTTTAGATGATTTTTTTGCAAACCTCAAAGACGATTCTGTTGTAAAAATTTTCGGAAGCGGAAGTTTTTTTGATGAAAAGCAAATCCCAAAGGAAATTTTTGAATACTTTATTGAAAAAACTAAGGAAAACAAAATTTCGGAAATTTATCTTGAAAGCAGACCTGAATTCATAACAAAGGAGAAAATTTTATGTCTGAAAGAAACAAATGCAAAAATAAATATAGCAATCGGGCTTGAGTCAGCAAGCGATAAAATTTTAAAGACAATAAACAAGGGCTTTAAGGTTAAGGATTTTGAGAATGTTGCAAATTTAATTCGCTCATTAGGATGTAAAGTAAGGGTTTATCTGCTTGTAAATTTACCTCTAAAGAATTGGAAGGCAGAATTAGAAAAATCAGTAAATTTTGCTTTGAATTATGCGGATAGTATTGTTTTGCTCAATTTGCTGCCTCACGAAAATTCCGAAATTTTTGATTTATGGATTAAAGGAGAATGGAATTTTTTAAGTAAAGAAGAATTTTTTGATATTACAAGCAAGTGGAATGGCAACCCAAAAATTGAACTTGATGTTGAGACATTTAAATTTGTTCCGAGATTTAGGGCTCCAAAAATTTTAGATGGTGTCGGAGAGGAATTTTTAACACATCCTTATTTTGAGGTATGGCAGGACTATTTGCAGAGATGGTACAAAAAACAAACAGGCAAGGATATTGTTTTATTTCTTCCGTGTTCCGCAAAGAAACCGTATTCCGAATCGGAAACGCACAAAAAAATTTTAAATATATTAAGCGATTTAGACAAAGAGAAATATAAATCTGTTCATCAGGTTATGATTTCAAATCCAGGAGTTATTCCGAGAGAGTTTGAAAATTTTGAGCCGCTTAATGCTTACAACTGGGACGAAAAATTAGAGAATGAATTTATAAAGAAAAGGTATATTGAAGTAACAAAGGAACGAATAAAGAAATATCTGCTGTCGCAAAAGTACAATAAAATTTTTTGTTTTTTGAAATATACCGAGAGTTATGAAGCGTTAAAATTAGCATGTGAAGAGTTAAATTTAAATTTTAAAAATTTATTAAGGAAGGAAACATACAAAAAGATGAAAAAAGAAGGAATAACATCAATTGTGTGTGAGGATGCATTAAATGATTTGAGAGAAAGAATAAAAGAAATTTAAAATTATAATTTTTTATTAATTTTTCATTTTTCATTCAACGCTTGTTCCAATAAATTTCTTTCTTTCTATTGCATTCTTTAAATTTTCAAAATTTCTCCCGTTCATGATTAATGTTTTTATTTTGCTCCTTTTTATTGTTTTTGCGGCAACCAAGTCCAATATGTTATTTGCAGAAGCAGACATCTCTCCTTTATTTAAAATTTCTATCAACTCATCATAACCTATCTTTTCATATTTCTTTGCATCTTTGTATTTTTTCGGGTCTTTGTCATATACATACTCAACATTTGTTAAATTTATAAACAAATCAGCCCTGACATTTTCGGCTAACATTGCCGCAACTCCGTCTGTCGTGTGCATCGGATGTGTTCCGCCCATAACAACAATTTTTTCAGGACTTTTTGATGCATCTTCTATACTTTCAAACGGAGAGAAATGGTCTGAATTTAAGGATGCCATAAGCAAACAGGCATTTAGCCGGGTTGCATATATTCCTATAACATCACAAAAGAATTCGTTTGCATGAAATTTCCTTGCCACATCAACATATTTTCTCGCTGTTTTTCCTCCGCCAACAACGACATAAACCTTACATTTTTCTGAAATTTCCTTCAAAAATTTTGAAAATTTATTGATGTAGTTTTTATCTATATCATCTGGGCACACCATTGAACCCCCTAACGAAAAGACAACTTTCATATTTGATTAATTTAATTTAGAAATAGTAATTAATAATATAAAAATAATAATATAAAAATAATAAATAAACAACAAACAACTCTAAATTTTAACGACTCTAAATTTTAACAATCCAAAATTTAATAAATTTAACAATCAAATAGATTTTAAAATGGAAGTAATATCAATAGTGAACAGGAAAATTCATTCGGTAAAGCCAGAATCAACCATACAGGAAGCATCGGACTTAATGACAAAGGAAAATATAGGGGCGGTTTTAGTTATGAAAGAAGACATAATAAGAGGTATTTTAACTGAAAAGGATATTTTAAGAGCAATCCAGAAAAATATTCCTTTAAATTCATCCGTGAAAAAGATACTGCATGAGGAAATCATTCAGGTAGATCCTTATGTTTCTGTTGAAAAGGCGGCAAAAATTATGATTGAAAAAGATATAAGAAGATTGCCTGTAATAAGCAACGGAGCATGTATAGGTATAATCACAATGAAAGATATTGTCAAAGCACTACTAAGATAAATTTTGTAACTATTCAGAGGTATTAAATCTATATTAATACATTATTATTATTAGTATATATTAATACATTGTGGTTATTAATATACAAACTATTCAGAGAGTATTTTCAAAATGGAATTTTGAAATACTGAAATCTTTTGATTTCAATCTTACAAAATGTTTGGAACATTTTGTAATACTGAAATCTTTTGATTTCAATCTTACAAAATGCAAAGCATTTTGTAAATCTCCGAACGAAGTGAGGTGACAAAATTTTACTGAAAATTTATAAATAAATATTCAATCTTAAAAAATATTTCAAATATTTTTTAATACATACGAAATTTTCAAAAAATTACTGAAAATACGCAAGATTTTCAATCTTTAAAAATCTAAAAATTTTTAAATTACATGTGATTTTTGGGGTGGCTGTAAAAAACATCTTTAACATCTCCGTAATCACTTGCTATCTTTCTTGTTTCCGCTCCCTTACAGTTAGGACATATTAAGGACTTAGAACCGATTTTCTCTTTGTTTAATATCAATTCGTGTCTGCATACCTTACAAAACGCTTTAACAACTCCGAAATTTCCCTTTGTTGAAAGGTCTATTAAATTTTTCTCATTTCTGACAATTTTTGCTTTAACTATATCTCCGACACCCAAAAAACTGCTTACCTTATCGGCATACTCATCGGAAATTTGCGAGACAAAAATACCAGCAGAAACAAAGACATTTTGTTTGTATCCTAAAAATTTAATTATTTTTGCGGTCGCACTGTTATTTCTCACATCTGTAATCTCTGCCAATACTATGCTTCCAACCCTGAGCCGCGGAAGTTTCATATTAAAGACAATTTTTCTCTCATCATTTTGCTTTAAATCACCCATGACTGCGGCATAAATTTTCCCGTCTTCAACATAAGTTCCGTCTTCGGGAATAAATTCTTCTATCGTGCCAATATAATCACCAATAAATACCATTATAAATTGAATAAAATCTAAAAGAATATTAAAAATAATCAAGGTTATTTTTACATATCTTTGAATATCTTGAGTATTGAGTTCACGGCAATGTCAAAATTTTTACTTGCCTTTTCATTTAGCGCTTTAATATCATCTAAATTATTTTTAAGAATTTTTTCTCTTTCTGATTTTGCATCATCAATAACCCGTTTCTTTTTGTCTTCTATTTCCGCCAAAATTTTCTTTTGTTTTTCGCCTGAAATTATATCTCTTTTGCTATATGCATCTTTTATTTTCAATTCGCCGTTATTTTTTGCCTCCTTTATCTGATTTTCTGCTTTATTTTCTGCCTCCCGGATTTGTTTAATTTCCTCCATCTTTTTTAGTTAAAATTTTTAAATTTCCCAATTAAATTTCATACTTCTCAAAATAAAAATATGGTGCCGATTCAAAAATACAAACAAAACTATTTATTCTTCTTTTCCGGCAACTCTGACAAATCTCATATCAGACGGAATAAGAATTAACCTTTCCTCTGATAATCTGGCAATCTCTCCGTGAACATCTTCTACTTTGTTCTTTAGCTCTTTTAAAATCATTTGCAATGAAGACTTATCTGTGCTGCTCTTTGAAATTTCTCCGACATCAGCTACTATAACATTTCCTGCTAACAAATCTCTCCTTATTTTATCAATTTTATCAATTGAATTCAAATCAGTCACTTTGACATATCTTCTGATAGTTTCTTCCTCTTTTGTTGCAGTAGTCATTGCTTCATTCAGATTTACATTTCCCACTGCAGGTTGCGGTGTAGTTACCTTCTTTTCTTCCTTTTTTCCGAATAACCAGTCAAAAAAGCCCATTTTATGTTTTGATAAATTTTTATTTATGATTTAATTTTATTTGATTTTAATTTTTATACCTTTTCAAATTAACATTGTGACATTATAAATTTATAAATTAAAGTTTATAAATTATCAAATTAACACTATAAATTTAATAATTAGCTATTTTATCAAATAAATTTAATAAGTTTTATATTAATATTACTAAATTTAAAATGGAGGTAACAGATGTAACTGGAGATGCCGGCGTAAAAGAAACACAGGAAGAAAGCAAAGAAACAGATGGAAATTTATTTAAAGATATTCTTAACATCCGTCATAACGAGCTTAACAATAACAAAATTTTTAAAAATACGATTATGATTACTGCCCCACCAAAAATTTCGATTAAAAGTTTAATTATGTTTGACATTTTATTTGATTTTAATTTTTATACCTTTTCAAATTAACATTGTGACATTATAAATTTATAAATTAAAGTTTATAAATTATCAAATTAACACTATAAATTTAATAATTAGCTATTTTATCAAATAAATTTAATAAGTTTTATATTAATATTACTAAATTTAAAATGGAGGTAACAGATGTAACTGGAGATGCCGGCGTAAAAGAAACACAGGAAGAAAGCAAAGAAACAGATGGAAATTTATTTAAAGATATTCTTAACATCCGTCATAACGAGCTTAACAATAACAAAATTTTTAAAGATAAGAAAAAAACAACACCCGATTATATTCCTTCAAAACTTCCGGGCAGAGAAAATGAGTGTAAGGACCTGGCATCTGTTTTAAGTGATGCATTCCGGGGATGTATACCTATGAATATATTTATATACGGGACACCAGGAACAGGAAAAACATCCGTAATCAAGAGGGTCTTTGACGACATGGAGAAATTTCAAAGGAATAATAAAAAAAGTAATGTAGAGGTAATCACAAAATATATAAATTGCAGAGAAAAAGCAACATCCGAATATCAGGTTGTACTTAGAATATTAGAAGATGAACGGCTTAAAAATATATCTTTGGGCGATAGCAGCAATCCGAATGCTCAAAACAATAAAATTTACGGCGATAAACTTGACGGGCTTGCTGTGGAAAAACTTTACGAGTTTCTTGAAAAGGTCTTAAAAAGAGGAAAAATTGCCCTGATGCTTGCATTAGACGAAGTTGATGCGATTAAAAAAAATTCCAATAAAGATAGTATATTTTATAACCTTGTTAGGATGAATGGCGATCTGAATGATAATTCGGAAAATAGGGAAGAATATAATTTTAATGCTGGAATAACTATAATAAGCACAACAAATGATATGAAATTTAAAGAAAAACTTGATCCGCGAACAAGGAGCAGTTTATCAAAAAAAGGGATGTTTTTTGAAAAATATGATGTCCCGCAGCTTGAAAAAATTTTAGAAGAAAGGGTAAAGTTGGCATTTTATGAGGGAGTTGTTGAAAAATCAGCAATAAGTTTTGCTGCGGGATATGTAAAAAAGACGTATGATGGAGATGTAAGATATGCTTTGAATTTGCTTCAAATTTCTGGTGAAATTGCAGAAAAAGAAGGAAAACCAAAGGTAACTTATGACGAAGTTAAAAAAGGGTGCGATGTTTTAAATGTAGATACTTTAAATGAATGGATAAAACGACTTTACAGGCACCAGATGATAGTGCTTTATGCAGTGGCGGATGCAATTTTTAAGAAAAAATATAAGCGGTTAATTGATATTCAGCCGGATGCGATTCTTTCGGGAGAGGCATACGAGTCGTATGAAGAAAAATGTAAAATCATCGGAGAAAAGCCAAAAACGATGCGATGGTTCAGGGAATATTTGAATGATTTACAAAAGTGTGAGCTTTTAGCACTTTCGGAATCAGGAAAAGGTATCAGAGGAAATACAACTATAATAGGTGTCGGAAAATATTACACTCCGAAAGAGGTTGTTGAAAAGATTGAGAAATTGTTATTCGGTGATGAGATACAAAAGGAAAAGGAAGAAAAAATAGAAGAAAAACAAAAAGAGGGAATTGAAGAAGAAAAGACCAAAGAAAACCAAAAAGAAGGAATTGAAGAAAAAGAAGGAATTGAATAAGAAAAGACCAAAGAAAACCAAAAAGAAGGAATTGAA
>JAGTWP010000002.1:36723-52040 GCA_018260755.1 Candidatus Altarchaeum sp. | reverse complement strand
AAAATGTTCCAAACATTTTGTAAGATTGAAAATCTGAATATTTTCAGTATTTAAAAATCTTGCAGATTTTTAAAGATTAAAAATTTATAATTTTTAGTATTTCAAAACTCTGCGTTTTGAAAATATCCTTCGGCATTACATATTTATCACTACCAAATTTTAAAGGAATTCAAAGGTGAAAAAGTTATTTTATAACATGTCTAATATCTGGCAAATTTTTCTGCGAGTTTTAATGTCTCAATATCTACTTCCTTTTTTTCGGAAATTACTTTTTGTATAGATAGTGATTTTATTTCACTTTTGTGCAAAACGATAACTCTGTTTTTATAACCTTTTGAAATTAAATCAATCGCGAAACTTCCGAAGCGGCTCGCAAGATTTCTGCTTCGTGCTGATGGATGGCCGCCTCTTTGAATATAACCGACGGTGTCTGTCCTTATTTTGATTCCTGTGTTGTGAGAAATTTGTTTCGCAAGTTTTTTAACATCGCCGCAACCCTCGGCAAAAACAATTATTGCAGATGTCTTTTTCTTTTTTTGATATTCTTTTAATTTATCACAAATTTTATTGATGTCCTGTTTTATTTCCGGAACTAAAATAAATTCTGCATCTGTGGCAAGCCCGACTTCAACTGCGAGAAAACCGTGATGTCTTCCCATTACTTCTATTATAAACACACAGTCAAAACTAATTGCCACATCACGAATTTTGTCAATCGCACCAACAGCTGTATTTATAGCGGTATCAAAACCGACTGTTTCATCGGTTCCGAAAATATCATTGTCAATACTTACAGGGATGCAGATAACAGAAATACCGCTTTTTGAAATTTTTTCAGCCCCTATGACAGAACCATTGCCACCAATAACAATAAGATGAGTAATTTTATTCTTTTTTAATGTCTTTACTGCTTTTGATAAGCCAGCAGGATTTTTGATTTGGGTACATCTTGAACTTTTTAACATTGTGCCGCCACTGTGAATTATATTCTTTACTACTTCGGCATCTAATCTTCTAACAGGGATTTCATCTATAAGCCCCTGATAGCCGTTCATCACACCTACAACTTCAAAGCCAGAATCAATCGCACAATTGACAACTGCCCTGATACATGTATTTATTCCCGGTGCATCCCCTCCGGGTGTAATAATTGCAATTTTTTTATTCGTATTTAACATCACTTTATAAAATATATTATTTGATTGTGATAATTTATTTTATAACAAAATAAATATAAGATGGATTCTAAAATCCGAAATATTCTTTACAAATTGTTATATAACCTCGCCGTTGCTCGGATATTTTCAAAATTCTGTGTTTTGAAAATAATTTCAATCTTAACCACACAAATTTCAGAATTTTTATACTTGTCTATGTAATTACCAGGTTAACTAAAATTTGTAATTTTTTGTTTCGGGATATTAATTGATTAAATTATTTAAATTTATAACTGGAAATTTACCTTAATTAAGAAAAACTCCGATATATACTAATATAATCTGAACAAAAATAAAAGATGGACTACAAAAACCCGGTTTCAGGAAAATTAATTTTTGATGCACTTAAAAACAAGAATGTGATTGTGATGGCAGCAAATATAAGAATACAGCAATGTTTCAGAGGTATAATTGAGGCAGCTAAAGAAATGGATGCAGCCGTATTATTTGAAATAGCAAAGTCAGAGATTGGTTATACTGATCAGTCGCCTGATGAATTTGCGCGTGTCTGCCGTGAGACAGTAAAAGCATCCAACTCCAACATACCTTACAGCATTCACGGAGACCATATAACAATTGCAGAAAACACTCCTGCAGCCATTGCAGCAGCAGAGGACTTAATCAAAAAGGAAATTGACGCAGGGTTCACATCATTTGCAATTGACGCTTCACATAATTTTGACATAACTGCCGCAAAGACAATAGATCAGCTTGCAGTAAATATTAAAATTACAACACACTTTGCTAAATTAATAGAAAAATTAATGAAAGAGAATGGCAAAACGAGAGCAGATTATAGCTTGGAGGTTGAAGTCGGAGAGATAGGAAAAATTGATACTAAAACCGGAAAGCAGGAGCTTACAACAGTTGATGAAGCAGTAACTTTTATAAAAGCACTCCACGAAAATGACATATACCCGGACCTTCTTGCAACAAATAATGGAACTATTCACGGGAATGTTTACGACGCTTACGGAAATGTAATACCTCTTTTAGGCATTGACGACAAAAGAACAAGAGATGTTGCAAATGCAATAGCCCCTCTCGGAGTGAAAATAGCACAGCATGGGATTACGGGAACGCCTCTTGAGCTTATGCACAAATTAATTAATGCAGGAATAGCTAAGGGAAATGTTGCCACACACTGGCAGGATATTGCGATTGAAAATATGCCTCAGGATCTTGTTAAAAAGATGGAACTGTGGACTTTAGATAAATACAGAGCTAACGCTAAAGCCAAAAATCCCTTGATGTCTGACAAGGAGATTATCGGGAAGAACATAAAGCATGCTATAAAGCCCTTCAAGAAAGAAATAGCAAACATTGACACCAACTACAAAAATAAAATTTATAAAGCATGCAAAGCATCTGCAATTGAATATTTTGAAGCATTCAACGGTAAAGGAAGCGGAGAAGTTGTGAGAAAGGCAATAGAATCAATGTGATATGCTAAAATTAATCAAATTTAAACATTGATGGTTAATATTAAGATAAATGGAATTGTGTTGCAGGATGTAGAAGCGGATATATGCGGGAGATGTGGCGAGATTTGTTGAAAAAGAAAGAGTTTGGATAACTGCAACAGCGACCCCCGACCCCTAAATGTATAAACGACTTAATTCCAAATGAAAAGAATATAAAAAATAACAATTATAACAAAATTTTAAAACACATAAACCCCGCTTGCCTTGAAATAAACATAAATTTCGCCGCTGATGTTTAAATTTAATTCCTCAAACGCCTGCTTAGTTATAAAAACAGCAAGCGGAATTCCGGCATCAACAACAACTTTTATTATACTTTCCCGGTTTGGAATTTTTGAAATTTGAGATATTTTTCCCTTGAAACTGTTTCTCGCACTTGATAAAAGATATTGTTTTGAAATCAGAATGTTTTCCGGACGGATGAGAAAATGAACATTGCCTTCATTCAAATTTGTTGAGTATATTTTTATTCCATTGACATCAATAATCGCAATCCCGTTTTCAACCCTGCTGATGCCTTCAAATAAATTTTCCGCTCCGGTAAATTTTGCGACAAATTCCGACTTGGGATTTCTAAAAATTTCATCTGATTTTCCTGTTTGCAAAATTTCTCCGCTGTGAATTATTGCAAGACAATCCGCCAAAGATATTGCTTCTTCAAAATTGTGAGTTATATGAATAGTTATTAAATTTCTCTCTTTGTGAATTTTTTTCAGAAATGTCTTAATTTCATTTTGTGTATTAGGGTCTAATGCGGCAAGCGGTTCATCCAAAAGCAAAATTTTCGGATTTATAACTAATGCCCTTGCTAATGATATTCTTTGCTTTTCTCCGCCACTTAAAGTTTCAACATTCCTGTTCAACAAATAGGATATCTTTAAAATTTTTGAAATTTCGCCGACATATTCATTAATCATTTCTTCGCGGAATTTTCTAATTTTTAATCCGAATTTTATATTGTCCCGGACATTTAAATTTGGGAATAACGCATAATCCTGATAAACCAGACCGATATTCCTCTTTTCTATGGGAACATTGCCAATATCAATTCCGTCAATAAAAATTTTTCCGCTGTATTTGTGTAAGCCCGCAATACACTCAAGCAGTATTGTTTTTCCCGCTCCGGTTTCTCCAATAATTACGAAGTATTCGCCCTGATTAACTTCCAAATTTATGTTTTTTAATTCAAATTTTCCAAGTTTTAAAGATAAATTTTGGATTTTTAACATTTTAAAATTTATTTTTTCTTTTTAATTAGCAATCTTAAAAGTATAAATACGAGCAGGCAGAATATCAGCAATATTGCTGCAACTGCCCGTGAGGCATCTAGTCCGGTGGTTAAAAATTTATCATATATTATTGTTGTCGCAATCATAGGATAATAAGCAATCATCACTATTGCTCCGAATTCACTCATTGCCCGTGCCCATGTCATCACTGCTCCGACAAAAATATTTCTGAATGCCAGAGGAAATGAAATTTTTAAGAATACATAAAACGGAGTTGCTCCCAATGTCCTTGCAGCATTTTCCAGTCGGACATCTACACTCTCAAAGCCCTCCCGGGAATAATTTATTATAAACGGAATGCTTACAAACAACATTGCTATTATAATTCCCGGAATTGCATCAACAAATCTTATAAATGAAAATTGTCCGATTAGTCCATGTGTGCCAAAAACAGTTAATAATGCAATTCCTGCAACCGTATGCGGAACAACAACGGGAACATCAATCAGACCTTCAATAAAACACTTTCCGTAAAAATTTTTTCTCGCCAAAAAATAAGCAAGAGGAACTCCGAATATAAATGCGAGCAATGTTGCCAAAAATGCAGATAAGAAACTCAAAAGTATGGATTTCAGAACTACTTCGTCGGTTAAATTTTCAATAAAAATTTGTGTATCAAATATAGCTGATAAAATTAAATTTGCCAACGGAATTAAAATAAACAGCAAGACCAATGCACCTAAAATTGCGAATGCAATGATAAGTTTTTCTTTCATTTAAAATTTTTGATTTTTTGTATTTTTTGAAATTTTTGCAGGTATTAAAAAATATTTGAAATATTTTTTAAGATTGAAAATTTATTTATAAATTTTCAGTAAATTTTTGTACCCTCTGAATAGTTACAAAATATTTTACTTATTGAAGGGGGTGGTTGAATAGTTACAATTTATTTTGGATTTTATTTACTTTTTATTTACTTTTTATTTACTTTAAATTTATTTTTTTATTTACTCGGTCTAATCTCAACCATATCTCTAACTCTATACCCCTTTGGTAAGTGTTCAAAAACCACCTGCGATTCATTATTAGTTAATATTCCTTTTTGCGTGTCCTCAAAAGTAACTGTTTTTTGATAACCATCAGATCCAATTAATGCATAAGTATATTTTTCCGGTTCATCAATTCCTTTTTTAATTATACAATCAAGTGCAATTCCTGTTTGATTGTTAATTTCCTTCTTTTCGCATTGCGATGAGAGTTCTTCAAATGTGAATGTCTTTTCACCAATTTTCAGAGTGCTGGTTTTATCTGTCTTGCTTGCATCTTTTGTTGGAATATTTTCCTTTGGTTTTTCCTCAATGACAAATTCTTTCAATTCAATAGGAATATTACTTATATTATCAACAATTGCTGGATTTAATGGCGGTTGTCCTAAATTTTCAAAAATTTTTCTGCCATCTTTGCTTATCAACAATTTTACAAATTCAACTGCTTCTTTTTTGTGTTGTGCATTTTTTGGAATAGTAACTCCATAAACAATAGCGTTTCCCTGCTGAACCTGTCCGTTTGCCAGCTTAACATTAACCCTGTTGTAAATTTTATTCTTTGAATCATCTCCCAAATTAATTTTCGAAGGCAATTCAATAAAATTAAATTTTTGCTGAACCGCAACACTTCTATATATAAAGAAATAGTCAATCTCTCTGCTTTGAAGCCCGCTGATTAGTTCCATTTCCAGACTTCTTACCATCACTTTATTTGTATCCGGATTTATTTGTGTTGAATTCGGAACAACAATAGTACATGTTGAATTGCAGTTTGCTTTAATATTAGTATTTTTTTCAACCAAATCATCAAAAATTTTGCTGTCATTATATTTAAATTCTGCAAGTTGCATAGTCATTATAGAACGGTAACCGCAAGGATCATTGTTTGGATTTGAAAAACCAAATTTAACATCGTCCTTTCTTAAAATTTGATACCAGTTATCTTCATTTATCTCATTCCAATAGTTGCTTTTATTTGTATAAGCAATTACAATGTCATTTGTTGCGAATTTTATTGTGAAATCCGAATAGTTAGGATACATCATTTTCGGAATTAAGAAAGCATCTGCAGAGGCGACAACATCTACATCTTTGTGCAATTCCGTAACCTTTTTAATTGTTTGCACACTTCCTGCGGCTTCTCTCTGAACATCAATATTTTTGTGTTGATTTTCAAATTCCTTTTCAACTTCTGCCAACGGTTCGGTTAAACTTCCCGCATGGAAAACCTTTAATTCAATATTTCCCTGATTTGCTGCATTTTGTGTTATATTTTGGGATATATTTCCTGATGTCTGTTTTTCTTCAACACAACCGCTTAACAAAACAACTCCGATTACTGCTAAAACCACAATTCCGATTAAAATTTTATTTATGTTTGCCATTTTGTTTAATTTATTTTGGATTTTATTTATTTTTTATTTATTTTTTATTTACTTTAAATTTATTCTATATTTTTTTCTTTTAAATTTATTTTTTATTTATTTTTTATTTACTTTAAATTTATTCTATATTTTTTTCTTTTAAATTTATTTTTTATTTATTTTTTATTTACTTTAAATTTATTCTATTGCATTTATTGCATTATTTAGATTTTCTATTGCATCATCCAGATTTTGAATAGATTTTGCCATTTCTTTTGAGGTATCATCAAGGCCCCCAAATCCTCTAACTTCTAAAATTCTTCCTCGGATATTTTCTTTCACTTCTTGAATCTGTTCTTTCCAGCATTTTAATAGAGATCTATCTACCATTTTGTATTCTTCCATTTTTAAATTTTTTAAATTTTTTAAATTTTTAATTTTATTGATTATTAATTATTTCTATAAATAATTATGTTTTAATAAATATATATTTAAAAAAATATAGGCTCTGAAAATAAATATTTAAAAGAATACGAAATATTTAAAATAATAGAAATACTATTGTTTGCTTATGTCATCTTATGCTCACTCCGTTCGTGTCTTTCACTTACTCTATCCGCGAAATTTTTCTATCTTTCACATTCAACCTTAAACACACCACTATAAAAAATTTCAACCTCTTTAACCTTTCCCGCCTTTTTTATGTCAATAACACATTCCTCAATAAATTTCACCTCAGTCGCATCCTGCTTCCCATAAATTTTTACCTTGCTTATTTCTTCGCTCAATTTGAACTTGTTGTCACCTTTAAATTTCCTTATCGCCTCAATAATGGCAACAACATTTTCAACATTCAGATATTTTTTGTCAATTCCGATAACATTTGGAAAATTTCCCTTGCCGTGAACACTTCCACCATCTTTGTTAAAATTTTGCTCAATTTCCTCTGCTATGTGCGGAATGAATGGAGCGAGCAATTTCATTAAATTTCGGAGTAAAATGTCCAAAGTGTATTGTGCTGCATTCTTATTAATATTTTCATACAGGCGATATTTCACAAGCTCAAGATAATTGTCGCAGACATCGTGCCATACGAAATTTTGCAGGTCCTTCATTATGGTGAAATTAAAATTTTCCAGTGCCTGGCCGGTTTTCTCAATCATTCCATCACATTTTGCAAGTATCCATTTGTCAACAGGTGTCAATAAATTTTCAAAATTTTCGTTTTGATTATGTTCATAGTCCTGCAAATTCATTTCAATAAACCTTGCCGCATTCCACAATTTTGTTATAAACCTTTTTCCGTAATCAATATCCTTCATTATCAAAGTAGTATCGCTTCCTGGAACAAATGTGCATGCCCACTGTCTTACCGCATCTGCTCCGTATTTGACAACAATTTCATTTGGTTCAACAACATTTCCAAGTGATTTTGACATCTTTTTTCCGTCGGGTCCGAAAACCATCCCGTTAACCAAAATTTTGTTAAAAGGAATTTGCTCTGTTAAAGTAAGGCATCTGAATATAGTATAAAATGCCCATGTTCTTATGATTTCATGCCCCTGCGGACGAAGCGATGAAGGATATGTTTTATTAAAATATTTTTCATCGGTAAGCCACTTTGAAATAATTAAAGGAGTTATACTGGAATCAACCCAGCAGTCACAAACATCTCCTGCGGGACTTAAAATTTTTCCACAATCCGGACATTTTTTTTCCTTCAATGTCGGATCTATCGGCAGCTCGGAAATTTCAGCAGGAATTATTTTACTACAGTTTTCGCAATAGTAAAACGGAATAGGTGTTCCGAAGACCCTTTGTCTTGATATAACCCAGTCCCAGTCCATATTTTCAACCCAGTCATCAAATCGTTTTTCCATATAATCCGGAATCCACATTATATTTTTACTTTTTTCTAAAATTTTGTCTTTAAAATCAATAACTTTTATGAACCACTGGTCTGTTGATATGAATTCAACCGGTTTCTTGCATCTTTCGTGAATCCCAACATTTTGGCTTATTTTTTCCTGTCTAACAATAGAATTTTTTGCATTAAGATCTTCAATAATTTTCTTTCTCGCTTCTTCAACCTTTAAGCCAGCATAAATTCCGCATAAGTTTGTCAATTTTCCATATTCGTTAATAGCATTTATTACTTCCAGATTGTATTTGTAAATCCACTTAACATCATGCTCATCTCCGAAAGAACATATCATAACGATTCCCGTTCCGAAATTCATATCTACTTCGCTTTCCGCTATGATTTTTACCTTTCTGTCTGTCAAAGGAACATGAACAAATTTTCCGATTAAATTTTTGTATCTTTCATCATTCGGATGGACAAACACAGCGACGGATGCCTGAATTAATTCGGGTCTTGTTGTTGCTATAGTTATGAAATTTTCATCATTTGAATTTGATGGCCCGGCATCTTCCGCATCTAAATAAAATTTTATAAAATTTAATGTCGTTTCTCTTGTTGTGTATTCAATCTCCGCCTTTGCAATTGCTGTTCCGCAGGACGGACAAAAATGAACAGGGTGCTTTGCTTTGTAAATCATTC
The DNA here is from genome assembly GCA_018260755.1 of Candidatus Altarchaeum sp. Lineage (GTDB taxonomy): Archaea > Altiarchaeota > Altiarchaeia > Altiarchaeales > Altiarchaeaceae > Altiarchaeum. Next base: position 43,137 of record JAGTWP010000002.1, on the reverse strand, counting down.
CTTTTTCGTAAAATTTGAGCAGCGAATATTGGACTGCTTTCCAATAATCTGGATCCATCGTTTTGTATTCTCTGCTCCAATCGGGAACATAGCCAATCACAGTCATCTGGAATTTCATATTTGCAATAAATTCCTTTGTCCATTCAACGCACAATTTCCTGAATCTTTCCCGTTCGTTCTTTCTTACCTTGTATTTTTGTTCAACCTTTAATTCTGTAGGCAGTCCCTGGGTATCCCATCCCTGCGGACACAGGACATTAAACCCTTTCATACGTTTAAATCGTGCTATTACATCAATCCATATAAAATTTAGAACATGTCCCATGTGCAGCTTTCCGCTCGTGAATGGCGGCGGCGTGTCAATAACATAAACCTCGCTGTCGCTGTCATTTTCATTAAATTTAAAAATTTCGCTGTATTTTCCTGTTGTCCATTCATTCTGCCATTTTTTCTCAACCTCTAAAAAGTTATAGTCCTTCGGGAGCATTTTAAAATTTGTTTTAAAATAAACGAATGTAATAAGATTATTTGGTTAAATTTATTAAGATTATTTTGGTTAAATTTATTAAGATTATTTTGGTTAAATTTATTAAATTTTGGAATTGAATTTTAAATTTACTTTTTATCTAAATTGTTTTGAAATTTTTAATTTTGTTTCTTATCTTTACCTCCTTTTTTCAGTAAGATAACTGCTTCTTCCAAGGTAATTTCACTTACTCTTTCATATCTTCTGAGAGTATTTTTTACCTCAATGGTCTTTCTGCTTTTAGCATCCATCTTAGCCCATCTTCCCTCCATTATATCAAACATTTGAACGCAAGATGCACACACCTTCCCAAATTTTTTTGATTGTTCTGACATTTTTTATAAGTAATTAGATTATTTTATGAAAGTTTATTATTTTTTCTATTCTTTTATATTTTTCAATTTCACCAGGGGAATTTTTGCTAATTCTCCAAAAGATTCAACTTTCCTCGTCTTTGTATTATCTTTTACCTACCACTCATCATCCTTTCCTCATTTCAACTTGAATTTTCCCTTTAACAGCCCCTCTTTTCTCCTGTTTTTTGTTTGTTTTGCCGTTTAAAGTACGATTTTTGTCTGTGTAAGATATGGCATCAACCTCTTTTTTGCAAGTGAAATATACCCCTGATTTATCTCATAACCAACAAATTTTCTTTCTGATTTGACTGCCGAGACCGCCGTTGTCCCACTGCCAATAAAAGGATCAATTACTATGTCGTCTTTGAATGAATATAGTTGAATCAGCCGATATGGAAGTTCTTCCGGAAAAGGTGCTGGATGTCCAATGCGTCTTGCACTTTCGGCATTCATTGTCCAAATTGATTTTGTCCATTCCATAAACTGTTCTTTTGTAATTGTGTTCTGTTTTCCATTAGCAATTCTATTGTAATCACCTTTTGAAAACACTAAAATATACTCATGAACATCTCTGAGTACAGGATTTGCAGCACTTTGCCAACTTCCCCATGCAGTCGAAGGGCTGCTACTTGAGGATTTATTCCATATAATTTCACCCCTCATTAAAAATCCTAAGTCAAGCATATCCTCAATAATAAAAGCATGAAGTGGAATGTATGGTTTTCTTCCAAGATTTGCAATGTTGATACATGCTCTTCCACCCGGGACAAGAACCCTTTTAACTTCGCTCCACACACTTTTTAAAAATGCTCGATACTCATCAAGTGTAAGATCTTCGTCGTATTCCTTTCCCACATTGTAAGGTGGTGAAGTCACCATTAGATGAATACTGCTATCCGGTAATTCCTTCATTTGTTCACTTGATTTGCATAATATCTTATCTAAAAATTTTGGGGGGATAGGATTCTCTACATAGTCGGATACATACTCTTTAGGCAAGCCTTCATATAATCTGCTTGAATAAAACTTTGTTGAGTCGTGGTTAATCCTTCCTGGCGAGCCGAAAGCACTCGTTTTGGTTCCAATTTTTTTGTTTTTGATTTCCATGTTTACTCCTCTCTCCATAAGTCAACCCATCTTTTGTAAGCATTGAACTCTATTTTTATTCTTTTTTTTCAAATTAATGTTTTTCAAATTTAGTTCTTTTATAAAAATATCTTATGAAAATTAAATTTCAAACTCTAAATTTGTAATATGAATATTTTACTTTATCTTTCAGGGGACAATATTACACTTCCAAAAGCAGAGGCAAACGGATTAATTGAAAGTTACACTGAAAATAAAAATTTTTCAAAAATTTATGAAAAAGGCCGGCTTTACATTTTTTCCTGTGAAAAATTTCCTTTTGAAAGAATGTCTATGGCAAAAATTATGTGTGAGTTCATTGCTCACGGAGAAAATTTGGAGGATGTCGCAAAAAAGGTTGCAGCCCGGATTTCAGGAACTTTCAGGGTTACAAGTTATGCAATTGGAAATTTTAAAGATCCTGCACTTGAACAAAGATTTGGAGAAATGATAAAAAAACATAATGAAAAGTTAACCGTGAAACTTAAAAATTATGAAAACGAAGTGATGTGTTTGTATTCGGAAAATTCTTATGTTTCGGGAATAAATAAAAACAGAGAGAATTTTATTCAGAGAATGCCTTTAAACAGGCCCTTTACGGTTCCTGTTACAATGCATCCGAAACTTGCAAGAACATTAGTAAATCTGGCGAGGGTAAAAGAAGGTGCTCAAATTTTAGACCCGTTTTGCGGCTCCGGGGCAATATTGGTTGAGGCGGGACTTATGGGTATGAAAATTTTTGGAAAAGACATCAGCGAGTATATGATAAAAGGATGTATAAAAAATCTGGATTTTTACGGTGTCCACTACGGGGCTGAAAATTTAAAAGTTGGGGATGCATTAAAAATGAAAAAGAAGGATTTTTTTGATGCGATTGTTACTGACTTACCTTATGGAAGGTCATCTTTTACGACAAACAAAAATCTTACACAACTTTATGATAAATTTATGATAACCGCATATAATTTGCTTAAAGAAGGTAAATTTGCGATTATCGTATCAAAAGATGGGGTTGATTATGATTTTTATAAATTTAAACTTGTAGAGGAACACATGGTCAGGGTTCATAGTGGTCTAACAAGAAGGATTTGTGTGTTAAAAAAAGAATAAAAATTTATTTAAAATCAGGAATCTTTTTATTTAACACTTTTTCTTTTTATTTTATACTATTTTTAATTTATGCAGTATATTTTTTATAAATTTTAAATTTTTAAAATGCAGCAAAAAAAAATCGTATTGCTCATTTGTGACGGAATGGCAGACAGGCCGGACAAAAACCGCAACAACAAAACCCCTCTTGAAGTTGCAAACAAGCCAAACATGGACAAAATAGCAAGAGATGGCATCTGCGGAATTATGAATCCTATCGGCTATGGAATTCCACCGGGAAGTGACACCTCACATTTGGCATTACTCGGTTATGACCCTTATAAATATTACACAGGAAGAGGGCCTTTTGAGGCATTAGGTGTTGGATTAAATTTGACCAAAGACGACATTGCTTTCAGGTGTAATTTCGCTACTGCTGAAAAGAAAAATGACAAACTTTTCATAACCGACAGGAGAGCGGGAAGGGGTGAATTCGGACTGGAAAAACTTGGAGTTCTGTTAAATTTTCAGATTGAAGATGTAGAGGCAATTTTTAAGGCATCTTCCGGACACAGAGGTGTTTTAGTATTAAGAGGTAAAAATTTATCCGAAAAAATTTCCGACAGCGACCCGCACAGCGAAGGCGAAATAAAAAATGTTGTTCCTTTGGCTAATACGAATTCATCAAAAAGAACAGCAGAAATTTTAAATAAATTTACTCAAAAGGCGTATGAAATTTTAAACAACAGCGAAATTCAGAATGAACGATTAGATAAAGGAATGCTACCTGCAAACATCGTACTTGCCCGGGGTGCTGGAAAAATAGGCGAAATTCCGAAATTTAGCGAAAAATACGGAATGAAAGGTGTAGGTATAGCAGGAGTAAATTTGATCAAAGGTATATGCAGAGCAGTCGGATTAGATGTTGTTGAGATTGATGGTGCAACTGGACATAAGGACTCAAACATTGGAGGAAAGATAGATGCATGTATAAAAGAATTAAAAGAGAACAAACACGACTTTATTCTCATTAACATTAAAGGTACAGATGAAATTTCTCATGACGGCGATTTTAAGGGAAAGGTTGAAATGATTGAAAGAATAGATATGTTTATCGGAAAATTACTTGCTCAAAATTTAAATGCGACACTTGCCTTGACAGCAGACCATACGACATCCGTAACTGTAAAAGAGCACAGCGGAGACCCTGTTCCGCTCGCAATTCTCGGAGATGTAAGAACAGATAAAATTTCTAAATTTAGCGAGAGAGAATGTGCGAAAGGAGGTCTTGGAGTGATTAAAGGAACCGATTTGCTCAATATTTTAATGGATTTAAGCGGAAGGGGAAAGAAATTCGGGGCATAAAATTTAAATGCTCCAAATGATGAAAGCATATTAATCCGCATAGTAATATTCTCCTTTTTCTTTCTGCCCCCTATCTATAACACTATCGCATTTATTTGCCCTGGGCCTTCCTGTTTCCGGCTCTCTCCTGAATGTTATCCCGACCGATTTTAAAAATTTATTCATTCCGTCCCTGACATTTAATATGGAAGAAGCATGTCCTTCAACGATGGATGGAGCATCATCTTTCTTTCTTTCAAAAACAATGAGCGCATCGCTGATATAATCAATAAACAAAATATCATGGTCAATAACAAAGATACCTTTTTCTTTTTCTCCAGCAAACGAACGCAAAAATTTTGCCAGATTCAGTCGTTCTTCAACATCTAAATAAGCAGATGGTTCATCAAATAAATAAATGTCCGCATCCTTTGAAAGACAATCAACTATTGCAACTTTTTGTAATTCGCCCCCGCTCAATTCATCAATGTTCTTCTCTAACAAATCCTTAATCGAAAATTTCTCAATCAGTTCATCCTTTAAATTTAACTGCCTGACCTTCATATCCATAACCGAAATATACTGCGGCTTATACGAAATTTTTAAATGAATGTCAACCTTGTTCGTGTCATCTTTTTCAGCACCTACCAAAATTTTAATAAATGTTGTTTTTCCACTTGCATTTTTTCCGAGAACGCCTACGATTTGTCCTTTATAAATTTCGCCTCCGTCAACAGCAAGTTTGAAATGTTCGTAACTTTTTGTAAACGAAGGATATTTTGCAAGTAGGAACGGAAATTTCCTGTTTCTTGCTCTGATTACCTCAAATTTGATGCTGTTCCTGAACCGCATATTTTCCGCCTTTAAAAATCCGTCTAAATACTCGTTTATACCGATTCGTGTTGATTTTATATTAGATATTATTCCATAAGCACCTGACTTTCCGAAAATAACATAAATATAATCGCTCAGATAATCAAGCAATGCCAGATCGTGTTCAACCAAAATGATAAATTTATCCTGAACACCGTTGATGCCGCTGATAACCTTTGCTAAATTTAGCCGTTCCTCAACATCCAGATATGATGACGGTTCATCAAGCAGATAAATGTCCGCATCCTTTGATAAACAGCCGTATATTGCTAATTTTTGTAATTCCCCTCCGCTTAATTCCTCCACATTATTATCTAAGAAGTTAATGTTCAGTTCGTGCAATAAATTTCTTTTTTGAGCGTCAAAATTTTTATGATTATACTTTATAACATCTCGAACTTTTCCCTTAACAATTTTTCTGATGCCTTCAACGAATTGTGGCTTATAGGAAAAGTTGAGCTCGTTTTTTGAAATTTTTAAGAAAAATTTTTGTAATTCTTTACCCTTGAAATATTTTATTATATCCCCCCAGTTAGCTTCCTTGTCTATATAGGATAAATTAGGTATTATCTGTCCGCTCAAAATTTTCAAGGTTGTTGACTTTCCGATTCCGTTTTTTCCGACAATTCCGACAACACCTTTCTTAGGAGACGGAAGGTTAAATATGCGAAATCCGTTCTTTCCGTACTGATGAATCGGAGTTCCTATTTCATCGGGTAAATTTATTATGTGAATCGCTTTCGCAGGACAGCGATTTGTACATATCCCGCATCCAGTACATATTACTTCATTTATCTCAGGTTTCGGATTCTGGCTTTCGGGATTAACAACAATTGTTTTGCCTCCTCTTTTGTTCATAGGACATAAACGAACGCATAAATAGTTGCAATCCTTGTATTTACATTTATCCTTGTTTAGCACAGCTATTCTCATCTTAATTGTAAAAGTATATAAAAGTATATAAAAGTATGATAATTAAGTTTGATAGAAATTTAAATGAAATTTATCCGTTATGTTATTTATATGTTCAATCGTAATTTAAGATATTGGAATTTTTAATTGTAGAGTAATACTAATAAAACATACATTTTAATTGTAGAG
>JAGTWP010000002.1:0-36703 GCA_018260755.1 Candidatus Altarchaeum sp. | reverse complement strand
TAATTGTAGAGTAATACTAATAAAACATACATTTTAATTGTAGAGTAATACTAATAAAACATACATTTTAATTGTAGAGTAATACTAATAAAACATACATTTTAATTGTAAAACAATACAAATAAAATAAGTAAAATGAACAATATAAAATTAAGTAAAATGAACAATATAAAATCAGAGAAATTAGATAAATTTTATAGGTTGTGGACAACGGAGCTTGATAACTTTCTTTTGGGATATATTTATGATGAAAACAACAACTTGCTGCCAACCCGTTATATTTTTTCTCATTACGCAACCCTTTTGGAAAACTTCCTAAATAATAATATTGAGGAATTAGAAAAAATCAATCTTTTGTCAGGTATTAGAGGTGTTGGGAAAACAACGCTATTCGCCCAGATTTTTTATGCTAGGAAATTCGTAAAAATAAGTGAAGGATATCAAAAAATATTTACAGAGGACTATGAGAAAATTTATCTTGATGTAAGCCGGCTGCATTTACAAGGCATTACTTTAAATGACTTCTTTGGCCTTTATGAGGAAATAAAAGGATTCAGATTTGAGACATTAAACAAAAAACTTTTAATTTTGCTGGATGAAGTTCATTATGACAAACAATGGGGGCTTTTTTTAAAAACCCTTTTTGACAGAACCAAAGGGCACAAAAATATTTTAGTTATTGCTACCGGATCTTCTGCTTTAAATATCAAGATAAATCCCGACCTAGCCAGAAGGGCACATCTTGAAGAACTTTATCCCCTCAAATTTACGGAATACCTAATGTTGAAAGAAAACAAATTTCCAGTAAAAAATTTTTCTTACTTATTGTCAACTGCGATATTAAAAAGCGAAAATGCCAAGGAATTATATGCTCTGCTTAATTCCTCGTTGTCAATGGCAAACAGTTTTTTTGCCACCTTGCCTTTAGGAATTGAAGAAGAATTTTTAGATATTGGCGGATTTCCTTTTACACTGAAAACAAAAATGACTAAACAAAAAATTTATGAGACAATCCAAAATGTCATTGAGAAGTTAATCAACAAAGACATTCTGATACTTAAAAAATTTAATTCGGAAACGTTGTCAAAAATAAATGATTTGCTTTATCTTTTAGCAAATTCGGACACGATAAATTATGGAAATTTATGTAGTTCTTTGGAAATTAATCATCGTACATTAACATCGCTATTAGATGTTTTAGTTATAAGTGGAATTCTAATGAAAATCAGAAGTTACGGCGGGAAATATACAAAAATAAGGAAGCCTCCGAAATATTTGTTCATTTCACCATCGTTGCGTTCAGGCATATTAAGAGGCGTCTATCCCGTAGAGATTAAAGGTAAAATACTTGAGGATTATTGCTCTATGATATTTATTCGGGACTTCAAAAAATTATGTCCGAGGATTGAATTTATGTATGATTCTTCAAAAAAAGGTGCAGACTTTATTTTAAAAAACGAAGACAAAGAGATTGTTATCGAAATAGGCTTTAATAAAGAAAACTATGGCATAAAACAGATAAAAGATACTGCTAAAAAGATAAAAAATTTTTCTTATGGAATAATCATCGGCAGTGATGAACTTGAATTGGTTGATGATAAATTTGTCAAATTACCATTGAAGTACTGGCTTTTGATTTAAATTAATTTATTGCCTCCACAATAATATTGCATTAAAATTTTGCATTAAAATTTTGCATTAAAATTTTAATAATTTTTATTAACATTAATAATTAATAATCAAATTCTGTAATTAATAATAAAATTATAAATTATAAAACCAATAAAATCAAAAAATTTACAAGGATGAAACTTATAACTGCAAGAACTCTAAAACAGGGTATGACAATGGAAGAAAGCAAACTTTCTCAAAGTTACCAGGATGCCTGCGCAATTGCATTTCTCAATGAAAATGACATGGCAAAATTTAACCTGAAAGAAGGTGATTTGCTCAAAGCAAAAACATCTTATGGAGAGGTCGTTGTTAAATGCGGTAAAGTTGTGATTGACGAAGGAAATTTGCTTATTCCTATGGGACCCTGGGCAAATATACTTATAGGCGGGAATACCGGTGGGACAGGTATGCCCGATTTTAAGGGAATTGAGGTGGAAATTTTAAAAACAGATGAAAATATCTTAAATGTCAAAGAAATTATACAAAAATTAAAATAAAATGGAAATAAAAAATGTTCCGTGCCCGTTTTGCGGATCTCTATGCGATGACATAATCGTAAATGTTGAAAATAACGAGATAAAAAGCGTTAAGAATGGCTGTGGAATCTCCATTACAAAATTTATGAAACATCATGTCAATGCAGTAAAAAGCCCGATGCTCAAAAAAGAAGGAAATTTAGTTGATGTTTCAATAGATGAAGCGATAGATAAAGCTGCTGAAATTTTAAAAAATGCAAATTATCCTTTAATATTCGGATTATCAACAACAGAATGCGAGGCACAAAGTAAGGCATTGGAACTTGCAGAATTAATAGGGGCAACAATTGACCAGTTACCTTCGGTCTGTCACGGCCCCAGTATAATGGCATTGCAGAGTGTCGGACAAACAACCGCAACATTGGGAGAAATAAAGAACAGAGCTGATATGGTTATATTCTGGGGATGCAATCCGATTGAAGCACATCCGAGGTTCTTTAACAGATATTCAGGGGCTGCAAAAGGAATGTGGAGCGACAGAAGCAAAAGATACATTGTAACAATAGATATGAGAGAAACCAGTACAGCAAAAAAATCAGATAAATTTATAAAAATTTCTCATGGAAAGGATTATGAATTAATTTCAATAATAAGGGCGGCAATTAAAGGGCAGGGAATTCCGGACAATGTTGAAGAAATTACAGGAGTAAAAAAGGAAGACCTTGAAAATTTAACAAACCGGATGAAAAATGCAAAATATGGCGTTGTGTTTTACGGGATGGGTTTAACTCAGTCGTTTGGAAAGGAATTAAATACTGATAACGCCATTTCTCTTGTTAAGGATTTGAACGAATGGACTAAATTTTCTATTATTCCTATGCTCGGGCATTATAATGTAGCCGGGGCAGTACATGTATGGGGCTGGCAGTCAGGTTATCCTTTCTCCATAAATTTTGCATTACAATATCCAAGATACAATCCGGGAGAATTTTCTGCAACGCAAATGTTAGTAAGAAAAGAATGCGATGCCGCATTGATTGTAGCGACAGATCCTGTTGCCCATTTTCCCAATGAAGCCGCAAGGCATCTTGCAGGTATTCCTGTAATAACTATTGACCCGAAATTTTCCCTTACGGCATTAATTTCCGAGGTTGTTATTCCCTGTGCGACTGCTGGCATAGAAGCGGAAGGAACTGCCTACAGAATGGATGGAATTCCGTTACGACTAAAAAAGGTTGTGAATTCGGAATTTCCTCCGGACAGGGAAATTTTGGAACGAATAATTGAACGACTAAAAGAAAAAATGAAAGAGCAATAAAAATTTAAAATTTTTTAAAATTTCATTAAAATTTTACCAAAATGATGATAATAAAAGGCGGAAAGGTCTATGACCCCATAAATAAGATTGACGGAGAAATAATAGATATTTATATTGAAAATGGAAAGGTCGTTGAAGAACCAATGAATGAAAGAAATAATAATGAGGATATTATTATTGATGCGAAAGGAATGATCGTAATGCCCGGAGGTGTTGACATACATGCTCATATTGCAGGACCAAAAGTAACAAAGGCAAGAGTTATGTGTCCTGATGACCATCGTAAAGATGTTGTCCGCAAAACAAAAATCACACGAAGCGGAACAGGCTATACAATCCCGACTACCTTTGTTACAGGATACAGATATGCCAAACTCGGTTATACATTTGTTGCAGAAGCAGCAAGTCCTCCGATAGCAACACGACATACACACGAAGAACTTAATGATATTCCGCTAATTGATAAAACTGCTTACATTGTGATGGGGAGCAATCATTTTGTGCTTGATAATATCAAAAACAATAATTTTGACGGATTAAAAAATTATGTTGGCTTTTTGCTTAATGCGACAAAGGGATATGCAATAAAAATAGTAAATCCCGGTGGTGTTGAGAACTGGAAATGGGGAAAGAATGTGAATAGTTTAGATGATCCGGTAATAAATTACGGAGTAACTCCGAGGGAAATTTTACAAAATCTGGCAAAAGTCAGAAGAGAATTAAATTTGCCTCATGCAATTCATGTTCATTGCAACAATCTCGGTTCTCCCGGAAATTTCAAAACAACTTTGGAAACCATTGATGCGCTCAAAGGCGAGCCGATTCACATAACCCACATTCAGTTCAATTCTTATGCAGGTGATGGTTGGGCAAGCTTTGCATCTGCGGCAAGCGAAATTTCAAACAAAATTAATTCCTGCGATAATGTAACCGTTGATGTAGGTCAGGTTATTTTTGGACCTGCAACAACGATGACAGCAGATGGACCGTGGCAGCATACTGTTTATAAGCTTTCGCATCAAAATAAATGGGCGAATGTTGATGCTGAAATGGAAACAGGGGCTGGAATTGTTCCTTATGTATTTAAAGAAAATAATGCCGTAAATGCGATTCAGTGGGCAATCGGACTGGAAATTTTACTGCTAATTAAAGATCCGTTCAAGGTTTGCCTTACAACAGATCACCCTAATGCCGGTCCGTTTTATTATTATCCGAATGTTGTTGAATATTTAATGAGCAAAAAGAAAAGAGACGAAATGCTTAATAAAATAAACGCAAAAGCAAAAGAAAAAACAACATTAGTAGATCTTGACAGAGAATATACCTTGCAGGAAATAGCAACAATTACAAGAGCAGCAACTGCTAAAATTATGGGATTAAAAAATAAAGGACATCTCGGAATAGGAGCAGATGCGGATATAGCAATTTATAAATTTGATGAAAATAATATTGCTAATTCATTCTCATCGGCAAAGTATGTAATAAAGGATGGAAAAATTGTTGTTAAAGACGGAGAAATTGTCAGAAATCACATTGGAAGGACATACTATGTTAAAGTTAAGGGAGAAGCAAATGACGAAATAAAAGAGGCATTTGCGAATTATTATTCGGTTTCGTTTGAGAATTATGCGGTTCAAGATGTTTATGTTCCGAAAAAGGAAATCATTGAATGCTATAAAGAATGAAAATAACCTACAAAAATTTAAAATATTAAAAATTTTCGTTTTCATTTCAAATATAATTTATAACAAATATAATTAATCACTCCTTAAGAAATATGAGCCAAAATCTTCTGGCACTATTTGACAGTGGAGCAGGGAGGAATTATATCAGAAGACAATTTAAAAGCGGTGAAGGTGTGAATATAATGTATTATCATTCTGAAAGAATAATTTTTGTATTTGTTTTGCTACTTAAAAAATTAAGTGTGAAAAGTGTGAAAAAATCACCTCGCTGTTGCTCGGAGATTTTCAAAACTCTGGGTTTTGAAAATAACTATAAAATCAAATATGACGAGGTAATTTAAAAATTTCATAAATTTTTAAAGATTGAAAACCTGTAGTTTTCAGTAAAATCCAATTATCTAAACAAATACTAATTTTTAATCCCATTTTGGCAGATGGCAGTAAAGTAAAATGAGAAAAAGCCAGATTTAAAGAAATAAAAATAGGTGGCTTTTCTGTAAATAATCCTGAATTTGTTATTATAGACAACCTGATAGAGGAGGTTATCATAGGCGTCTTCTTTATGCAAAATTCAGGTATATCTCTTGATCCGCCAAATGAGAAATAGAAATGAGAAATAGAAATAAGAAATAGAAATAAGAAATGTGAAATAATAAGCGGATGTCTCAAAGGCAAAATTTATTCAATAAAATTTATAAATTTAATAAAAATGCTCATTAATTGTTCCTTTCTTGACAAAAATTTTGAAATTATTGAAGAAGGAAATTTGGTAATAGAAAATGGAAAAATTTCAGAGTGTAATGAAGGTTATGTTAGTGATGGTGCGGACTTTAAAAATTTTGTGGTTATGCCTTCGTTAATAAACACACATACACACATCGGCGACTCATTTGCAAAAGACGCGGTTCAAAATTTAAATGCGAAAGAGTGCTGCGGAAAGAACGGAAGCAAGTGGAAATTTTATAAAAAGGCGAGCCAGCGGGAAATTTCGGATGCAATGAAGGACTCATGCTTACAAATGCTCGATTCGGGAATTTCAACCTTTGTTGATTTCAGGGAATTCGGAATGAACGGGGTTGAGCAATTAAAAAAGAGTATAAAAAATATTCAGATAAAAGCAAAAATTTTAGCACGGGATGTCCAGATTGATGACCTGGATTATGTTGACGGGCTCGGATTAAATTTATATAATCTGAAAAATTTTGAGACCTACGAAGAAGGGCTGAAATACATCAAAACGCATAAAAAAATATTTGCGGTGCATGCCGGTGAAGCAAAAGATGAAATTTCAGAAGTGTTCAACTTAAAAATTTTGCCCGATATGATTATTCATTTTTTAAATCCGAGTGAAGAACAAATTAAAGCCGCAGGAAGGAACAAAATAACAATTGTTTTATGTCCGAGAAGCAATGCTATTCTTAAATGTGGAATTCCAAATTTAAGGCAATTGACAGATGCAAAAATTAATGTTTGTCTGGGAACAGATAATGTGATGCTGAACTCTCCTGATTTATGGGCAGAAATGGAATTCGCTTACAAAATATCATCCCTCCATGACTTTGTTGAACCAAAAGAAATTTTAAAAGCAGTGACAATAAATCCTGCAAAAGCGTTAAATTTAAACGCTGGAATCATAGACAAAGGAAAAGTTGCTGACATTATATTTATCAATAAAAATGGTCTAAATTTAAGACACAGTAAAAATTTAATAACGAGTTTGGTAAATAGATGTAAAAGTAGTGATGTGAGCAAGATTATGCTTGAAGGAAAATTTGTAAAGGGTTTATAAATTTGGATGCTTTATAAATTTGGATTTTTGATTATAAGAGCAAAAATGTGTTCCCTTTTATATGGTATATAACCTATCAAAATCTCACCTGGAACAAGTTTTTCATATATTGGTTCTTTTTTATTCCCTTTTTCCATTTTTAGATATTGGATATAAAAAAAATTACAGTTGAAATATTAAATTTTAATTTGCTCCTTCAGCAGAACGGAAACATTTGGAAAATTTTGTTTTATTTTTTGGCACAAGGTATAAAATTTCCGATTGCGATAACAAGGGGCATTGTTATAAAAAGCCAAAAAAAACAACATCGCGATACCCAAACCCGTTTCTACATTTATATATTGCTGTTAAATTTATTATTCGTTCATCCCCAAACTTTCATCTGTCATTCTTATTGAATCATCCCTTGAAACCTGTAATTTATCATAGCATAATGCTCTTATTGCATCAATCGTATCGGGAATTACAATTGCCTCCTGATGAACTGCTGTCTGAAGTTTTAAATGAATCGACTTATTTCCATACATGGTTGTTCTTCTTATAAATGCATAAGAATTTAATCCGACAGTAACTGCAAACATATCTCCGCAGTTCGGGAAAATTTTATTGTTTATATGAAGCATTCTTTCCTTTCGCCTCGCAAATTCTCTCAGTCGGGAGGTGTGTATTACTTTGTCCTCAAGAGATATACGATTCTTTAATATTGAATTTTTGCAGATTTCAATAAATTTTTCTTTTGTTGGACAATTTTCTTCGCTGTAAGGAGCGGATACTGGAACTGTAAGTGTTATATCATGAATATGCATCTGGTCGGTTGTTACCTTTATCGCACTTGTCAAAATTTGTTGGTCAATTAAATTTTTAAAATTTTTATAGTTCTTAAATACTTCTTCAACATCAGGTCCATGATGTGAAGGCAAATGCTCTCCGATATAAATATCATTAAGTATGTTCTTGCTTTCCTCTCCTGGGTCGGTTGAACGCCTAACAATTACAACATAAACTCTGTTTATTGTATAATTTTCAAGAAAGATGTACAAAATTCTTGAAAGTGCCGTTGTATTACATGAAACCTGCCTGATGTATGGTTCATCGCTTCTTCCTACTTCTATTGCTTCATCATAATTTACAGCCGCATTGAATGAAATTTTCCCAATATCCGATTTCTCACCGCCCTGAAAGATAACCTTAACTTTCTTGCCTGCTCTTTCGTTATGCGGGATGTAAAATTCTTTCTTGTTATATTCTGGAACACTTGTCTTGTTTATAGTTCCTGCTGAGGCATCAACAATGACATCACTTTCGTTAACCAAATCCGCAATAGTTCCGGGAACCAATTCATTGACATCACCGTAAATTTTTTCTTTATCTTTTACCTTATTAAAATAAGTCCTGAATTCTTCAAGCGATTTGTTTAAACCATCCTTTCCGATTCTTGATGAAGCATAAACAGGAATTCCGGATTTCCACAGCATTGCAGTTATATTATATACATCATCGGGGGTTGTTTTGGAAACACCGCAAATTTCCATGTCTTTTTGTCTTGCACCATAAGCAGTAACTCTGTGTCCTATTGTTCCGATCCCTATAACACCGACTTTTATTTTTGACATTTTAAAAATTTGATTGAAATTTAATTAATAAATTTAATTAATAAATTTAAAATTAACCTAAAAATTTAAAAGAGTGAAAACTTGCCTTACAATTGCCGGAAGCGATAGCATAAGCGGCGCTGGAATTCAGCAGGACTTAAAGGTATTCAGTGCATTGGGAATTTACGGAACTAATGTAATAACCGCAGTTACAGCACAAAATACCTCAAAAATTTACAACGTCCAATTTTTAGACACAAAATTTATTGAACAACAAATAGATGCTGCAATGGAATTAAAGCCAGATGAAGTGAAAATTGGACTGATTGGCAATGGAAAAATTTGTAATGCGATTTATAAAAAAATGAAAGAATACGGTTGTTCCCCTATTTTAGATACAATTTTAATTTCAACAACAGGTTTCAAATTTTATGATGAATGCTTGCTCAACTCTTTAAAACAACTTTCAAAAATTTCAAAATTAACAACACCTAATCTAAAAGAAGCAGAAATTTTGAGCGGAATTGAAATCAAAAACCCTGATGATAAAAAGAAAGCAGCAGAAATTATCGGAAATTGTGTGATAAAGGATGAAGGAGAGGACTTAATTTATTACAACAACAAATTTGAAATTTTGAAATTTGACAAAATTCCGCTCAAAACACACGGTTCTGGATGCACATTTTCATCTGCAATAACCTGCTATTTGGCACAAAACTATGAAATGTTTGAGGCAATAAAAAAGGCAAAAATTTTTACTTACGAATCAATAAAACACTCAATAAATGATGGTTTGAAAATGGCAATTTTAAATCCTTTCTTTGAAGTTGAAAAAGATGTTGTTAAGGAAAATATAAGGCAGGCATTAAAAATTTTAAATAAAGGTAGAAACCTCGATAAAATTTGTCCTGAAGTTGGAATAAATATCGCACAAATAACAAATTTTTCCGAGGATATATTTGATATTGGGGAATTTTCCGGAAGGATTTTTTATGACGGACTTGATAAAAAACTGAAAGCAATAGGGGATGTTGAATTTGGGGGCGAGCATCATTTGGCGAGGGCATTATCTGCTTACATGAAATATTCAAAAACCAACAACAGAGCGGTAATAAATGTAAAATTCAGCGAGGAAAATTTGGAAAAATTTAAAAATTTGGAATTTGAAATTTCGGACTTTGACAGAAATGCAGAACCAAAGGAAAATAAGTTAATGGAAGGAAAGACAATGGAATTTGGAATTGAAAATGCCTTAACAAAAAATCCAAAAGCGGAGCTCATTTATGATAAAGGTGGCTTTGGGAAGGAAGCAATGCTCAGGGTTTTCGGAAGGGATGCCATTGAGGTGGCAGAAAAAATTTTAAAAATTTTATGAAATGGAAATTTATATTGTCAGACACGGGGATGCATCAGAAGGAGATATTGATGAATTGAGAGAGTTATCTAAAAAAGGTAAAAAGCAGGCAAAGAAAGTAGGAAAAATACTGAAAAATTTAGATGTAAAGATGGATGAAATATTTTCAAGTCCTTTAACAAGGGCAATTCAAACGGCAGAAATAATTGCAAAAGAGACAGATTTTAAGAACGAGATTAAAATAAATGATTTGCTGAATCCTTTGTCAAATCCCGATGAAATTTTAAATCATCTTAACTACCTCAACAAAGACAAAATTTTAATAGTAGGACATCAGCCGTTTCTTGGAAAGATGTTGGCATTTCAAACTCGTTTGGAATACACAAAGGAAGTGAGCGTAAAATTTATAAAAAGTGACGAGGAATGCGTTGATTTGAAAAAAGGATGTTTATGCAAGGTTGAAATCACAAACGGAAAATTTAAAAAAGTGGAGCAGATTATCTAAATTCAATTAGCAGATTATCTGATTCAATTAGCAGATTATCTGATTCAATTAGTAGATTATCTGATTCGATTAAATTACATTTGTCTTTTTAATTCCCAGACAATATGGGAAATTTCAGGAATTATAATTTTATCCGCAGCGAGTTTTACCGCATTTGGTGAGCCGGGAATTGAAAATATTGCTTTTCCATTACACACTCCTGCCGTTGCCCTTGACATAATTGCCCCGCTTTTGATTTCTTCATAACTCAAATATCTGAAAATTTCCCCGAATCCGTTCAGTGTTTTTTCAAAAAATTTTGAAATTGTTTCAATTGTTACATCTCTTTTTGAAATTCCTGTGCCTCCATTTGTTATTATAACATCAACATTTTCGTCTGAAATTGCTTTCTTTACAAAATTTTCTATCTCTTTCTTTTCATCTTTCACAATTTCATAATAAACAATGTTGTGCCCTTTATTTTTCAGTATTTCGCATAAAATTTTTCCCGATTCGTCTGTATCCTTTGTTCTTGTATCGCTAACTGTTAAGACGGCAACATTAACTGGTTTTGAAATTTCTTTTGAAGCATATTTCAAGTGTTCTTCGTGACTCATTTTTATTGGTTTTTTTTTATTGGTTTTTATTTTTAAATTAAACATCAAATAACTAATAAATAAACAACTAATTAATTTTATAATTTAAAATGAAAAAAATTTTACTCATCGGATTTATCGGACTTTTGGTTTTTATATTATTTGGATTTGTAAATGTTCAGGCAGATGAAATTCATGCGAAAAAAATTTATGTAATTGATATTGATGATGCAATAACTTCGGCAACAACAGAAATAATAACGGAAGCGGTTAATGAAAAGCCGGATGTTATAATTTTGCGGCTGAATACACCCGGCGGGGATTTGGATTCCACACTGAAAATAATACAAATCATTGATAATTCCGAAATTCCTTTTGTAGGATATGTTAGCCCAAAAGGCGCACATGCATGGAGTGCGGGAACATTTATTTTACTTTCAACACATATTGCGGCAATGTCTCCAAATTCCATAATCGGTTCCTGTCAGCCGGTTTATATCGGAGCAGATAAATCAATTCCGATAAACGAATCAAAAATTTTAAATGCTGTAATTGCGGTAATGAAGGAAAGAATGAAAATGCATAACAGAAATTTCTCGCTTGCAGAAAAATTTATCGTTGAAAATTTAAATTTAAATGCGGATGATGCAACGAAATTTAATGTGGTTGAAATAATTGCGAATAATGAGCAGGATTTGATTGATAAAATTGACGGAATGAAGGTAAGTGTTTCAGATGGAGAAAAGACAATAATTACAAAAAATGCGGAAATATTGCATTATGAACCAAGTGTTAAGACAAAGATAATGACCCTCCTTTCAAATCCATTGCTCGCGTCTCTTTTACTTATGCTCGGAATTTATGCATTAATTTTTGGGCTTTCAAGTCCGGGAATGGGTGCAGAAATTTTAGGAATATTATGCATACTATTGGGCTTAATCGGACTGGGTTTTGATGTAAATTTAGTCGGAATTGCTTTGCTGATTTTAGGAATTGCTTTAATAATTTATGAATTGAGTTCGCATAGTTTTGGAATTGTCGGAGGAGTTGGAGTCATTGCCCTGATTATGGGAATAATTTCTATCGGGCCATTATCATCTCCAAAATTTTATGTATCGCAGGAATTCTTTAATACACTGCTGTATTCAATAATTTTTCCGTCGGTAATATTTGCCGCATTTCTGATTTTTGCAGTTACAAAAATTTTCAAATCATGGAAAAAGAAGCCCGTAATCGGGGAAAGTATGCTCGGAGAAACAGCCGAATCAACAGAGGAATTTGAAAATAACACTGGATTTGTTATGTATAAAGGTGAATTATGGAAGGCAAAAAATTTAAAAATGGATGAGAAAATTTTAAAAGGAGAGAAGGTAAAAATTAAAGGAAAAGATAATTATACTTTAATTGTGGAAAAAATTTAGAAAATTTCATCTAAAATTTAGATCAATTATATTAGACATGTTGCAAAATAACTTTTTCACCTTTGAATTTTATTAATTTCTACCTTAAAATTTTTAATTTACAACAACTAATTTACAACAACTAATTTACAACAACTAATCTACAACAACTCCATTATATCACTTCAACCTCTTTCTTAATTTCCTCTGCTATCTTTTTACTCTTTAAAATCCTCGCAATCTCATCAACACTTGCCTTTCTGAGCATATCCTTATTCACAAAACCTGCATTAAACAAAGCCCTTGCTCTGACCCTTCCGACTCCTTTTATACTTATTAATTCAATCAGTTCCTTCCCTATTCCGTACTTGGCCTTTATATGCATCTCCATCAGCTGTTTTATCTGTGGAAATTTTAAAATTTTTCCTATTTCACAGGCAGCATAAGTAAGCCACTGTAAAATTTCAACCTTCTGATGCAGCAATCCGGGAGGTGCATTAAATGTTGAATAAATATAATTTTCCGATTTCTCGCTGAGCCACGCATTGAACATATTTGCAGTTTTAAATTTTTCTAAATAGTCATCCCCTCCTATTTCCTCAAGATACCTATGATTCTCCTGTGATAAAAATTCACCGAGAATGTCATCTTCTTCACCCCTACTTATGTAAAGCAAAGGCATTTCCGTTGCCGTGCATAAAATAAAAAGAATACTAATATCATCATAACTGCCAAATTGTGAAGAAATATTTAAAAAATTTACAATATATCGTTCTGCGGTTAACGGATCTATATACATCTGATTAATCCTGTTTCCCGCAGGAGTTAAATTTAATTTTTTATTTTTTTCTTCGGCAAATTTCCAGTCCTTTAATCCACTGATGATATTAATAATGTTTCTTTCAACCGCTTCCGGATTCCCGTATCTGAACATTCCAAAGGTCGTATCAAAAAATCGGATAATTTCCTCAACATTGGAAATTTCCGGAATTAAAGACAATGTATGAAATCTTAAATTTGGCTCTGCCAGAATATATGACTCAATATCCTCGGGTTTCCCGTTTATGTATTTTTCACGGATGTGTTTTTCTTTGGCTTTATTTGCCTTAATTATTACAGTTCCTTCTTTATCATATTTTGGCCTTCCTGACCTACCAGACATTTGTTTATACTCTAACACAGGAATTTCAACCATTCCTTTATTAGTATATCTGTTTAGTCGTTCAATAATTACCGTGTGTGCAGGTAAATTTACACCGTAAGCCAAAGTGGGAGTGGCAATGATTACCTTTATTTTGTTGTTTTTAAAATTTTCCTCAACCAACTCGCGCTGTTTATTTGTAAGTCCCGCATGATGGAAGGCAATTCCTTTTTTAACAAAATTTGTAAGCAATTTGCACTGTTCCGTAGGGGACTCTACAGCGTTTAAAATTTCTTTGCTGAGTTCAACTTCATTGATATTTTTAAATATACTCATTTCGCTTAATTCCCCGCACAAGTCCTGACATCTTTTTTTTGAATTTGTGAATATCAGAATGTTGCCTTTGGGTAAATTTTCAGCAACTATTGCATTTAAGTCATTTTTTGTTTCAATTATCTCTGTAAGCGGAACAGGACGAAATGATGACTGAACTAATGATGCATCTAACCATTTTGCCAGTTCATCCGTATTTCCAATAGTAGCGGATAATCCCAGAATCTGAATGTCGGGAAAATTTTTTCTTAATTTGGCAATTAAAATTTCATAAACAGAACCCCTGTCGGGACTGCCTAAAAAATGAATTTCATCAACAACCAAAAATTTTAAGTTCTTCAGGGAAACATTTGCCCTCAAAATTGCATCTAATTTTTCAGCAGTAGCGAATAAAACATCAAAATTTAAACGGCTGTATTTGTATTTCAGTGTTTCAACATCCAAACTTTCCATATCCCCCATTTCAAGCACTACTTTGTATCCGAAATTTTTATAAATTTCAAATTCCCTGAACTTCTCGCTTGCTAATGCACGCATCGGCACAACATATATGGCTTTTCCGTTATTATTTAATGCCCTGACTATTCCGTATTCTGCAAGCAGGGTTTTTCCGCTTGCTGTGGGCGTTGAAACAATTAAATTTTTTCCTTTGTCTATTTCAGCTATTGCTTTTTCCTGATAATCGTAAAATTTTGCAACATTACGAATTTTTAAAATTTCGGTAAAATTTAGCATTATAGTATCTTTTTGTTTTTATATCTTTTGTTTTTATATCTTTTTGTTTTTATATCTTTTGTTTTTATATCTTTTTGTTTATCTTTTCTAATTAATAATGAAAAATAAACTAATCAGATGGTTGTAACAGTAGAGCTGGCGTCTGATCTTGGAATATTTCTCAGAGAAAAAGAAACAATTAACATAGTAAAGAAAAGTATCATAAATAAATTACTTGATATTGAAATAAGAAATGTTCTTACTTATGGAAGTTCCTTAAAGCAGGAAGATATAGATAAATTAGACCATATAATAAAGAAGGGACTTTATGAAAGAGTAAAAAGCGAACAAGAATGAGATTAGTGATTGCTACAAATGCGATATAAATATAATTATTGGAGCATGGATAAAGGACTCTTTACTTAGAAAGATGATATTGAGCGATATTTTTGAGTTATGTGCTCCAGAGTATATGTTTAAGGAAATCTTAACCCAAAAAAAATACTGAAAAAATCCGGGATGAATGATATCGTTTTCACTGTGCTTTAATAATGTTCATAGAAAAACACATTTTATTCGTTCCAAAAGATAAATATATGAAAAAATTGGAGTTGGTAGAAGAAGTGATGAAAGAGATTGATATGGACGATTCAATATTTATTGCCACTTCTCTTGCCCTAAAATGTTCTTTGTGGAGTGATTACAAACACTTTGATTCACAAAACAAAGTAAATATTTATAAGACAAAAGATATTGTAAAATTAATTGAATTGTAAAACAGAAAATTCAAAACAGCAAATTTTTTAATTAATCTTTAATTAATTATATCAACAAAATGAATGTAACTGCAAGTTATAAGGCAATTGAAGCAAGAAAATTCGGAAGCGGAATAAGCGAACAAACAATACAGATAAGCAGCAAAAGCACTTTAACACATCTTACGAAGGCAGAAAACGGTTTATCTGTGGGATTTGTTTTCGCAAGTAATTATGAGCCGAATATTGGATTTATAAGAATAGAGGGAGAAATTTATGTTCCAGCAAATCCAGAAGAAGCAAATAATGCACTTAAAGAATGGGAGTCAAGTGAAAATAAGCACCTTCCGCAGGAGATGGCAGAAACTGTCCATAACTCCATAATTTCTAATTGTATGATGGAGACCGCAGTTATTTCAAGAGAGATACAACTTCCTCCGCCATTTCCAATTCCGCATGTTCAGCTGGGAAAAGAGCAAACAGTTCAACCGACAGAGGTTAATAGTGATGCAACAAGATATATTCAATAAATTTAACCTACAATAAATTTTTAAATTATCTTACACAAACAGCATGAATTATAAAAGCTAAACAAATACACGAACAACTTTAATAAAGTAAAAACATAATTAGCTAAACAAATACCTTAAAAGTATTTTGACGAAAAAGTTCCAAATTTTACATGCGGATTATTATATTACAACATCATTGAAACCTCAATTTCTAATATATTATAAGAGCATTGAAAATAGAAATTTTTAACTTTAAATTTAATATTTATATACAATCTAATTCTTATAAAAGCAAAAGTTCAAATGGAAAAATTTATTAGAAATACTGCCGATGCAGTTATTTACCGAAAAGTAATGACTGATGATGAATACGAAATTTTGCTAATTCAGCGCAAAAATCCTCCGTTTCAGGGAAATTTTGCCCTTCCCGGTGGCTTTGTAGAATATGGGGAATCGGTTGAAGAAGCATGTATCAGAGAAGCAAAAGAGGAAACAAACTTGGATGTTAAAATTGAAAGGTTAATCGGGGTATATTCAAAGCCCAACAGAGACCCGAGAGGACATACTATAACAGCAGCATTTTTGTGCGTTCCACCGGAAAATTCAAATCCATTAGGATGTGATGATGCGAAAAATGCAAAATTTTTTAAAATAAGCAAAATTTTAAGTATGGAATTAGCATTTGACCATAAAGATATAATTAGGGGTGCATTGAGACAGATAAATCAAATCAAAATTTAGTTATTGAATTTTAATTTAAATGGGTTGATGTGTTAGTTGCCGAGATGTGATACAAAGCGAGAAAAAATGAGCTTTGATAAGTATTCTCGGCGAACATTTTTAAAAATGAAAAATTTTATAAGGAAGGTAAAATCCGATGAATTAGATGAATTAAAGACAATTGCAGAAATTTATAATTTCTATATTCAAAATTTTGAATTTCCGATAGATGAAATTTTCCTGACAAATTCATTACGGGATAAAAATTTTAAGATTTTTGTTTATGATAACGGCATCATACTTGGTTTCTGCGGAATTTATTTTTATCCCAACTCATATGCAGAAATCGGTCCCATAGGTGTTGATAAAAAATTTTTAAATCAGCATATCGGAACAAGTTTGTTAAATTATGTGTTAAATTTTGCGAAAGAAAATAATGTCAGGAAATGCATCGCAAGGGTTTCGGACAAAAATTCTAATGCAATAAAATTTTTTACTGATAATGAATTTATACCTGAAACAACTACGAATTCTGTAATGTATTTCCTTAAATTTCTTTAATTCATTTATTTACAAATTGTTTTAAAATTTAAAGTCCCGTCGGACAGTCAATAAATTTTGTTTCAATGCTGAATTTTTTGCCAATTAATTTCGCCATTGCCTTAACTCCGAGCGTTTCCGTTGCATAATGTCCTGCAAAAATAACATTGAGATTAGCTTCCTTTGCGATGTGATAAATTTGATGCGACGGCTCGCCTGTAACAAAGCAGTCAACATTTTCTATTGCCTCATCAATTAAAGAAGCGGCACCGCCTGAAACAACCCCCACCCTTTTTATTTTGTTTTTTCCAAATTTTAAAATTTTACATTTCGTATTCAGGTGTTTTTCAATTTCACTTACAAAATCGTTTAAATTTTTTTCCTTTTCAAACATTCCTTTATACCCTATCTTTATTCCGTGATATGTCCCAAATTCCTCAATCGCTTCATTTATTCTGAAAATTTTTAAAAATTGTATGTTATTGCCAACTTCACCGTGCATGTCAAGAGGAAGATGTGCTGCATAAAGGGAAATTTCATTCTCAATAATAAATTTTAGTCGTTTATAAGTTATTCCTGTAACATTCTTTATCCCGTTCCATATCATTCCGTGATGAACAAATAACATATCTGCATTTTCCTCCTTTGCTAATTTGAATGTTTCAGCGCACGCATCAACCGCAAAGCAAATTTTTTCAATATATTTCCGACCTTCAACCTGCAGACCATTTACAGATACATCCTCAATTTCAGAAATTTTAAGGTATTCGTCAAAAAATTTGGTTAAAATTTTTAGTTCCATTTTTACAAAATTAACGGGTTAAAATTTTTAAAAAAATCACCTCGCTGTTGCTCGGAGATTTTCAAAACTCGGGGTTTTGAAAATCACCTCGCTGTTGCTCGGAGATTTTCAAAACTCGGGGTTTTGAAAATCACCTCGCTGTTGCTCGGAGATTTTCAAATCTCTGCGATTTGAAAATGACTTAAAAAATTTAAAATTTATACGATTTCAAGTTCTGTTTTGAATGGAGTTATACCTTGAATCACACCTTTTTTGTGTCCTTCGTTCAGCAAAATTTTTATGGCAGCGATATCATCATCGCCCAATTCAATTGTTCTTTCGTTCACATACATATCAACAAATTTTTCAATCTTATTGAGATCGCTTAAATTTCTCGCAAATTTTGATGCATAATTAATTGCCTCTTTTTTATGCTCTATGCTGTATAAAATGCTTTTTTTCAAAATTTCGGAAATTTTTTTTGCATTTTCAATTCCTATGTCCTTTCTGATAACATTACATCCCAACGGAACAGGCAATTTATGGCTTTCAAACCACCATTCTCCTAAATCTATAATTTTAAATAAATTTCTTTCGGCGTAGGTAATTTGTCCTTCGTGAATTATCAAGCCGGCATCAATTTTTCCCGCTTCTACGGCATCTATAATTTTATCAAAAGGCATAAAAACAGGGGTAAAATTTTCCTCAAAGATTTTTAATAATAAATAAGCAGTTGTCCATTTTCCAGGAATTCCAATAACTTTGCCTTTTATTCCATCAATTTTTGATTTTGAAATAACAATAGGCCCGTAATTGTAGCCAATACTTCCACCTGTTTTCATAAGATAATAATTTTTGGCAATGTAAGGATAAAGGTGAAATGATATTGCTGTCGCTTCATATACCGAATTTAATGCTTTATTATTTAATGTTTCAATATCACTTAAAATTCCTTTAATTTCAAATCCACCAGTATCAATTTTTCTTTCCTCAATTGCATAAAACATGAATGCATCGTCTGCATCAGGTGAATGGGCAAAATTTATTTTCATCTTCATTGTTTTATTTTCACTCTTTGTTGTATTTGTTGTCTTATAAGGTTATAAAGATCTATTTTCATCTTGTGTTTTATTGTAACCACAACAGCATAATCTTGGAGTTTTTTGTCGTCCTTTATCCAATTATCTTTAGATATAACTGCAAGCACTAGTGGTTTGTAAGTATCAATATCTGGTTTATTTAAATAAATATTAATTCCTTTTTGATGTATTCCTCTTTTTCGTATATTAACTCCCGGGTGCAAATCTATTTCTTTCAATTTTAGTTCATTAGGAACCACATCATCTATTTCCTTTTTAATGTTTTTGTAACATTCTATTACTTCTTCAATTTCAGCATTTTTAAACAAATGATATTCCATCGTACTACCAAAGTAATTAGTACTTCTGTTTCCTGCTATTGGTGGATTATACACAAGAACAACAGAAATTTCTTTTTCACCATTGATTTCAACAAATTCTTTTGGCAAATAAAAATAATATAGATGAATGCTGTTTAATTTGATTTTATTTTCTGCCAGAAGTAGAACCCTATTATGCTCGGATGACTTAGCCACATCAAAGTTTGGTTTGCCGTAACCATATACTTTTAACAAATCTATAAGTTTTGTGTTCGAGTCATTAAAATTTATTCCTTCTAAAGGAGATGGTCTATCGGAAGGTATTTCAGCAGATGCCAAAAGTAATCCTTTTATACAATTTGAAGAGTAATTTGGAAAATGATTGAAAAGTTTTGCTATGTAATTAGCGACTTTTGGAGCTGACAAGCTTGTTCCATAACTAACAGCAAAGAGCTTTTCATCTTCAATCCATTTATGATTTAAAACTATAAGTTTACTGCCTATGTCTTCAAACTTTTTAAGATCTTTTGGTGAAAAGATGATATTGCCTCCTTCCTCCACAAGTTCGGGTTTTATCATTCCTTTATATCCTGGCCCCACGCAAGTAAAAGGAGAAGGGTAATTTGTTTTAGCGGGTGAAAATAAAATCTCTTTTGGATCTATGTCAGACGGACCAAATTCTTGGGCAATAGATCCTACTGTAATCGCATAAGCAGAGGAAGCAGGATCTATAATTTTAACCTCTTTTCTTTCTTCAATTAGATAATTAGGATATTCTTTAGGATATTTTGGAAGAAGATTAGTAAAATCCAGATTGCCTGCGGAGATAACAAAAACAATATTGTATTCTTTTGCTAATTCATCTATCAAAATTGCTAATGGAAACTGCCTTTGGTCGCCAAACATTTTTTTATCCATATCCCCTAAGGAAAGATTTACGACCTTAAAATTATGATAAGTGGTAGCAAAATATCTTACTGCCTTTTCCAGTTGATGTTCTAATAATTCTTCAGGAAAATATTCTGCTTCACCATCTTCATTTTTAAACATAATCTTTGCTGAAAGTATCCATACTTCTGGTTGAAAAATTTTCTCGCCAATACACTTTTTTATGTCTCCATAAAGTGCAATTCCGGCAACTTCTGTGCCATGCCCAACATCATCTTGTGGTTTATCCTCTTTTATTTTGTTACTGTACAGAAATGGCACTGCTATTTCATCCCCTACTGCTTTTTCAAGTAAAGGGTGATTTGATAAAATTCCACTGTCTAATACAGCAATAGCTGTAGCATCATTAGGTGGCGAATCTCCAACATTAAATCCTTCTAATGGAGAAGACAACATTTGATAGGTTATGTATGGCTTTGGAGGTCTATCTATTCTACTTATTTCTTTTAGTTTTATTATTTCGTCAAATAGAGACTTGTTTATTTTAACTCTTAGAATACATAGATTATCGGTAACGAGTTTGTCGGTTATTTGCCCATTTTCATGGACTATTAATTTTTCAAATCCGACCAAGAATTTATCGAGGGTTTCTTTCTCCATTATCCAGATTTCAATATCTAAATAATATTCTTTCCCTTTTTGTAATGGATTTTCTTTTAAACGTTCACCTATTTTATCTTCAGGAGGAATGACATCAAATTTTTCTATAGCATCAAATATATCCTTATATTTTGCTTCCTTTTCATCGTCCTTACCATACTCTTCTAATCTTTTTTTAACTTCATCCAGATTCTCATTTTTTGCTAGTGAAATCCAATAACCTATGCCTTCCGGTGAAGGAGATACAATTTGTATTTTATTTCTTTCCAAAAATTTTCTAAAATCTTCTTCAGATACGTGCTGTTTCAGTTCGATTTTAAACAAGAGATTAGGATCAAAGAATTGCTTAAATCTTTCTTTATCTTTATCAAAATCTTTTTTTATTTCACCGAGCTTACGAATTTGAATCTCGAAGAAGTGTTTTCTATCCTCACGAGGTTTTATTCTACTACCTCCACGCTTTTTCCTTTCAAATTCCTTTTCATAGAATGGAAGGTTAAGATGTTCACTCATGTTTAACCACCTCCTTAGCATTCATTTTGTTTCTTTGCTTTGAAACAGATTCTTGAACATTATTATAATTAACAAATTCTTCCTTTTTTAATATTGCTTTTTTAAGAGCATCAATACAAACCTGTTCAATATCTGCCCCTGAAAATCCTTCAGTATCCTTTGCAAGTTTAGTTAAATTAAGATTTTTATCTTTTTTTAAAACCCTCAAAAATTTTTCAAAAATTTTCTTCCGCCTTTTTTCATCAGGAAGATCAAAATAAACAACATCGTCAAATCTTCGCCATACTCCAACATCAAGTAAGTGCTGGTGATTTGTAGATGCGATTATCACACTATCTCCTTCATAGTTTTCAAGCATCAACATGAAATTATTAACAACTCTTTTAATCTCCCCATGTTCGGTAGGGTCATCTCTTTGTTTTCCAATGATGTCGAATTCATCAAAAAGAACCACCCATTTGCCCTTTTCTATGAAATCAAATATTTTCCTTAAATTAGATGCAGTCTCACCTAAATATGAAGATATAACAGAATCAAATCTAATAGTGACAAGAGGATATCCTATAACTGAACTCATGACTTTTGCTGTAAGTGTTTTACCTGTCCCTGGAGGGCCATAAAAAAGTATTTTTTGTTTTGCTTTTAAGCCATAAGATTCTAAAACATCTTCATTTTTCAATTCTTCTATTATTTGATTTAGCGTTTCTTTGGCGTCTTTTGATAGAATTACATCGTTCCAATCAAGGAAAATCTTTTTTACTTCAAATAATTTAAAACCTTTTTCATTATCTCGAGGTATTATTGGTATTTGTTCGATGTGATTTAAATTTGAAGATTCGTGAGATTCTAACAAAATATTTTCCAACTTTTTAACTAACAAATAATGCTTTTTTCTTTTCTCGTCTTCTATGATTTCATGAGCAATTTTATAAAATGTTTCGTTATCTTTCTTAACAAATGATTCAAATATTTTTATTATCTCTTCTGATTCCATTTGTATTTACCTATTTAATAAAATTTTATTAATCAATCTTCAACGCATCACTTATCACATTCATTTCTATCCCTGTAGTTTCATCACCTACAAAGGCATTTTTGGAATTCGCTACAATCCCTGCCCGCACATAAGGAAAGCCCATATTTACACTTCCTACCTTTCCATCAATTCCGAAAATTTCCCTGATACCTTCTAAAGTGTCTTCGGCATCGGCATGTGCCAAAAATCCTTTATTTGTCACAACCAAACAACTTCCGACCTCCGTATGTCCTCCGACAGAACCAAAGGAACATTCAACACCTAAAATATCCTTTATGTCCTTTAAATTTTTCTTTGGAATTAACTCGCTAATCAAGGCATGACTATCATTACAGGCAATTAAATTTCCTAGTGCATTAAAATCAGTTGAAATTTTCCATAAATTTATATTGTTTTTTTTGCAAAAGTCATTTATCTTTTTTTCTTCATCGTTTTCTATAACATCAGGTATAAGCAAACCGTTAGAGTTTCCGACACAAAAAATTCCTGTTAAATCGGTAGAATAAATTTTTGCCCTTAAAACAGGAACATCCAACTCAACATTCGGAAAGTCGTAAGAAAGAAGGCAATATTTATCAGTAAGCAATCCGAACAGACCGATAAAGGCATCTTTTTTGATGGAAATTTGCTTGAGCATTTTTTTATTATGCCTCTCTCTTTCTTTACTTTAATAACCTTGCAGTTGCAAGATTATCTTCAATTTCAACATTAACTCTTATTTTTCTCGGAGGGTGTTTCATTCCGCGAGCCCATATTGCTTCATTAACATCACCTGCTATTTTTACTTCTTTCTTGGTATGCTTTTGCAAAAATTCCCTCACCATCCTTGTTGCTTTTCTTGCTCTTTTACTCCACGGTTGATTATATACATCACTTAATGGAATAGTATAAACCTTTCCGAGTGTCTTTTTTTCTTCCGGTTTTTCTACCTTTGCACCTTCTTCTTTGGTTTTGGTAGTTTTTTCTTCGGTTACTTTTGTTACTTTTTCCCCTGGTTTTATTTCCTGCTTTGCTTCTTCTTTGATTTCAGGGATTACATTTTCCTCATGCTTTGCTTCTTCTTTGATTTCAGGGATTACATTTTCCTCATGCTTTGCTTCTTCTTTAATCTCTTCTATTTTTTCCTCTGATTTTGTCTTTGTTTTCTTTGCACTTGTAGTTTTTTTCTTGCTTTTATCTTCAGAGATTACCTCTTTGGTTGCCTTTGTTTCCTTTTTTATTTCTTCTGCTGTTTTTTTGTTCCCTTCTTTTTTAACTGCTTTTTCCTGTGCCATTTGAAATTAGTAAAATTTAAATATTTAAATTTATAATTTTCTTTAAAATTATGAATGCCAGATAAAAAACTTGTTTAAATTTTATGTTAATTAGGAATTCTTTAATTCCTGACGGTTATTTTTTGATTTTTACAAAAACTTATATCAAATAATTTAAAAATAGGTTGTTTATAAAACCAAAGCATCGTCTTTTGGAATTTTTGCTATTGCAGGCACCTTATCTGTTTTCTTCTTTGCCTCATTCCAGACGACTTTTGCATTCCCTCCGCTTGCTACTATTTTATCTCTAACCAATGCGTTATGCTGTCCCTTATACCTGCCCATATTCGTCTTTACGAAAAATTCAACTCCTTGCTTGTAATTTTATGCTCTTTAAAAAATTTACGTTGTTATTTAAATTTAAAAATACATACAAACAAATGAGTATAACAACAAAAATTACATTCCCTTCAAAGATTGTTTTTAAAACACAGTGCTATTAGAAGGGTATTAAATTTTTATTCACTTTGATTTTTGATTCTCAAATCATAAGCATATCCCGGTGCAATGAGCCACTTTAAAATTGTTTCTTCGGCAAACAAACCATTTTCATCACCTTCTAATAAAATTTTTCCATCCTTCACGCCCATAAACCGCTTATCTGCATTTCTTATGAATATTCCGTTGAAATTGCAGTCATTCACCTCTTTTACGGTTAAATTCTGATAGGCAGTTCTCGTCGGAGATAATTCACATTTGCTGCCATTTATCAAATATGGCTTTATATAAATTTGTCTCCTGTTTTGAACGAAATACGCCTGAATGTAACCTAATGTTCCCCTGATTTCATTATAGACAACCAATGGCTTTCCACTCACATCTTTATCTAATGCAATGCTTAAATTTTCAAGTTTTCCGATTGCCTCAAAAACATCCGGAATTGAGCAGTTAATATTCTTATCCATGCACAAAAATACATGGCAGGAAAGCATCCCATAACCTTGTTTTACTGTAATTATTCCGAAATTTTTCCCCAAAAATATGCTGTCTTTATTTCCTTCTTGAATCTGAATGCGGTAGCCATTTTTCTGATCTGCAATTGATTCAAATTCATACGCACAATACTCACTTGCATTTGAACCATCCGCATAGACAGATATTTTTTTATTGAACATTTGTTCAAGCGGAATTTCTGCCTTTACTTCAACACCTGAAATATTGTATTTGTTTATTATTTCCACAAATACATCATTGCTTGCATTTTCATAAATTTCTGTCCCGTCAAAAACAACCTGTAAGCGATGACTTCCTAATCCAAATTCTGAAATGTTTAAAACGAATATATTGTGTTCGGCAGTTAAATTAGCAATTAACCTTCCTTCGGATATTAGTTTTAATACCCTGTTCGGAACATTCCTACCCAAATAATCTTTCATATCCGCAGATATTGTTACATCTTTATCCTTAAGTTCAACCTCCGTACTATTTGCAAAAATTTTAACGGGAATCTTGGATATTATAGTAATACTTTTAGCTGCGTTTGCATCTTCATATATTTCATTTCCTTTATATTCGGCTTTTATATTTAACTCCCCGACATCCAAATTGCTAAGTGTCCAGTAAGCAAAACATTCATCGTTTGTTAAATTTTTACCCAAAAATTTGTTGCCTACATAAAGCAAAATTTCTTTATTCGCACATTCTTCTTTGCTGTCTGTGCTACCAATAGTAAGATGAGCACTCACATTTAATGAGTCCTTGAAATAAATTCTGTCTTCCGGCTCAAAACCAACATCCAAAATAGTATTGCGTTTATGAATTTTAAGTATGCTGGATGCAGATGCATTATTAAATTGAGCATTTCCGGGAAAGATTGCATTTACTTTGTATTCTCCGGCAGTTAAATTTCCGTAGTATTCCATAAAAACATTGCTGCCATTTGAATTTGCATTGCCTATAAATTGAGCATCTATGTAAAAATCTACACTCGCATTTACACTTTCATTAAATTTTGCATAGAAAACTATCGGTGAGAAATTTACAGGAGAACTCATTTCATCTGCCATCTTTAAAGTTACATCTTTTTTTTGTTCGACACATCCACTCAAAGCCAACATTAAAACAACTGCTAAAATCCCAAAAACGCCCAAGTTCAGATTTATTCCATTAATTTTTTTTGACATTTTTTATATTGATTAAAATTTATTTATTGATTAAAATTTATTTATTAAATTATTTCTCCGCATCCGACAACCCTGTTATCCGGTAAATCAGGCCTTAAAAGCCATATTCTGTCCCCTGGTACATAAGCAAGTTTCCAGTCAAGACCTATCTTTATTGTTCCTTCCTCACCGGAATTTAGTCCTCCTTCCTTAATGGTTGCCCGTAATTGCTGAAGCCCGCAAACAAAAACATATTCTCCACCTGTACTAACAGGATATTTCCAAAACTTCTGAACCTTAAATTTAACATTAATTTCCTTAGCGACCTTCATTGTTCCTTCTTTTGCCAATACATATCCTCTTTCAAGTTCTGCCACACTTACTCCCTTTAAATTTAAGCCCACTCTTGAACCGTTTTCCGCGTCGTCTTCATCCTTATCATAAATCTGAATTGATTTTACAGTTACTTTTTTATCTGTCGGATACATAATAAAGTCATCAAATTTCCTGACCTTTCCATAAGCTGTTCCTAACACTACTGTTCCGACACTTTTGACATCAAAAAAGTGATCAATCGGAACTTTTGTAATGCCGGAGGTTGAAGAAATGTCTTCGTTGGATAATGTCTCTATTATTGTGATTCTGTCATTATCTATAAATTTATAATTCTGAAGTACTGTGCCTTTAATGAGTGGCAAAATTTGCTCTTTGATTAAATTTTCCCCCATTATGATATAGCCCTTTTTTATATTGGCACATTCCAATGCTATTATTATTTCTCCCAAAGTTCTGCTTATTGCATCTACCTTGACCAACGCTGCATCTGTCATATTTATCGCATATACCATTGGCTGAACTTTTCCCGGATATTCTGTCGGAACTACAAAACTTAATGCCTGTGATTCTTCCTTATAACTGTAAAGAGTTATATCGCTTTCCGTTCCCTTTTTTCCTAACACATCACCGAATGTGTTGTTCCCTAATACCGCAATATTCTTAAATTTCATTTTTGCACATATACAAAATTTTTACAAATATGGCTTAAAAATTAGATTAAAAACATAAATATTAGAAAAATACAGGTATCAGAAAGATTAGAAAAAAATCATAATAAAATCAAAGGATAAAAATAAAATAAAAAAAATAAAAATAAAAAAATAGGTATTTGTTTAGCTGCTTAAAAAATTAAGTGTGAAAAGTGTGAAAAAATCACCTCATTTCATTCGGAGATTTTTAAATAAATTTAAAAATCACCTCGCTGTTGCTCGGAGATTTTCAAAACTCTGGGTTTTGAAAATATCCTTCGGCATTACATGTTTATCACTACCCAAAATCAAATATGACGAGGTAATTTAAAAATTTCATAAATTTTTAAAGATTGAAAACCTGTAGTTTTCAGTAAAATCCAATTAGCTAAACAAATACAAAGATATTATTTGCTAACAACATTAGAACCAAATATTATGCAGGGTGAAGAAAATAAAATTTGTAACTATTCAGCCACCCAAAAAATTAATGGTAAATTTTTTGAAATTTTACGCTCATTTTTCAAACGATTTCGTTTGAAAAATACACGAACGAAAGTGAGCGGACTTCGTTCGTGTATTTTCAAACAAGTTTGAAAATCGCATGTATTAAAAAATATTTGAAATATTTTTTAAGATTGAATATTTATTTATAAATTTTCAGTAAAATTTTGTCACCTCACTTCGTTCGGAGATTTACAAAATGCTTTGCATTTTGTAAGATTGAAAATCTGAATATTTTCAGTATTTAAAAATCTTGCAGATTTTTAAAGATTAAAAATTTATAATTTTTAGTATTTCAAAATTTCATTTTGAAAATACCCTCTGAATAGTTACTAAAATTTTAGAATTGATTGAGGATATAAGAAATAAGCATGGTTGCGAAGTTATAGTGAATGGGTTAATATCTTCATTAAAGTATTACTTAATTATTGGATGACCATAGTAAATTTATTGATAATTATACAAAAAACTTATAAATTGAGTTCTCAAAAACGACAGAGATTAAGAAAGAACATATAAAGAAATGGAAAGAATTATTTAAATTATTATCCAGTTAAAAATGTTCCCACAACACAAAATCTTATTAAATCTTATTCAGATATTTTTTCATCACATCAACCGCACAATATCTCCCACACATTGTACAACCTATTCCTTTAATTAAATTTTTGCCTTTTTGTCTTGCTCTTTCCCCGCCATCTATTGCCAGACCAAACTGCTTTTCCCAGTCATGTAAGTCCCTTGCTTCATCCATTACTCTATCTCTCTCGCTTATTCCATATTTCATCGCATCGGCAAATTCAGCAACAATTTTAAATGTAATAATTCCCTCTTTCACATCTTCAACGGTCGGCAACGCCAAATGTTCGGCAGGAGTTATGCAGCATAAAAAGTCAGCACCGTGTCCCGCAATAATCCCTGCTCCGAGAGATGCCGCAATATGGTCATATCCAAGTGCACTGTCAATAGGCACAGGTCCCGAAGCAAACAACGGAAATTTTATATTCTTTCTGTAAAATTTTGTATATTTTATTAAATTTTTTGCCGCAATATGCCCGCCCAACGCTTCAATTATAACCTGAATTCCGTGCCTGTGTGCCTTATTTGCAAAATTTCTGTTCATTTTCATCTCCCCTATGTGCAATTCATCCATTTCATCGCAAACACCTCCCGAACGCATAACATTTCCTAGAATTAATGCTGCATCATAAGCATGCAAAATTTCCATAATTTGAGCAAAATTTTCAATAAAGGGATTTTCACAATTATTTTCAATCATATAAGCAGCGGTTAATGCCCCGCCTTTTGAAACAATATTATCTATTCTTTTCGTATTTTTTAATTTTTGTATTGCCTCCTTTGTCATTGATAAATGCAGAACAACTGCACTAACACCTTCTTTTAGGTGCCTTTCAATCATACTTAAAATTTCTCCGTCATTAAATTTAAAGCCATTATTTTTGCCAAAACTTTCTGCCGCAACCTGATATATCGGACAGGTAATTACCGGCATTGTTGCGGACTTAAAGATATTTTCTCTTATTTTATCTATATCTCCGCACATAGACATTTCAGTGATTGCATCTATTTTAAATTTCTCTGCAATTTTTGCTTTTTCAACCTCTTCTGAAATTTCTCCGACAGACGATGTTCCGAGATTCACATTTAATTTTGTTCTTAATCCATGTCCGATTCCGACAAATTTTGAATTTTTCGGTGACCTTTTTAATACAACAATTCTTCCGCTGGCTATTTCTTTTACTATGAAATTTACATCTTTGTTTTCGGTACTTGCGATAAATTTTGCTTCTTCGGGAATTTTTCCTGCTTTGCACTGCTCAACTATTGTTTCTTTTATTGCTGTTTCCATTGAAATTTCTAATTTATTTTTAATCTTTAAAATTTAATTTATATACACTCAAACTAATTAATAAAACAAGAATATTTAATAAAATAAGTGTAATTAATAAAAAGAAATAATTAATAGGTCAAATAATAAAGCCAAATAATAAAAAGTAAAATAAAATAGGATAATAAAATAAAATCGGATAATAAAATAGGATAATAAAATAAAATCGGATAATAAAATAGGATAATAAAATAAAATCGGATAATAAAATAAGATAATAAAATAAAATCGGATAATAAAATAAGATAATATAAAATAAATTTTTAAAAAATAATAAAGGTAAAAATGGCACAACAACAAATGCAAGTTTTGGTATTACCTGAGGGATATGAACGACTTTTGGGAGGTAATGCAATGAGGGCAAATATATCTGCGGCAAAGGCCGTAAGTGACGCAGTTAAGACAACATTAGGACCTAAAGGAATGGATAAAATGCTTGTGGATGATATGGGGGATATAACCATAACAAATGACGGGGCAACTATCGTAGATAAATTAAAGGTTGAACATCCGGCGGCAAAACTAATGGTTGAAATAGCAAAAACACAGGATAAAGAAGTCGGTGACGGAACAACTACCGCTTTGATATATGCAGGTAAATTATTGGAAGGGGCAATGGACTTATTTGGAAAGGATATACATCCGTCAGTTATAATATCCGGATATAGAGCAGCACAGGAACATATACAAAAGTATTTGGAAGATAATGCACAGGATATTGACTTAAACGACAATGAGGCATTAATTAAAATTGCATCCGTTTCCGTAGCAGGAAAAACACTTGATGTAGATCCGTCACATATAGGAAAATTATGTGTGGAAGCAATCAAAACAATAGCAGAAACTACCGATGGAAAATTAAAGATTGATCAGGACAATGTACAGATAATAAAGAAAAAGGGTGGATCAGTAAGCGATTCGGAGATTGTTAAAGGCATGGTTATTGAAAAGGAAGTTGTGCATGCGCAAATGCCAAAAAAAGTAACAAAGGCAAAAATATTACTTCTTAATGCTGCTATTGAAGTAAAGAAAACAGAAACAAAGGGCGAGATAGAAATTGACTCACCGGCACAAATGCAGGCATTTTTGGATGAAGAAGAAAAAATGTTAAAAGACATGGTTGAGTCAGTAAAGAAAACGGGTGCAAATGTTGTGTTTTGTCAGAAAGGAATTGATGATATGGCACAGTATTATCTGGCAAAAAGCGGAATTATGGCTGCAAGGAGAGTAAAGGAAAGTGATATGAAAAAACTTTCAAAGGCAACAAATGCAAAGATTATAAATTCTATGAGAAATTTAAGTTCCGACTCACTTGGAAAGGCGGGTGTTGTTGAGCAGACAAAAATGGCAGGGGATGATTTTATATTTGTAAAGGACTGCGTAAATCCGAAGGTGGCTACAATTATATTAAGGGGCGGAACAGAACATGTTATTGATGAACTGGAAAGAGCTATAAAAGACGGTTTGGGTTCTCTTTCAAGTGCATTAGAGATGAAAAAGATTGTAACCGGAGGTGGCGCTGTTGAGATTGCGGCGGCAGAAGAATTAAGAAAATTTGCAGTAACACAAAGCGGAAAAGAGCAGTTAGCAGTAAAAAAATTTGCAGATGCATTAGAAGATATTCCGAAAACACTTGCGGAAAGTGCAGGAATGGATGTGATTGATACCTTGGTAAATTTAAGGAAGCATTATAGCGAAGGGAAAAAGGACTACGGAGTGGATGTTGTAGCAGGAAAAACCGGCAATATGTATGAAAAGAATGTTGTAGAGCCGTTAAAGGTAAAAATTCAGGCATTGAAATCTGCAACGGAAGCAGTTGATATGATTTTAAGAATTGATGATGTAATCGCATCAACAAAAAAAGGAGGAGGTATGCCACCAGGAATGTGAGGTAAATCATAAATTAGATGCAAAGAAATATAAAGCGTGAATACCTTTTTTCTTCTTGTTTTTTATTTTTCTTTTTTAATTTTTTCAATAACTTCAATATCACTTATTTTTGTTGTTTTGTATTGTCCTTTATTGTCTTTTTCAAGATACTTTGTCATATCCCAGATTGTCAGCAATGCAACGGTTACTCCAGTCAATGCGTCCATTTCAACACCTGTTTTTGCAATTGTCTTAACCTTAACATTTGCAGTTATTGAATTTTCCTTTTCATTAATTTTAAAATAGACATCAACATTTGCTATCGGAATCTGATGGCACAACAGAATTAAATCCGGGGTCTTTTTAACTGCGTTTATTGCTGAAATTTCTGCGACTGTTAATACATCGCCTTTTTTGATTTCTTTTTTTAAAATTTTGTTTATTGTTTCATTTTTTAGATAAATTTTTCCTTCTGCAATTGCGATTCTTTCAACAATGTCTTTTTCCGAAATATCAACCATATTAACCCTCATTTTTCTTATGAATTCTTGATTTTCTTATTTTATAATATTTATCTCTATTTCTTCCACTCCTTCTCCGCCTCTTAATGAAGATACCATCGCTACAACAATCTCTTTTATTATCTTTTTCGGAAAATTTCCCATCGGTAATCTTTTTCCATTCACGATAACAATTACTTCGTCTTTATTGTCTTTGTCGTTCTTACCTTCTTCCCTTTTAACTTTGTCGTTCTTACTTTCTTCTCTTTTAACTTTGTCGTTCTTACCCCTCTCTCTTTTAACTTTGTCGTTCTTACCCCTCTCTCTTTTAACTTTGTCGTTCTTACCTTCGTCCCTTTTAACTTTGTTGTTCTTATCTTTTCCCCTCGTATTATCCGTACCAAAATCTTCTTTTTTTCTTCCCACTCCTTTTCCTCTTTTTGAATCTCGTTTTTTATCCATTTTAAAATAGTTTTTAAATCGTTTGGACCTTTATAATCTATTATTGTCTTACTTTCCATTGGGCAATCCCCCACTCTGATTTTCGGAATATTCTGTTTTTTTAGTCCTTCAACCAAAAGGACATCATAACTGTCTATATGTTCTAATTTGGAAATCATATCGCTAAAATTCATCCCGTCAAGTATAAAAGCCGTCTCATCGGGAGAAAATGCAACGACATCAACTCCCAAATTTTTAAATTTTCCCGTATCTTTTGTTTTGATATCAATGGAAAAATTTTTGTGGGGAATATGCTTAATAACTGCAATTTTTAAATTTTCCTTTTTTAATTTCCTGCAAATTTTCTCTATCAATGTGGTCTTTCCTGAATTTGAATTCCCGTAAAAGCCCAAAATCATTTTATCTATGTTCTTTTTTAAAATTTTAAAATTTTTTTATGTTCTATTTTCTTATCTTACAGCATCACAATCGCGACAAAAACAAAAAATACAGTAATAAAAATCAAAAACGGAAGTAAAAATTTCAGCAACACAGTCATAAAATTTGCCGCCTGTAACATTTCATATTCCCTTCCCATGACCCTTACATCTCTCTCAATTTTTCCGAATTTAACATATACATCACATATATCATTCATTGCCTTTTCAATTAAATTTGAAACATCATTAACATCATCTTTGACAATTTCAATCATAAATTTTCCGTTATCTCTCTGATGGTCATCTGTCGTGCAGATAAAGATGGGAAATTTAAATTTTTGCCTTAATATATTTAAAATTTCCCGGTTTTGCATATTGTTTGAATCAAATAATAATAATGCAAATGGCTCATTTAAATCAAAAAATGCGACACGGACATCACAATCCTGAACAGTGCCTTTTGCAATTCCCAGATGTATTTTCTTACTTTCAATCTCTTTTAAATTTACTATTAAATTTCCTGCTTTATTTATAATTTCCATACCTCTTTTTGTGGAGGCAGTAGTAATTTCTTCGTCATTTCCCGAACTGTGCAGGTCAATAAACACATTGCTGCATGCCAATCCTATTCCGACATCAATATCTCCGTCTCCGTCACAAAAAACAACTCTTTCTAAATATGGTGAATCCACCTGCAATACAGAAATTTTCCCGTCCGAAATAAATTTCCCGTATTCGGTTAATACATTTTCATTGTCCCTGTCTGCAAGATGGCTTATTTCTTCTTTTATATCATTCATTATAGCATAAACATCGCTGTTTTTTATTAAATTTAATTCGTGTGTGCATGAGCCGTGAAAGGTAAAAGAATGTTCTATATTTTCGTGAAAAATTTTAGGCATGTTCGCACTTCCGACATTTCCAAAGGGACCGGGATGAATGTAAGGAATAATAAAATTTGCCTTTAAATTTCCGTGTTTGTCAGTAAAATTTATAATGTGGACAACAACGTTTCCTTCCTCGCTTCCTTTCATAAGTGATGATTCAATAGTATTAGTGCCATTTACCCAGTCATTCGCAAATGCCCACGCCATATCAAAAGGATTTATACCTATTGTTTTCTCAAACGGCTTTGATAATAAGTAAATAAAAGTTATGACGATTAAGGTAAACATTGAGACAATAAGCACAAGCCGTTCACCCATAAATCTTACATCTCCTAACTTAAAAAAAGAGAAGAAGAAGAACGCAATTAACAATCTTATGCTGCTTCTTACAATGGCTTTTTGGAGTGACATTTTTAAAGTCCTGTATATGGCAATTCTTGCCGCAAATGTAAATGAAATCGCCACCGCAAGCGATATATAAACGATATTAGATATTTCATACTCTTTGGATATTAAAATTCCGAACGCAAATATGATACATTCAATTATTGTTGAGATAAAATTTATTATCTCTGCCTGCCTGTACTTTATTCCCCCCGGCACAAATGTTGCTATGACCGATGGAATCCCAAACAATAAAAGAAACACAAAGTCCGAAAATACGATTGAAAATACCAGTGGAATTAACAAGTCCAGTAATATCAATATAGTCAGGCGGGGAAATTTTACATTTTTTATATATTTTGTTGCCTTTTTTGCATCGTCTGTCATTATGATTATATTTATTAATATGAATTTATTGGTTTAAAGATTAAATTATTTAAGATAAAATTATAAATTTATTATATCTAGGATTATAATTATATATTTGTTAAAAAATATAGTAAAATGGGTGGAGTGAAAAAATACTTTTGGGATATGAATATGGTTATATGGCCTATATTTACCGCATTGGTTTTAATAGGTGTAATTGTGCTTGCGGTGTGGTATCTGTCTTTGTATGGCTTAATACATTAGATGTGCCGATGTGGTTAAAACTTGGTTTGCTTTACATTTGCATTTTGGAACAATTTTGAAAGGAGGGTTAATTTGAGTTGGGAAATTTTAAAGGTTATAAGTCAAACAATGTACAGAATAAAAAATAAAATTCTGGAATTTGGAGAAAAAATAGATAAATTATGGGATCCGGAATGGGCCAAAAAACATCAAATAGAAGTATCTCTTTTTTGGTTGTTACTTATGATAGCAATGAATATTAGAATCTTTGTAAAAAATGATTTAGCAGAAAATTTCTCCCTGCTTGTTGTGATAACATTTTTTATATTTCTTGCCATATATCTTACTGCAAAATTCATGAAAAATAAAAGCATTGGTTTATTACTTGTTGTACTTGGATTTGTGTTTATTATTGTGATGGGGATAATCATGTTAATGTATAATATTGCAGGTATATTAATATTTCAAACAGTGGAGGATATGGAAAATACTGGAGATATAGTTCTTGAAGTTTTTGCTATCTTAATGATTGCTGGCGGCATTTTATATGCAATGGAATACATACTTAAAAACACATTATTTAAAAAAGAAAAAGGATAAACAAGGAATATAGAAAGAAATAAAGGAATATGAGTAGTTTATAATTTAACAAAATCCATAACATCAACTATCTTTATCCATTTCAAATTTTTCGGATTTTTCAGATAAATTTTTTTATCAAGAACAAATAATATCTTTTCTTTTGTCTCAGTAAGTTTATACACAAACCCCCTTTCTTTGATAAACAGTTATTCCTTTAACTATTCCAAATTGTCGAAGATTGTGCAGGTATCGCTGGATTATACTCGGATCGTCCTTTTTTATCCGTTTCTTTGAGAATAAATTAGATGAAATTTCTCCATAATTTTCTTTTCCAATAGCAATTGCCATCAATATCCCTTCATAAACCAATGATAAATTTCGCTCTTCTTCGATCTTTCTATAATGGCCATTTGTATAATGACGGTTATACTTTTATGGATATAAACATTAAGTCAAAATATAAACATTAACTTAAAAATTTAATTCTTGTTAAAAAATTCATAAATTTCCTATGAAAACCGGCTTTGTTGATTTACCTTTACACCCTGGCACAACTCCGAGATGGCTTTTTGAACGAATGGTTAATTTGAGCAGGGAAATTTCAAAGGTCATAATATACGAGTTCGGAAGGGACGAATTTCTGAGGAGATTGAGCGATCCTTTCTGGTTTCAGGGATTTGCATGCGCTATCGGTTTTGACTGGCATTCATCCGGAACGACAACGGTTTCCTGCGGGGCATTGAAACAGGCATTGAACAATGAAGATATCGGAATTGCTTTTTTGGGTGGCAAGGGAAATGCATCAAGAAATACACCTGCTGAAATACAAAATTTTTCTGAAAAATTTAATCTGTCGCAGCAAAAAACCGATGAAGTTATTAAAGCGAGCCGTCTTTCCGCAAAGGTTGATAATAATTGTTTGCAGGATAATTTTGAAATTTACCATCATTCTTTTGTTTTGAGCGAGGATGGGAAATGGGCAGTTATTCAGCAGGGGATGAATCAGGAAACATCGTATGCAAGAAGGTATCACTGGCTTTCTGAAAATTTAAGAGAATATGAAAGTTTTGTTAATGAACCACATACGGGCATAAGCTGTGATGTTAAGGTCAATCCGTTAAATATGGTTGCCGAAGAAAGCAAAAATGCGAGAAAATGCAGCGTTGATTTAGCAAAAGAAAAAGGTACAAAATTTTATTTCGGCAAACAAACCACATTGTTTGAACTTGAAAATTTTAAAATGCCAAGGCACCACGAAATTTATCTGAATGGCTATGAAAATCTGATGAATTCGGAAAGAATTGCAAAAGCACTGAATTTGGCTTATGAATCCCAGCCGAAAAACTATGAGGACTTAATTTCAATTAAGGGTATTGGAGCTGGAACAATAAGAGCGCTGGCCTTGCTTAGTGATTTGGTTTATGGTGAAAAGCCATCGTGGAAAGATCCTGTTAAATATAGTTTTGCTCACGGCGGGAAGGACGGTTATCCCTACAAAGTGAGTAGGAAATTATTAGACAAGTCAATAGAAACATTAAAGACAGGGCTTGAAAATGCAAAAATAGGTGCTCATGAAAAAATTAAGGCATTGAGGCGACTAAAGGAATTTTTACCGGAAGAAATTTAAATAAGATTAGATAAGATAATATTGAATAAGATAATATTGAATAAGATAAATAAAACAAATAAGATAATATTGAATAAGATAATATTGAATAAGATAATATTGAATAAGATAAATAAGACAAATAAGATAATATTGAATAAGATAAATA
>JAGTWP010000056.1 GCA_018260755.1 Candidatus Altarchaeum sp. | reverse complement strand
TTAAAATACACGAACGAAGTGAGCGTAAAAAATCAAAAAATTTACTCGTAATTTTTTGGGTGGCTGAATAGTTACAAAATTTATCCTTTAAATAAACTCCAATACATTTAAATTTATCCGAAATCAATCCTGCTTTTATGTTTTAATGTTATTGTTCCCACATCTCTTTCTTTTAATTTTCGTTTCAGGTCTTTGTCATCCGTGCAAACAATGAATGAACTATCCTTTGCCACATCCAAAATTTCCTCATCAACCGTCCTGTAATTTTTGTCCTTGTTGCTCTCATAAACAGTATATTTGTCCTTAAATTTTTCCAAAATTTTAAGTGCGATATTTGCCGCATTCCTGTCTTTTTTTATTCCCTCTAATTCTCTGAATGTCCCGTCCATAACGGTAAATTCACAACCCGGAACCAAAAGCGAAATTTCATAAAATATATCAATGTGGAATTTTTCAGGAATCAGCAAAAAATTTGTGTCAATTATTACTTTTTTCATTATAAAATAGGTGAAGAAGCACAAAACTCAACACAAAAAATCAAAATTTTTATTTTTATTTTTTATTGGCATACATTTTACCCAAAGGGCTATTATCAAACCGTTCTTGAGCAATTATTTCTAATTGAAGAGGATAAAGTTTGTGTAATAAATCCAGCACAACAGAAGTATTTTTGTGGTCTTCTTTATTCTTAATATAAATTTCTTTTAGTCGTTTTTCAACTGCACTGTTGTTTTCTTTTGTTATCAGTTTGTTGTTTATTAAATTTTCTATTTCTTTAAAATTCATATCTTTAATTTCTTTTTCTAGGGGCTCCTGCTTTTTTTCAACTGCCATTTCTTTTGTTTTTATAATTATTTTAACATTCTGGCAAATAATTATGTTTTTCTTAAAAAATAGATGAAATTAATTTATCTCTCTGATATTAAATTTAACCCGTTTATAAATGCCTCAACACTCGCAAGCACAATATCGGTTCCGACACCACTTGCACTAATTGTTTTTCCTTTACTTCTTAACTTGATTTCAACCTGAACACCTGCGCTGCTTCCTCCTGAAATTGCATCAACATGGTAATCCAAAAATTCAAAGGGAATATCTTTGCAGATATTTTGTATTGCATTTATTGCGGCATCAACCGGACCATTCCCGATGCTTATTGCTCTCTTTTCTTCTCCGTTTACTAATAATGTTACGGATGCCATTGGCTGTGTTACATATCCGGAAAAAGCCGTGATACCTTTTAAAATTATTTCTCTTTTTTCGGATAAATTTAGCATAGTATTTGCCACCTGCCTTACATCAAAATTTGTAAGTCGCGTTCCTTTATCCGCTATGAATTGCAGTTTTTTAAAAATTTCAGTAAATTGTTCGTCATTTGCTTTTATATTCATCTCTTTTAACACATTCTCCAATGTTTTCTTTCCCATCAGTTTTCCAAGAACAAACCTTCTCTCGGCATTGAAAATTTCAGGATTTATCGCTTC
The DNA here is from genome assembly GCA_018260755.1 of Candidatus Altarchaeum sp. GTDB lineage: Archaea > Altiarchaeota > Altiarchaeia > Altiarchaeales > Altiarchaeaceae > Altiarchaeum. Next base: position 7,128 of record JAGTWP010000056.1, on the reverse strand, counting down.
ATAAGTTGCGGGATTTTTCAAAATACCATCAACATGAATTCCTGCACCGTGTGTAAAAGCATTCTCACCGACAATTGCCTTATTTCTTGCTATTCCGATTCCCGTAATCTTTTCAATATGTTTTGATAATTCTAAAATTTTTTTGAAGTCAATAGAAACATCATAATTATAAAGAAATTTCAGTGTTGCTGCAACCTCTTCAAGGGGCGCATTTCCCGCTCTTTCGCCTAATCCGTTAACTGTAACATCGACAACATTTGCTCCGTTCCGGACAGCAGTGACTGTGTTTGCCGTTGCCATTCCGAAATCATCATGACAATGAACGCCAAGCAAAATTTTGGACTTTGCAATCAGTGTTAATGCGCCAAAAATTTCCCGGATTTTTTCCTGTGTTGCTATTCCTATTGTGTCTGCAACTGTAAGCCGCTCAACTTTTAATTCAACTGATAAATTTAAAATTTCTTTGAGAAAATCAATGTCGGTTCTGCTTCCATCTTCACAACATAAATCCACTGCTAATCCGTTATTTTTGCAGAATTCAAGACATTCCGTAATTGTGTCCTTGACCTTTTCTCTTGTAGTGTTTAATTTATCTTTTATATGAATATCCGATGTCGGAGCAACCAGAAAGACGCCGTCAACGCCACAGTTCAGTGCATAAGTTATATCAGATATTTTTATTCTCGCAAAACTCAAAAGCTGGGCGTTTAAATTTCCCTTCTTCTTTTCATCGCAAATTTTTTTAATTGCTTCTCTTTCGCCTTCACTTGCTATTGCACTTCCAATCTCCATAAAATCAACTCCGACTTCATCTATTGCTTTTGCTATTTCAACCTTATCTTCCGGCTTCAGCACAATTCCAGGTGTTTGTTCACCGTCCCGCAAGGTTGTATCCAAAAATTTTGGTTTCATTTGAAATTTAGTGACAAATAAGTAAATTTTAAAATTTAAATTAGATAAATCAATAACAATAAAAAATTTAACATACTAAATGAAATTTTCATATTGAAATTTATAACAAATTTATAACAAATTTTATAACAAATTTTATAACAAATTTTATAACAAATTTTATAACAAATTAACAAAGGTGATTACCAGTGGAATAGACGAAGCAGGGCGGGGACCGGTTATAGGTCCGATGGTTATGGCGTGCTGTTGCTTTGATGAAAATGGAATTGAAAAATTGAAAGAACTAAATGTTAAGGACTCAAAACAGATCACTCCGAAAAGAAGGGAATTTCTTGAAGAAAAGATAAAGGAAATTGCATTAAAATACATAATTAAAAAAATTTCCCCTGTTGAAATTGATGAAACGAGAAAGAAAATTTCCCTTAACGATATTGAAGCAAAGGAAATTTCAGAAATGCTTTCAGAGTTAGATAAAACAACAGAAATCATGCCTTCGGTTATTTATATTGATTCTCCCGAGAACATACAGGAAAATTTTACAAAAAAGATATTAAAATTTATGCCATCACTGCCATCATCTCAAAAAGCAATCGGAAAAAATAAATTCAATATAATTTCCGAGCATTTTGCAGACAGCAAATACATTGAGGTTTCGGCTGCTTCTATATTGGCTAAGGTTGAAAGAGACAGAGAGATTGAAAATTTAAAGAAAATTTACGGTGACTTTGGTTCGGGCTATCCTGCTGATACGAAAACAGTCGCATTTTTAAAAAATAACGAATCACAAATTCCGAGAGAAATAATAAGAAAATCATGGAATGTCCGATTTAAGGAAGAAAATAATAAAGAAAATAATAAAGATAAGAAAGAGAAAAAAGAAGATAAGCAGGCAAAACTGGTTTTTTAGTCCTTTAATGGAAAGTTCCGTATTTCGCTGTAAATCGGTCCTTCCTTTCTTAACTCGCTTTTCATTAAAGATACCTTTTCTGCTGTGAATTCCGGGAATTCAAAGTCCTTGTATTTTTCAATAAAGGTATTCAAGACAGCTTTGTCATTCACATACTTTACTCTTGCTATTGTCAAATGCGGAACAAAGTCCTTTTCAGGAGGAAATTTAAATTTTAATCCATCGTCAATCTTTTTCTGCAATTCGCAAATTTCCTTACTTCCTTCTACAACATTAATCCATAAAACCCTTACATATTTCTCATTTGGAAATGCACTTACTCCTTTTAAAGAAATTTTAAATTTTTTCCTATTTCTTATAAAATTTAATGCATCGGAAATTTCTTCTGCATCTTTCGGAGTGATTTCACCTAAAAATTTTAAGGTAAGGTGGATATTTTCAGGGGCAACTGCCTTAAATTTAACATCATTCATCAGTTCGTCGAAATTTACTGAAATATCACAGGGAAGGTTTATTGAAATAAATGCTCTCATTTAAGGAAAATTTAAAATTCGGAAATTAAAAATAGAAAAAACAATAGAGTTGTTACTTTTTAAGGTTTTAAAGTGAAAATTTTATTTCACAACGGGATAATATATGTGGCAAATTAAACCGAAACAGGTACTTTAAGAACTTCTTTTATCTTGTTAATCTTTATCTCCATCAGGTCGACCTTTCTTTTAAATCATTAATTTTGGTAAGCACATCTGGAATATATTTTGTATCCTGCTTAATATCTCTTAAAATATCTATTGTTATATCCTGCTTTCCCAACATCTTTTCACCCAATGAAACCGATTTCTCTCCAAGAGCAACCGACTTTTCTCCAAGTTCTACTGTTCTGTAAAGAAGATTCCCTGAAACATCAAACCTTTCTGCTAATTCTTCCTGAGGGTCTCCTCTATTTATTTTAAAATATTCAAATTCATTTGTTGCTTCTTTATAATTTACTTCAACACTTTCAACATCAATCGGATATTTTTTTATTTTTATTGTTTCTATAAATCTTTTTAAACTCTCTTCTTCGGCTTCTGCAAGTATTTTAACATCATAATGTATGAGATTTTCAACACATCCTTTGATATTTAATTTTCTTGCTATGTTTTCAACTGCATCTCTATATCCAACCCTTTGAACCTCTCCTTTAACAATAATATTTGCTCTTTGCATATTAAAATAATAAAATGTAAATCAATTAAAAATTATTAGAAATATATATAAAAAAGAAAAAAAATAGAAAAAGAAAAAAAATAGAAAAAGAAAAAAAAGGAAAAAAATAAATTTTTCCCCATCACATTGCTTTCAGTCCTTTATGTGTTTATGCCGTATGTGCGTTTGCCAGTAACCACTCAACAACTTTACCAGTTGCAGCATTTGTATCTCCTGCTTCCCATCCTGCAACAACAAGTGTATTGTTATTCACCATCTTAATCACATACTTGTTTGCATCTGCACCAATTTCTTCTTTTGTAACCCCTGCACTAGCTGCTAATGTATTAACTGATGGTCCTCCGACAACAATCAAATTACCTGTACCTGCATTTTTATCAAGCACCATCAATGTTCCAACAGGTTTCATATTCTGGCATGTTCCGGTTGCATTGGTTGCATTACCTCCTTGTGCACTTAATCCAAATGACTTTACAGTTGCTTCACAGCATCCGATTGTCTTTAATTTTCCAACATCATCAGCAGTAATTGTTCCAAGCTGTTCACTTTCTGTTTTTTCTTTTCCGAGGAAGTAAGTTACATAAGTCTTCTTTGTAGGGTGGCAAATTTCAACTGCCTTCACTTGTTTATCTGAGCCATAATTTGTTACTGTGAATAAGTCCGCTCCTCTTGGTGACCACAATTTTGTATCTTCGCTGCATTTCAAGACACCTTCAAATCCTAAGGATGTTGAATTATAACATACTATCCCTGAACCTAAACATGATGTATTAGCAACTGGTGCGGTATCTGTTCCTGTAATTTTAACACTTGTCTGATAATCACCCGTGCCTCTACTGTGCCTATTTGTATCGTAAAAGTCAATATAGGTAGTATCTTCTCCACAACCTTTAAAGACTAAAATTTGATCATCTGAGTTGTTATTTGTGGTTTCGGTTGTTTTGGTCTAAAATTTGAAATATTGTTGACATATATTTTAATATCGTAATATGTGAAATTTCAAAAATTTTCAACATCTTCACGAGTTTGAAAATATAAGCTATTTTTTTGTTATAGATATGCTTGCCATTTTTTGCTCTTTTGGTAATATTTATATACCTATCTTCACCATCACCTTTAGATTCTATTTTTGCTTTAATCTTACCTTTCCCATCAATGCTTTTATTTGCTATAATATTTTTTAAGCCCCATGTTGTCTGCGACTGAATCAAGTATTGCCGCCTCGTTGAGTGGTATTTCGTCCCCTCTTTCTCCGCTGTATAGTTTTTGATGTGCACTAAATATATTTCCATTAGCATCTTCATGAATATGTAGTTGAACCCCTAGAGAAGGAAGATCAACAATTTTTGTTTTAGTATGTATTTCTGTTGTCATTTTATCTTACCTTTTAATTTTTATATATTTAATTTATTTAGCTTTTTATTAAATTTTTTGTTTTAAAATTTAAAAAAATAGAAAAAAATAAAAAAATAGAAAAAGAAAAAAAAGGAAAAAAATAAATTTTTCCCCATCACATTGCTTTCAGTCCTTTATGTGTTTATGCCGTATGTGCGTTTGCCAGTAACCACTCAACAACTTTACCAGTTGCAGCATTTGTATCTCCTGCTTCCCATCCTGCAACAACAAGTGTATTGTTATTCACCATCTTAATCACATACTTGTTTGCATCTGCACCAATTTCTTCTTTTGTAACCCCTGCACTAGCTGCTAATGTATTAACTGATGGTCCTCCGACAACAATCAAATTACCTGTACCTGCATTTTTATCAAGCACCATCAATGTTCCAACAGGTTTCATATTCTGGCATGTTCCGGTTGCATTGGTTGCATTACCTCCTTGTGCACTTAATCCAAATGACTTTACAGTTGCTTCACAGCATCCGATTGTCTTTAATTTTCCAACATCATCAGCAGTAATTGTTCCAAGCTGTTCACTTTCTGTTTTTTCTTTTCCGAGGAAGTAAGTTACATAAGTCTTCTTTGTAGGGTGGCAAATTTCAACTGCCTTCACTTGTTTATCTGAGCCATAATTTGTTACTGTGAATAAGTCCGCTCCTCTTGGTGACCACAATTTTGTATCTTCGCTGCATTTCAAGACACCTTCAAATCCTAAGGATGTTGAATTATAACATACTATCCCTGAACCTAAACATGATGTATTAGCAACTGGTGCGGTATCTGTTCCTGTAATTTTAACACTTGTCTGATAATCACCCGTGCCTCTACTGTGCCTATTTGTATCGTAAAAGTCAATATAGGTAGTATCTTCTCCACAACCTTTAAAGACTAAAATTTGATCATCTGTGTTGTTATTTGTTGTTTCCCCATTTTGATTTGTTCCATTTTCAAATAATGTCGTTAATGTTGCTTGGCAGTTATCATTCTGAATATCTGTTAAAGCAATATCATTTAAGCCAATTTTACTATCAGTTCCAGCATCCATCCATAACTTACCTTCGTGGAAATATGCCATTTTTCCTAATACTGTTGCATTAAATGTAGAACAGGGAGAAGTGCACGGATTTTCCATACCTGTACTATAATGGTTAAAGTAAGTATAATTAAATCCTGCAAAACTTCCACTTAATTTTGTAAGGATTACTTCAAAGTCGTTTGCATTACTAACATCAGTCAGCAATAATTTTATATGATTTTCATCGTTATTAATATCTTCTGTTCCTCTGAATTTGTATACAGTATTTCCTATTAAAAATAACTCGTCAACTTCATAACCACCTTCATCCAATCTGACATTATTTAGTCTTTCTCCATCTCTTGTAGTAAAGCTCAATCTTACTTTACGATTATCACTTGTTTCTATCTTTATTTTATCAGCACCTCCTGAACAAGTTGGGTCTCCGAAATCCTCATCTTTAAAGCCCTCAAATGAAAACTTTACTGCTTTTGTTGGGAAATATACAGTATCTCCGACATTTAATGTTTGAGCATCTTCCTGTGTCAATGTTAAATTCGTCAGACAATATCTTTTTTCAGCATTTCCAATCCCATTACCTGTTCCAGATGTTCCATAATCTTCTATACCAACATTATTACAATAATTCTTGTTTATTTTAACTCTCCATCCATCTTGCTTTTTATTATTTTCTAATCTGTACTGCGTGCTCATATCATAAGCAATTATACTTGCTTCGTTTCCCATAACCTGGTATGCCTGTATTTGTACTTTGTGACCATTTGCGTCCGTTCCAAGAGAAGCACCTGCCTGTTTTGATGCTGTTGCCTGAACAGTTGTTCCATCTGGTTTTTCAATCTCTATTACAACTCCTGCATCTTTTCCACTACTCTGAATTGTTTTAAGTAATTTGAATTTATATCCCTGTAACTGTGGCAATATTGGTTCTGTTGCACCTGCGCTGCTTATCTGTAATTTTTCACCTTTTGCCAAGACAATATAAGTATTGCCCAACTCATTAACAAAATAGTCATTTGAACCCATAAACAACATCTTTCCTCTATAGTTACTATCAATTAAATTACTACCATCGGTTATAGATGCTACAGGAATTCCACCAAGATCAACTGTGTATTGAAGTGCTCCACATTCCAAATTCATCTTTAATGATTCTGCTTTGCTGTCGCATCCCAATCCATCTTCATAATATTTGACTTTTGTTCCGTCTACAAGTATGGACTCTTCCATCGTATGATCTGGATGTTTTGTTTCCTGGCAAATATCATAACAAAGATAACACAATTCATTGCAGTTCTTAACTTTCATTGGAAAATCAGCTACTGTCTTATCAATTTGACATCCTATATTGTAATTTTTAAGCATACCCTGAGTATATGCTAATGTCCCGTTTGCGAGTAGTTGTCCGTCCGTGCTAAAAAATGATCCGTAAGGTGTGGAACTTAAAAAAGATCCTCCCAAATCAGTTGCTGTTGCTCCGATAGTTCTGTCTTTTATATCCTGTTCATATTTTCCAATCATTTGCCAGCTCTTCACTGCTAACTTTACTTCTCCTGCCGACCCTCCGTTTGCTCCGCATGCTCCAGTTGTATATGCCAGATTTCCGATTGTTGCTGCTATATCTCCTGCTCCTACAACATCTGCTGCTGCTGCTGTTTCACCTACTACA
>JAGTWP010000055.1 GCA_018260755.1 Candidatus Altarchaeum sp. | reverse complement strand
AATTTAAAAATTTAAAAAAATGTTTGCAGAAAATTTAAAATGGACAAGGATACAAAAAACATAATTGGTTTGGTGGTGAATGTGATTTTACCAGGTCTTGGAACAATAATACATGGAGAAAGAAGAAGAGGACTAACACAAATAGCAGGTATTTTTATGGCTATGCTCTTTGTAATTATCGCATATATATTTCCCCCCATAGAGTATATCTTCACGACAACAGTATTTATTGTTATAGGGTCTTTTGTCTCATTTTTAGTGTGGATTTGGGCGTTGCTTGACGGAGTTGCTTTTGTGCAGAATAGGGAATTTTATGTTTTCAAAAATTTAAAGTAAATTTTTAAGCAATAGAGGGGTTAAATTTTTTATTTTTTTCTTTTTATCTGATTATTCTCTTGGAACTTTAATTTCCTTTATGCTGCAGTCTTCATATATCTCATATCGTATAACAAATTTTATTTTCATCTCTTGTTGTTTAAATTTTTTCCTTTCCTTTTTTTGATGTTACAACATAGACATCAATGTTATCAAGATGTTGCTTTGCTATTTTTCCCAAATTGAGCATCTTTTCATAAGAATATGGCGTTATGCTTTGAAATTTCTCATCAAGCGTTCTCTCCGCTCTGAATTCATTTAATGTATAAAAGGAAAATTTATATTTATTTATCGCCTTCGCTATTTCAACAATCTCGTCTTCGTCTATCAAGGTTGGCACAGCTGTTGTTCTTGCTTCCTTTTTTTTGTTCCAAAGCGATAAAATTTCACATGTCTTTTTAACTTTCTCAACAACATTTTTCCAGTCATTTCTTTGTGTTGATATTTTGTATTTTTCATTGAATGGTGCCTTTATATCAACGCTAACAAAATCAAGCAAAGGTAGAAAATTTTGTAATATTTCAGGATAAAATCCGTTATGGTCAATTTTCAGCAATAAATTTGTTTCGCTCTTTATTTTTTGACATAATTCATAAGTCTCATTTTGCATTAATGGTTCTCCGCCTGTAATCGTTACACTATCAATAATAAAATTTTCCTTTAGATTTTCTATTATTTCGAAAATTTCCTTTGGTTTGCATGTTTCTGACTTTGAGAGTGCAACATCGGCATTCTGGCACCAGGGACATCTGTACGGGCATCCGCAAAGATATATTACCGCACAAACATGCCCCGGAAAATCAAGTGATGAATAGTCAACAATTCCGGCAAAATTTATTTTTGACATTTTTATTCTTGAGTTGATTATTATAATTTTATAATGGTTTATTAAAATTATATATTATAAATTTAATTAATTAATTGTTTAAAATTTATCTAATTAATTAATTGTTTAAAATTTATCCAAAAAATTTATCCAAAATGAATGAATTTAAAAATTGTGATTTGGACTTAAAGAAACTTCCGGTTGATGTGGGTCCTTCGTATGAAGGTGAAAGGATTAGAGGTCCTGATATGTTTTTGGAATTAGGGGGACCTAAAGTAAAATTTAAATTTGAATTGATTAGGGTTGTCGGAAAGGACGATATTACTGTTAACAATGGTTTTAAATTAATCGGAAAGGATATTCCAGAATATAACGGAGGAGAAACCATTCCTTTCGGAATATTTGTAGAGGTTTATGGCGAAAAGGTTGAAGTTGATTTGGAAGGTATTTTTGAGAGAAAAATTCACGATTTTATAAATAACATTCAGGGGATGATGCATTTAAATCAAAGGTATGATATATGGTGCAGAATAAGTAAAGCAGACAAAGAAAAAGGACTTAAATTTGAACATATCGGAATTGTAATCATGTCTTTACTGAAAAAACACTTCCCTTTTATAGAAAAAATCCGATGCACTTTAATTACAAATGAGCAGGATGTTATAGAGTTTCACAAAAAGGCGGTTGAGGTATATAGTGCAAGAGATATGAAAACAAAGGGGATGAAGGATGAAGATATTGATACATTTTATGGCTGCACGCTTTGTCAGTCCTTTGCGCCGGGGCATGTTTGTATTATTTCTCCAGAAAGAATTTCACTGTGTGGTGCAATTTCCTGGCTTGATGCAAGAGCAGCGGCAAAGATTGATCCAGAAGGAGCAAATTTTCCGATTCCGAAAGGAGAATGTTTAGATGCTGTAAAAGGAATATGGACAGGATCAAATGCAGCGGTTCAAAAGTATTCTAACGGAAAATTTCAGCAGGTTGCCTTATATACTATGTTTGAGTCCGTGCATACAAGTTGCGGGTGTTTTGAATCAATTGGTTTTTACATTCCGGAGGTTGACGGAATAGGTGTGGTTGATAGAAATTTTAACGGTGCATCCCCTAACGGAATGAAATTCTCACAATTAGCAGCGCAGGCTGGAGGAGGACAGCAAATAGAGGGCTTTCTTGGAATAGGTATTCAGTGGTTTTATTCAAGAAAATTTCTTTCGGCGGACGGAGGGTGGAACAGAATGGTCTGGCTTCCTTCGACTTTAAAGGAAAGAATAAAGGAGGCAATACCACCGGAATTAGCTGATAAAATTCCGACAGAAAAGGATGTCCATAACCTTGATGAGCTGAAAAATTTTTTAAAAGAGAAGGAGCATCCGATAGTAAAGAGGTGGGAGGAAGCAGAGAAAGAAAAGGAGGAAGAAACAGAACTTCCGGATATATTTTTGGATGTTCCGTTTCCGTCAGTAAGTTATACAAAAATTTTGTTAAAGGATGTCCGAATTGATGCGGAAAGTGCGGTTGTGAAAAAGAGATAGTGAAATTTTTATTCTAAATTTTTAATCGCTCTTATGTTGATTTTCACTGATAGAGATAAACACATTGTTGAAGTTTTGCAAATTTTAAAATTCAAGCACAAATTCAAATATAAATTAAGTAAAATACACTAAAAATGCAAAACACAAAAGTTCAATGTTCATAGGTATATGAGCGATGGTAAAAAGGTGAAAATTTTATTCATTCCTGCATGGCTGTTTTTATTATCAGTTTAAGGGAGTTTTCCACGCGTCTCTTAATTCCTCAATATTCACATTAATTATTTCCTTTTCTTCTTTTCCTTCATTTCCCTTAACTATAAATTTTCTATCCTTTCTCACAAACCCTATATTAGCAAAATTTATCCCTTTACCCTCATTCATTAAATTTTCAAATTTCCCCCTATTTTCCTCTTTAATACTAACAATAAATCTGCTTGCGGACTCTGAAAATAAAATTTTATTATTGCTCAATAAACCAGCAACCACAACATTTTCCAGATTCACTTCAATTCCGACATCCCCTGAAAATGCACTTTCTGCAAGTGCAACAGCAAGCCCTCCGTCAGAGCAGTCATGACATGATTCAATTAAATTTTGAGCTATTGCTTTGCTTATCTTTTCGTAAATTTTTCGTGAAATTTCAAAATTTATTTTTGGGACATTTTTTCCGGTCAAACTAAATTCCGCATAAAATTCACCTGCTCCTAATTCATCATCTGTCAATCCTACAATATAAATCAAATCCTTTGTATTTTTGAACTCGGCAGTCATTGATTTACGAACATCATCAATTTTACTTATTGCAGTAATTAACAGCGTCGGAACCCCTGAAATTTTAACAACATTTCCCTTTTCATCCTTTCCCGTATAGTCAATTGACATGCTATCTTTTCCCGAAATTAAAGGCGTCTCATAAGCCAGACAGGTATCGTAAAGTCCTTTACATGCTCTTACAAGTTGTGCCGCCTTAAATTTATCATGAAGCGGAGACGGCCAACAGAAATTATCAACCAAAGAAATGTCTTCAAAATTTCCACCGCAGCAAATAATGTTCCTTATTGCTTCATCAACGGCATTTGCAGCCATCCAATAGGTATCAATATCGCTAAATTTCGGGCAAATTCCACACGCAATTACAACACCCTTCTTACGAGCAAGTATCGGTTTTATTACTGCACCATCACTCAATCCGTCCCTGTTTTTTCCCATAACTGGTTTTATTATACTTCCGCCCTGAACTTCATGGTCGTATTTTCTTATAATACCTTCTTTGCTTGCAATATTAAGCCGAGATAAAATTTTCTTTAAAATTTCTTTTAAATTTTCAACATTTATTTCCTTCTCTGCGTATTTTTCATTGTGTTCTTCATCTGGATAATTTATTTCATTCCATTCCGCCTTTAACTTCATCTTGGGAACGCCTTTGTGCAAAAATTTAATATCTATGTTTGCAACAACTTCGCCTTCATAAAAAGCGACAAATTTTCCTGTGTTTGTAAATTTTCCGACAATCGTTGCTTCAACATCGTATTTCTCTGCAATGTCTAAAAATTTTTGCATGTTTTCCGGTGGCAAAACAACACTCATTCTTTCCTGTGATTCACTTACTAAAATTTCCCATGGCTGCAAACCAGCATATTTTAGCGGAACATGAGCAAGCTCAATTTCACATCCGTTGCTTATTTCTGCCAACTCCCCGATTGAACTGCTTAATCCCCCTGCTCCGTTATCGGTAATTGCCCTGTAAAGCAAATGAGCTCTCGCATCCATCAAAAAATCAAGCATCTTCTTTTGGGTTATTGGGTCGCCAATCTGAACAGCAGTTGCAGGACTTCCTTCATGGAATTCTTCCGATGAAAATGTTGCCCCGTGAATTCCGTCTTTGCCAACCCTTCCGCCAACCATTACCACATAATCACCATTATAAATTTCTTTAATATGTGTTTCCTTTTCTTCGTCTTTAAATTTTAGTTTTGCAGGCATTATCCCTATTGTTCCACAAAAAACTAATGGTTTTCCAAGAAATCTGTCATCAAAAACAATCGCTCCGTTTACAGTCGGGATTCCACTTTTGTTTCCTCCGTCTTCTATACCTTTAACAACGCCTTCAAATATCCGTTTGGGATGCAAAATTTTTACCGGCAAATTTTTGTCATAAAATGGATTTGCAAAACAGAAAACATCTGTATTCGCTATTGGCTTCGCCCCTAATCCGACGCCCATTATATCCCTGTTTACTCCCAGAATTCCAGTCAATGCACCACCATAAGGGTCTAATGCGGACGGGGCATTATGTGTTTCAACCTTAATTGATATGTTAAAATTTTCGTTAAATTTCACAATTCCCGCATTATCGGAAAATACTGAAATCAGGTCTTCATTCCTTCTCGTATTAGTCCTTTTTATTTCTTCTGTTACTTTAAAAACAAATTTCTTAAATAATGATTCGATCTTTTCCTCTTTTCCATATTCATTGTAATAAATTTCAGCGTTAAAAATTTTATGCTTGCAGTGTTCGCTCCATGTCTGTGCAAGACATTCAATTTCAACATCCGTCGGATTTCTGTTCTGCTTTTTAAAATGAGCCCTTATTGCATTCATTTCTTCCAAATTCAGAGCAAGCACCCTTTCTTTGCTAATATTCATCAATTCCTCATCACTCACATTTAAATTGAGCTCATCAACTTTAATTTTTTCTTTAAGTAAAACTTTTGGTGCTTTAATTTGTTTTAAATCAGCTTCCCCTTTTTCAAAAATTTTGCTGTCCTGAATCAATTCATTTGATAAATATTTTGAAATTTTTACCGCATCTTCTTTGCTTAAATTTCCTATAAAGAAGTATTGCTTTGAAGTATAGACATCAACATAGACATCAACATAGACATCAACATCCTTAGTAATTACATCTATAATTGCCTCTTTTGCTGTTTTTCCGACATTGTCCGTAACTCCTGGTTTGAAAGAAACCCAGATTAACTTATCAAAATTTGTTGTAAAAGATTCATTGATTGTCAAATTTTGTGTGATTTTATCAGCAAATACATTTTTTCCAATAAAATTTAAATCGTTTTCGCTTAAGTCCCCATCAATCAGATAGCAATCAACTATTTTTATTGTTTTTATACCTTCAGAATTTAAATGTAAATCGTCCAAAATCTTATTTCTTAAATTTTCCGCATTTGCGTCCTTTAGTATTTCCTTAAAACCGACAAATATGAAATTTTGCATTTTATGAGTATTGCTAATTAAAATTTCATTACTTTTAAAATTTGATTTGAAATTTAACTAACCATAAATATTTATAAAATTCAGAAAGAAAAACTAATAGAAACACATGTCACACCGCTTATCGGTCATTAAATAAAAGAATAAAAGAGAGTATTTTTAGTTATAGAACACGCTTATGCAACATTTGGAAATAAAAAATTTCTCACAATCCCGCTTTATCCATAATTTCCTTCATTGCGTGCAAATTCCCGACAGGCATTATATGAACACCTTTAACGCCCGAACTTTTGATTTTGTCAATTAAATCAACACATAAATTTACTCCTGCTTCTTCAATAAGACCTTTTTGTCCCGTTTCTTTTTGCTTTTTCCTTGCCTCATTTATTTCATTCGTAAATTTTTCACCGACAACTATTCCCGGCAAAGTAAGTAAATATTTAAACATACCATAACTCCATATCGGAACGATTCCGATAAGAACTTTGTCGGCTATTTTTTCACCTATTGTTTTTTCGTATAAATTTAGAAAATTTGTTATCGGATCTATGCTGAATACTCCCTGCGTCTGAAAGAAATCACATCCTGCAATTAATTTTCTCTTAACTTTATAAATTTCTCCGTCAAGCGGCGATGAAGTCGGGCTTAAACTTGCTCCGATGAAGAAATTTGTCTTTGCATTTAAATTTTTGTTTTCATAATTTGTGTCCTTTCCATTCCATAATTTTCCTTCGTTTAATTTTTTCAGCATAACGATCAGTGTCGTTGAGTCCATATCATAAACCGGCTTTGATTTTGGATTGTCTGATGCCAAACATGCGGGATGGTCTCCTGTAATTGAAAGCACATTTTCTATTCCGAATATTGCCGCACTAAGCAAATCGTTTTGTAATGCAACACTGTTTTTATCTCTGACAACCTGCTCGAGTATCGGCTCAACGCCGTGTTGAATCATATAAATACTTGCTCCAAGTGATGACATTAGCACTCTTCCTCCGGGACCGTCAACGACATTTACACCCAAAATTCTTCCCATCAATGGTTTCATTCCCTCAACTTCGTGTGCAAATACTGTCTTGTCGGGACACGGCGGAGGGCTTACTTCTCCAGTTGCGATAAATTTCCTGTTAAAATTTTCCCTTAACAAACTCATTTTAATTAAATTTATTTTATGTTTTAAATTTTAAATTTTTAGATGTTTAAATTTATTCAAAGTTAAATTTTATATTTTAAATTTATTTCTAATTATTTATTAGTTCCCTTTCCGGATTTTTTACTCTCTATTTTTTACTTTTTCTTCTGGTTTTGTTTCCCTGAAATACAACTAATCCGTTATCTTGTTCCATTCTTTGTTTATTCCCATTCCGCCCATTTTTTAAATAAAATTTCCTGTGATTTTACTGCTTTTTCTTTATCAAATTTAATAACTTTTTCATTATTTCGCATTTCCTTTATTGTCGGAATGTAAATTTCGCTTTCGGGGGATTTAAATATGCAAACCGGATATGACTTTATTTGTTTTCCGGTTCTTACTCCTGTTACATTGCTTTCGGGACAGCAACCCCTCATAAATCCCCTGCATCCTATCAGACCTTTCAATTGAGGTAGTTTTTCAGTTAAAGCAAAGTATATCTGCGAAGCAATTGCCCTGATTTCAGGTGATGCCCTTACGCATAATCGTAGTCCTAAAAAATTTAACAGCGACCTTAAATTTATTGTTACATGATATGTTCCGGCGGCAATCGCAAAAGGCAGAACATATCTGGCAATTTCTCTCGGAACGCCGCCTTTATTTATTTTTCTGTATGCAGATATGGCAGCCCTTAAATTTTCAGTTATTGTTCTCATGGTTTCGTCTTTATATTCATCACTTAATAAATGTAATGGCACAATTACTTCGTAACCTTCGCTATCTTTATCTATCCCTTTGCTAACTTCTATATATCTCGTTGAATATCCGCTATGACTTACCAAACGATGCTCTAAAAACTCAGGTGCATTGCCTTTGGACATCTTCAGGTCAAATTTTATTATTATGTGTTCTAATGCAGAACCGTAATCGTTTTCAACGAGCATGGAAAATACCTGATCGTCCTTTACCACATCAGGAACTCCCGAAACCCTCGCAGAATATACTACTTCTTTAAATGCATTTTCTCCGTTTACAACTTCAAAATTCCATACTGTTGGTTTTATAATCCTGACTGAAATTCCTTCGGACATTTTACTTTGAATTTTAGATTTAATTTTTTTAATTTTTATACTATCATTAACTCATGGCATCCTTATTTCCAAAAGTTTATCTTTCATTCCCATCTTAACCATTTTATTACAAATTTCTATCCACGCACAGGGTATTTTATTTTCATTTGTGCTTAATTCGCATAATCCGTCATGAACACCTGCGCAGGGTCCGTTTAATAATCCCTTTTTACATCTTGTTTTTGGGCATATTCCTACGGTTTCCCCCAAAATGCAATCTCCACATCCCCTGCAGACCTCAACAAGTTTTTCTTCTTTCCTGTTTTCAATTCCGACCAAAAATGTATCATTTGCAGGATAAACAGGAATTGTTTCATAAATTTCTGCGATTTGCTGAACTCCTGCACCGCAGGCAAGCGAAATAACAGCATCGCATCCTTTTATAACTTCATTTAATGCGTCTTCAACGAGTTCCTTTCCGCACTGGCGTGCAACACACAAGTTTGTAATCTCAATATCTAAATTTTTTTTGAGCAGTTCTGCAAATTCCACTACTTGTTTTTGGCCACCAACCCTGTGAAAAGCCGTGCAGCCATTGCAACCAA
>JAGTWP010000054.1 GCA_018260755.1 Candidatus Altarchaeum sp. | reverse complement strand
TTTTGGCTCAACAAGCATTTATGCCCAATGGAATGTTATGAGGTTGGCAAGCGGAAAAGTAAAGGTTTTGCTTGACGGTCAGGGAAGCGATGAACTGCTTTCAGGATATATTCCCTACTTTAGGGTTTACTTTAATCAATTGTTAATAGAAAGAAAATTTTATACCTTATTCAAAGAGATATTTATGAGCTTTGATATTTTAATTTCATATTTGTTGTTCGTAAAAAAATCAAAATCAAAAATCAAAATCAAGGAAATATTAAACAAAAATTTTTTAGAGGAATTTAAAAATGAAAATAAAAAGATGAATGTTATCAACAATCTTGCCGACCGATCGTACGAAGACGCATTACACGGGGGTATTCAGGGTTTGTTAAGATACGAAGACAGAAATTCAATGGCATTCTCAATAGAATCAAGAGTCCCATTTCTTGATTACAGAATCGCTGAATATGTATTTTCACTGCCTTTAACCCAGAGAATAAAAAACGGTTGGACGAAATACATTCTGAGAAATTCCATGAAAAACATACTGCCGGAAAAAATAAGAAAAAGAAGAAGCAAAATCGGATTTGCAACCCCAGAAGAAATATGGTTTAAAGAAAACAAAGAAAAAATACTTGAAATTTTCAGTTCAGAAAGCTTTAAGAAAAGAAAATATTTCAACCAAAAAGAAATTATTAATAAATTCAATGAATTTTGCGACGGCAAAAACTATGACTCAAATATATTCTGGAAAATCATAAATTTAGAAATATGGATGAGAGTGTTTATTGATAAAAAATGAATCTTAAAGATAAAAATTTACTTGTAATTTCACCATTTCCAAGTAAAGATGGAAGAGATGTAGATGGAATATTTGTTAAAACCCAACTTGAAGTTATTAAAGATTATTTTAAGGAAGTTACAGTAATAGTAATAAATCCAGTTTCATTGATTCCAAGTTTTGTATATCATATCTTTAGGAGTAATTTTCGACATAAACTTATAAAAAAAGATTATAAGTATGCTAATGTTAGTGTTTATTTTGCACGACATTTTTATTTTCCAATATTTTATAAAATACCTGTCGGAAAAGAGGTCTTTGAAAGATTAAGAATTAAAGCCGTTGAGGGAATTATCAAAAAATACAAAATAAAATTTGACATTATACATGCACAGTTTACTTCAAGCGGGCATTGTGGTGTATACTTAAAAAAAAAGTATCAAAAACCAGTAATCGTAACCATTCAAGAGGATAGCAATTGGTTTCTTGAAGAGTATAACTCTATAGATAAAAGAATTTATGATGTATGGAAAAAAGCAGATTTTCTGATACGAGTAAATAAGAAAGATGTTCCATTGCTCAGAGAATATAATAATAATGTGGTATGTATTCCTAATGCGTTTGACCCTAAAAAATTCCATCCTATAAAAGATTCTCGTACGATTGTGAATTTACCAAAAGACAAAAAAATTATTTTATCTGTTGGAATGTTAGAAGAATACAAAGGCCACAAATATTTGGTTGCAGCCATTTCTAAAATTGTAAGTATTCGAAATGATATTTTATGTTTAATTATTGGAAACGGCTCGCTAAAAGAAGAACTTCAAAAACAGATAAATTATCTAAATCTTGATGAATATGTGAAACTTATTGGCGGAAAACCTCATGATGAAATTCCATTATGGATGAATGCCTGTGATTTATATATTCAACCAAGTTTGGCGGAAGGCAATCCTACGGTAATGTTTGAATGTTTGGGTTGTGGGAAACCTTTTGTTGGAACAACGGTTGGCGGAGTTCCTGAAATAATAATAAATGATAAATTGGGTTATCTATGCGAACCAAAAAATCCCGATAAATTAGCAGAAAATATTTTAATGGCGTTAGATAGAAAATGGAATGAGGAATACATTTTAAATTATGCTAAAAAATTTTCGTCTGATGAGATAGCAAAGGAAATCTTTAAGATTTATGAGAAAGTAATGCATTAAAAATAGTCGCTCATATACTTATTATTATTGAACTTTTGTGTTTTGCATTTTTAGTGTATTTGACTTAATTTATATTTGAGTTTGTGCTTGAATTTTAAAATTTGCAAAACTTCAACAATGTATTTGAACTCCATCAGTGAAAATCAACATAAGAGCGAAGGTAATTTAAACAGAAATTTCTGTAAAAACAGCAGGAAGATACTAATCACAGGCGACGGATTTATAAAACCCTGCTTAATGAGAAACGATAATATATTTAAGGTAAATTTTAACAGCGATGAATAAATTATGAAATCACTTCTGGAAGGCATAAATAAGAGGGAAATTTATTACAGGTAATAAATAAAGGATGAAAATGAAAATTTTACAGTATATAATTCTGCTTTTCTTTTTCCTTTTCACTCATCTTCTTATCTATATCCCGATAATATTCCGCTACGTTCTTCGGAATTGAAGGAGCAATCTTTTTAATTGCATCTTCAAAATGTTTCATACACACGCTCTTTGCATTTATATTTTCTCTCAAAGCATTTAGACCTGCTTCTCTACATAAATTTTCAATATCTGCTCCTGTAAAACCATCTGCCTTTTCAGTCAGTAAATCAATATTCACATCATTTGCAAGCGGCATTCTTTTTGTATGGACATTAAATATGCTTTTTATCGCTTCTTTATCAGGAAGATACACTAAAATTTTTGCTCCTAACCTTCCCGGACGGAGCAATGCGGGGTCAATTATATCCAGTCGGTTTGTTGCGGCTATAACGAAAATTTCATCTAATGGTTTCATTCCGTCAAGTTCTGTTAAAAGCTGATTTACAATAGTTTTTGGTGCGCCACCATACAACACATCAGATGTTCTGACTGATGCCATTGCATCAAATTCATCAAAGAAAATTATACACGGAGAAGATTGTCTTGCCTTTCTAAAAATTTCCCTGATGCCTTTTTCTGTCTCTCCAACCCACATTGAAAGTAATTCCGGGCCGTTTATGACTATAAAATTTGCTTCGCTTTCCGTTGCCACTGCCTTTGCGAGCATCGTTTTTCCTGTTCCCGGAGGGCCATAAAGTATAATTCCTTTTGGAGGGCTTATTCCGATGTTTTTAAATGACTCAGAGTATGTTAGCGGCCATTCTACCATTTCCATCAGCCGCTGCTTTATATCTTCCAATCCTCCGATATCGCTCCATTTTATATTAGGTTTTTCAATCAGCACTTCTCTTAATACAGATGGCTGAACATTTTTCATTGCATCAAGAAAGTCCTCTTTTTCTATATTTATGTTATTCAAAACATCTATCGGAATTTCAATATATGTTTTTGTTTCTGTGTCAATTTTTTGAAGCACTTCTGATCTTCTTAATGCTGCCATCGCTGTCTCTCTGCACAACGCTGCAATGTCCGCCCCCACAAAACCATGAATTGTTCTTGCTATCTCATCCAAATCAATATTTTTTGACAGAGGCATACCTCTTGTATGAATGGTTAAAATTTCTTTTCTTCCGGCTGTGTCAGGCACGGAAAATTCTATTTCCCGGTCAAATCTTCCAGGTCTTCTTAATGCGGAATCAATATCATTTTGCCGGTTAGTTGCTCCGATAACCACAACATTATTTCTTGTGGCTAATCCGTCCATTAATGTTAAAAGTTGTGCGACAACCCTTTTTTCAACCTCTCCTCTTACAACATCCCGCTTTGGAGCTATGCTGTCTATTTCATCTATAAAAATTATTGACGGTGCTTTTTCATCCGCTTCTTTAAAAATATCCCTTAATTTCCTTTCTGACTCGCCATAATACTTGTCAATTATTTCTGGACCATTTAGACCTATAAAATTGGCCTTTGTTTCATTGGCAATTGCTCTAGCGAGTAATGTTTTTCCGCTTCCGGGAGGGCCATAAAATAAAATTCCCCTAGGAGGGTCAATTCCCAATCGTTTAAACACTTCGGGATATTTAAGAGGAAGTTCTATCATCTCCCTTATCTTTCGGATTATATTCTTTAGGCCGCCAAGATCTTCATAAGATACGCCTTTCGCGGCACCTTTTTCCTTTAACAAATATGCTTTTGAATCATAAGTGATTTCTACGATTGTATAGTCCGAACACATAACAAAACCCTGTGGAATAATTCGGACAACAACAAGATTTTTCCACACACCCAAACCTATGGAGATCGGCAGCAAGTCCCCCTCTCCTAACGGAATTCCCGTATTTTGCAGTTCCTGTTTAATTAAATTTGTTGCATTTTTTGAAAAGGTCTCGTTACTTTTTACAGGTGCAATTATTATATGCTCCGCATCTTTTATATCTGCTTTTGAAAGAGCAACTTTTTCACCTATAGAAACACCGGTATTTCTCCTGACCCACCCATCCATTCTTATCATTTGCTTTCCGTAATCTTCGTAATGCAAAGGTAAGGCAATTGCAACGGAAGGATATTTTCCTGTTATCATAATTGCATCGCCTGATATGATATTGAGAAATTTCATTGTAATATCATCAATTCTAACCTTGCCTCTTCCGACATCTCCCGTCATGGCTTCTTCAACAATCAATGATATCTTTGCTTTTTCATCCATTTTAAAATTTCATAATATTAATTTTATTTTTTAGTTTAAATTTTGAAATTTTTGTTAAATTTTTGTTATACTTCTGTTTAGCACTCAACAATGTATTGTTACTTTATGACAGAAGTATATATTCTACAAATGCTAATTATTATCGTAGAAAATTTAAAATATACAAAATTTAAAACACATAAGAAATATGAATACAAAAGGAGTAACTCTACAACCGGAGTTTGAGAAAGCAATAGTTGACATGAAATATACAGAGTTAACTGAAATACAGGAAAGATGTATCCCTTTGATACAACAAGGAAAAGATATAGTCGGTTTGGCATATACCGGTTCGGGAAAGACCGCAGCGTACGGTTTGCCATCACTTGAAAAGGTCTTGCCTAAAGACGGAATACAAATGTTGGTTATCGTTCCGACAAGGGAACTTTGCACACAGGTTGCCGGAGAATTTAAAAAATTTACAAAATACAGAAAAACGAGCATAGTTGAAATCTACGGAGGGATGCCTATGGGCCCACAGGTGGCAAATTTAAGAAGAGCTGATGTGATAGTAGGTACTCCGGGACGGCTTTTAGACCATCTTTCACGGGGAACTTTTGATTTATATGAAATAAAAATACTTGTTCTTGATGAAGCGGACAAGATGTTTGACATGGGATTTGTTGAAGATATAAAGAAAATTATCGCTGAAGTTCCGAAAAACAGCCAAAAGTTATTATTCGGTGCAACAATGCCTACCGAAATAATGAAAATAGCGAGAAAATATCTTAATGATCCTGAAAAGATTACTTTAAGACAATATGTAGACCGGACAAAACTTATTCAGAGTTATTACGAAGTAAGCAAAGACGATAAATTTTCTTTATTAGTTCATCTGCTAAAAAAAGAGCAAACAGGATTAACACTTATTTTCTGTGGCACCCGGAATTTTGTTGATATGGTAAATACAAATCTCAACAAACAAAATATAAAATCAGAGGCACTTCACGGGGGGATTTCACAATATAAACGAAACCAGATTATGGATGCATTCAAGAATGGAAAAATTAATGTTTTGGTGGCAACTGATGTGGCTGCACGGGGAATAGATGTAAAGAATATAAGTTCCATAATAAATTATGATTTGCCAAGAACGCCGGAGGAGTATGTTCACAGAATCGGAAGAACTGCGAGGGCAGGAACCGAAGGAAAAGCAATTTCTTTATTGACCGGTAGGGATAGCGGAAATATAAGAAGAATTTTCGGAGATAATTTTTTGTCCGTTCATAAAGTTAAAAACTCGCAGTTTGAACATGTGAGCTTTGTCATGACGGAAACAGAACACGAACATAGAGGCGATTATCGCGGCAGCAGCAGATCACGAGGCAGATCCGGAGGGGGACGGGAAGGAGACAGACCATCATCAAAATATAAAAGTTTTTCAAGGTCAAGAAATAATAAGAGATGGTAAAGTTTCAAACACATATAGGCAATCTTTTTTGCCTGTTATTTTTATTTTTTTATCGTTATAAAAAATATGATAATTCTTTTAGTAGTGGCTAATAAGTAATGCTCATCAAAAATAAATCACATTGCTTATACCAGAAAATTTTAAATTTTTACTCAATTTAAATGACTGTGATAAAAATGTGTTAATATTCAGCATTACTTGTTTATCACCACCAATTTTTATACTCTTAAATATTACAATTAATATTTAAAATAGCATTACTTCTTTATCACTACTAAAAATTGCATTTTGAGATAAAAATAGAAAGATTGTTATTTTTGCCTGATTAGTAATTTATAATTGATATAATTGATTAGTAAATTTATTATTTGTAAAAAAATAAGATGTCTGTTCTCAAAACATCCGATGCAAAAGTAATATATAAAGAGGTCTCCGAGGTAATCAAAAAGTATATAATCACAAAAAAAGGCAGGGAAAAATTTTCCCCCGATTTATTTAGCGATGCAAAAGACATACTGGCGATGCAAAATAAAATTTCAAAATACAGCCGGATTGACAGTGCAACAATAGACAAAATAAGAGAAAATTTAACTGATTTTGAATTAAAGAAAGCCGGCGATTTCTTTGTTGACAGAGTTGTTATTGTGCCGGATGATGAGAGTTACGAGAGATTTATGTGGCTCAAAAAATACTGCGATTTAAGAATTAGCAATAGCAATGAGGATATTGATGAAAGGCAGCAAATAGTTATGGCAAATCCGGATATGCCTGTTGAAGAAATACTTCCTGAATTTTTTATTATAAATTTTGCTTCAAATAAAGAAACAATTAAAAAAATTTATGAAATTTATTCATTGCTGCAACAACAAGGTATTGAAGTGCATAATACAGCAAATACAGGTATTGAAAAATTAAAAGAAATTTCAGATATTGTTGTAAGTATAAATGAAAAATGCGAAATCACTACCGAAGAAATAAGCCGAAAAAAAAGATTAATAAAAAATTTCAAGGGCATCATTTACGAACACAAAGATAAAATAAATTCCGAAATACTGAAAGAAGTTGAAAAAAGAGCAATAAGGATAGATGCAAAGGAACTTTTGATGAAAAACATGGACAGCATATCACAAATTCCGGAAATCAGCGAAATCATCAAGACGATTACTGAAAAATACATTGCAGAAATTTCGGAAAATTTTTTTATTAACAAGACGGTTATGTTTTTCGTTTTTGAAAAGAACTATCCAGTAACGGTTGATGAAGGTGAAATAGAAAAATTTTTAAATGAAACAAACAGGGAAATTTTAGAGACGGAATATGAATACAAAGTTAAGTCGGCGAAGAAACTGATAAAATTTGAGCTCATTGAGCAATTATGTGAGGAAATTTATTCTCTTGACGAAATTTTGGGAATCGTTAAATTTGCGAATGATAATAAAGCAGTAATGCCTAAAATAAGTGATGTTTTGTTTTTTAAAGGGGCGAAAAATCTGCTGCTCAATAATTCAGCTGCAATAACCTATTCTCTCGGCGGTGAGATTGAAAGAAGAAAAATATCAATGCTTACCGGTGCAAATTCCGGCGGAAAGACAACTCTGCTTAAAACAATTTTGCACATTCAGATTCTAGCACAAAGCGGACTTCCTGTTTGTGCAGAGTCCTGCGAATTTCCGGTTTTTGATGAAATTTATTTTTTAAGCAAACATACAGGAACATTGAGTGCTGGGGCATTTGAATCAACCTTAAAAGCCATCGCAAAAATTTTAATTTCAAAGAGTAAAAAACTCGTGCTGATGGATGAACTGGAAGCAATTACAGAGCCGGGTGCGGCTGCAAAAATGATTTCAGCAATTTTTGAAATTTTAATTGAAAATGATGATTTTGCGGTAATTGTTACGCATTTGAGCGATGAAATTTTAAAGCATGTGAGTAAGGACGTGAGAGTTGACGGAATAGAAGCAACGGGACTTGATGAACAATTGAATTTAATTGTTGACAGGCAGCCAAAATTTAATAAAATCGGGAAGAGCACACCGGAACTGATTGTTGAACGATTATATAAATTGAGTGATAAAACAAATAAGGGGGAAAGTGAAATTTATAAAAGGATTTTTGAGAAGATGAAAAAACAGGTCTGATTCTTTTGTTTTTTCGTTTCTTTCGTTTCTTTTCTTTCTTTCGTTTTAAAAATAAATTTTCGTATAAATTTTCTCTCTTTTGTTTCTTTTGTTAATTAAATATATAAAATTTATAAGTCGTTCCGGAAAATTTCCATTAATCAAGTATGCAACTTTCTTGTACTTTTCAATAAATTTTGGGAAAGCAGAATCAACAACATCGCTGTTGATTTTTTCAAGTTCTCCTGCTGAAATTTCATTGCGTAATTTTCCATTAACAAAAATCCCGTCAACACTTTTAAGCAGAATTACGGTTTCAGCATCAACTTTATCGGCAATATAAACAGATATACTGTCAGAAGTAATTTCATTTGAAATTTCCAAATCACTGTCAATTAGCAGGCGGGATGGAAGAAATATTGTATTTGATTTTAATTCGTAACTTGTCTTGATTTTTGTAAAATTTGAAAGCATTAAGCCGACAATATCCATTGCCAAAATACACGCATTATGGGAAATTTTTAAATTTAAATTATGAGTTTCATAATATTTCAATACAAGGTCTGCAAATTCCCCGCCCCCCGGAAGAACAATAAATTTGTGATTTAAGGATATTTTTTCCAGAATTTCAAAGATTTTCCTTATTGTTTCAGGGTTTGTGCTTAAACTTCCGCCGAATTTTATAATAAACATATT
>JAGTWP010000053.1 GCA_018260755.1 Candidatus Altarchaeum sp. | reverse complement strand
TTAAAAAATTACAAGTAAAAATTACGTTTAACGAGGGGAAGTTGGGTGTAATTTCCAGTCCGCCCTGATAAATTGTTACTGTCCCTAAAGCCCTTATCCTATCGTCCTTTTTAAAATTGAGCTGTATGTTTTTCGGAAGGTAAATTTCCGTCGTTGTGTTATAAAATTTCAACGCCGTTGATTTATCCTTTTGTTTCTTGATTTCTTCAATTGTTCCTTCAACATAGACATTCTTTTCAATATCCGCGTGAGAAATTTCTTCTATCTGCTTTAAAGGAGGATTTATTAAAGGAGAGATGTATGCAAGAAGTAAGACCCCAATAATTGACAAAACTGCCGAAAGATAAAACAAAATTTCAAAATTGTCTTTCATTCTAAAAAGAAATTATTCTACATAAATTTTTAACGGTTCTTTAAAATCATTCATGTAAAATCGGACAAGATTGTATGTAAAGTAATGCTCTATTCTGCTGAAATTTCCTTTGATTTCAACTGCCTTTTCAGGTGTTTTATTTCCTTTATCAATAAACCACTGATCCGATATTATTTTATCGCATTTTCCTTGTTCGCATCCTGCAAAATTAAGATAGCCCTTCTTTTCGTTTTCTATTGGATTTCTTTTTATATTTCCGGTTATTTCACTATTTCTTAATACCTTTACATATTTAAACTTATTTTTATCAAAAGATATTCCATAGAATAATGGTTCTAAATTCACATAAACATTTTTTGTTCTGTAAAAGTATTTGATTTCAGCATAACTTTTATTTTCATAGTTCTTTATGTTAAATCCAATCTCCTGAATCTCTTTGCTTTCATTAACCCATGAAACATTCATTTCATAACCGATTGTTTTATTATTAGCATTTTTAATTTCTGAAATTTTTGTTATTTTTTCAGAATTGTTGTAATTAAAGATTAATTTGTTTGGATAATCTTCATCATACTTTTTTGTGTTAAGTAATCTTTGGGTTCTTCCATCGTGTTTAAATACTGTTTCCCATGGAGATAGATATAAAATTTGAGTTCCGTTTTTATAAATATGGATTCCATCGGAAATTGTTGAAGAGGTTGAGACGGTTAGGGGATAGTTTTGGGGGAAATTTAACTCTATCGGTTCCTGAACTTTGATTGTAAGGGTTTCATTCGGATTAACATAAAAATAAGAGACCCGCCATCTCGGTGAATTCCAAATACTTGTAAAGTTCCCACTTACATTCAGCATCGTTTCATTTGAAAGCATTAACTGATAATTTTTGCTTGTTTTTGGAATCTGAATTCCTGCTTGCCATGTATAACTTTCGATTCCTTCGTTCTTTATTAAATCATCGGAAGGAGTTATAATCTTATTGTATTTTAAATTTCCAAATATATATCCATAATTTATTTGTTCAAAATTCTCCGGATTTAAAAAATTACCTTCAATTTTGTAATTTGCTGCATCATTGTTCAACTCAAAGATAAGTCGTATCTCGCTTGGATCCTTTGCCTTATTGAAATAAGCAACTATAAGCTTATTTCCATCAATCTTTGTAATTTTTGAATCACTTCCATTAAATAATGTTGCATTTGAAGAATAAGAAAAAACCCTTTTAGATATTCCTTTGTATTTTATCTGCATTTCCCCTGAATTAAAAATTAAGACCTTTTTGCTTCCATTGTAAAATCCAATTGAAGGTGCATTTAAATTTTCACCTGTTCTTAATGACAATCCTGTCTTTGTTAAATTTAACTCTATCGGTTCTTGAACTTTGATTGTCAGGGTTTCATTCGGATTAACATAAAAATAAGATACCCGCCATCTTGGTGAATTCAAAATACTTGTAAAGTTCCCACTTACATTCAGCATTGTTTCATTTGAAAGCATTAACTGATAATTTTTGCTTGTTTTTGGAATCTGAATTCCTCCTTGCCATGTATAACTTTCATTTCCTTCGTTCTTTATTACATCATCAGAAGGAGTTATAAATTCCTCATAGTTTTTGTTAAAATAATAACCATATATTATCCCTTTAAATTTTTCCTGCTCTGAAAAGTTTCCGTTAATTCTACATTCCAGTGTGTTGTTGTTCAGCACAAAAATAATACTTACTTCTTTCGGATCTTTTTTATCGTTGAAGTAGGTTATTATCATTTTATTGCCTTTAACCTCTACTTTCTTTGAATCATTTCCGTTGAATAAGGTTATGTTACTTGCGTATCCAAAAATTCGTTTAGACTCTCCTTTGTATTTTATTTGCATTTCCCATGGATTAAAGGATAATATACACTTATTATTTTTAAAGAAATCAATATTTGACATTTTGACATCTTTATATGCTACTAATTTTAAATTTCCTTCTTCAATAATCGGCGGAGGATTTGGATTTCCATAAAATAACAATAATATAATGGCTGTTGCTACAAAAAATACTGCTCCTATTTTTGATAAATTTTTAGACATATTATAAATTATAAACTAAATTTAAAATTATAAATTAATCCTTAAAGATTAAAAACAAAAATAAATTAGAATGAAAACAATTGAAAATTATAAAAAAATTATAAAAGGTCTTTATGCTGATAATTTGTATAAAAATTCATTTTATCTGATGCTTTCCAATATTGTTAGCGGATTATTTGGTTTTATATTTTTAATTATAGCAACTCACTTTTATTCATCATATGATGTAGGAATATATTCTGCAATGTTTTCTGCAATAAGTTTGATAATCTTATTTTCTATGACTAGTGGATTTAGCAATGTACTAATAAAACTTGTTCCTTCTGCATCCTCATTAGATAAAAATAAATTAGTATTTTCCTTTCTTATGATAAGTTGTTTTATGGTATTAATTATGTCTTTTATTTTTGTGTCTTTTATAGAGATTTTTTCTTCAAAATTAATTTTCTTAAAAGAAAATTTGTTTTATGGATTTATTTTTATTTTGTTTTCAATTTTTTCTACGGTAGCTGCACTTTTTAACGGAATATTCATGGCATTCAACAGGACAAAATACATCCTTATAGGAAATATATCAATAAATGTCGGAAAAATCATTCTATTGCCTTTATTTGTTTCTTTTTTGTATATGGGAATTTTCTATTCTACCGAAATTGGAATATTATTAGGTGTTTTTATTTCTTTATTTCTTTTATACAAAGCAAGATTAATAAATTTCAAATTGAATATAAATTTTGATATTATAAAGCAAAATTTTAATTATATCCTTACAAATTATTTTTCATCAATTGCTTCCGGGCTTTTTGGTTTGCTGCTTCCGATATTTATACTTAATATTCTCTCTGCAGAAATGACTGCATATTTTTTTATTGCATGGACAATATTTTCACTAATTACTACTTTTCTTATGTCAACAATAACGTCTTTTTTTATAGAGGGTTCTTATAATATGAATGAAATAAAAAAAAAGAGAAATAAAGGACTAAAATCTTCATTAATAATTGCTACAATCAGTATTTTTGGCGTATTTTTATTTGGAAGATTTATTTTTTCTTTATTTGGAGAAGCATATTTAAATTCATTAGATTTGTTGTACGTCTTTACAATTTCTGTTTACTTTTTTGTAGTAAATAAAATTTATTTAGTTGAGTTACTTATAAAAAAGAAAATGAAAGAAACAATAATCTTCAATTTTTTGATAACAATACCTGCAATAATATTTGGAACCTTGCTTATGTTTTATTTCGGATTGTTGGGTGTTGGATATGGGTGGTTGATTGGGCAACTAATTGGAATTATATGGATTCTTGCTCGTCTAAAACTTTCTTAACCAATTCACCTGCAAACATGACTTGTTTTTTTACTTCCTGCATTCTTGCTTCTAATTCTTTCCTTATTTTTTCTCGATTGCTCCCTATTTCTTCGATTGCAGAAATTGTTTTTTCATAAGTTAAATCTTTTAAATTTAACACATATTTTTCTAATCCTAAAACTCCGAATACACCTATTGCTTTATAACTATATGCAAAGTTTATCGTTGGAACATGCATTGATAAAGCTGCTACATTAGCATGCATATAAGAACTTATAAGCATATCGCATTTTCCTATAATCCCTCGCAATTCTTCCGTTGAATAATCCTTGTTTTTTAAATAGAATATATTTTTTTTATTTCCTATCTTGTTGAGAAATTCTTCATAAACTCGTTTTGAAGTTTCTACTCCGTCATGAGGAATAAGTAAAATAGCACAACCATACTTTTTTGCATATATTCTGCAATTTGAACCATAATTTTAATATAATTTTCGTGTGTTAATTTATCCTGTCCGGCTGTTCCAACATACCTCAAGGTAATTCCAATCCTTGTAGAATTTGGATCAACACATACATTTTCTTTATTTAGTATAATATCCACATCTTCCGATGCAATCGGATCTAAATAAAATGCAGTATCGGGTATTAAGAATATTTTCTTACGATCTACTCCCATCTTAAAAATATATTTTTCACTTTTTCTCTCTCGCACTATAATTATCTTTGTTCTATCTAATATAAATTTAGCAAGGAAATATATAAATCTGTTTTTGAAAGGGCCTATTGTTTGTGGAAAAAGGATGTATGGTTTATTTAAAAGTATTGGAATTATAGATTCGTGAAACCATACAAATGTATTAAATAGGCCATAAATATCTGTAAATTGATCGCCCCATTTTAAGTCTACAATAATATCGGTGTTATAAAATTGTTTGAATATTTTATTTTTGCAGAAAATTTTACTTGTGTCAATTCCAAAATACTTAAAAAATCTCCACAATAAACATAAATCAACTGCAAAATTTAGTTTTATCAGACTACTAATTACAAGGATGTATTTTTTTATTTTTTTAATTTTATCAAACATGCCGTTCTTAGATACATTAGATACATCTATCTTAATGTCTTGACGATTTCCATATTTTTGCACATATAATGATGCATTTGGATCCCCATATTCTAGTGAATAACCACCAATAGTAAGCAATGATTCTGGAAGATATTTTTTTATTATTTCAATAGATGACATACACATTGCTGTACATCCTCTATTTAAAGCAAAAGGATTTGTGCCGAGCAACAATATATTTTTTTTATTCATTATTTTTTTATGAACCATTTTACCATATTTATTAATTTTGATTGAATTAAAATCAGCAAATCTAAAAATTGGATAAGTATTTCTCTTATAGTTTTATTTGGATGGGTAGAAAAATGATTCAAAAAAGGAAATGAACAAAAAACCTCCATAAGTTCGCTTTTTTTATATTGAAAAATTTTACTGATTTTTACAGGTAATTTTTTCTTAAAGGTTATATGTGTATGTGAAGATATAAATTGATCAATATCCAATTTTTTTATAAATACCTTCTTTTCTGAATAAAATTTATTTAATACTTCATCTACAAATTTTGTTCTTGTAACTATCAGGGAAGTTCCGTTTGTATATTCTTTTTCTATTCTCCAAGCATCACCAAATGAAATATCCGCAAATTCATTAGAATAATCGTTACATGAAAGGCAAGCATTGTTTTTGAAAAACATTCCGAATAACCCACCATAATAATAATAAGATGATAAAATAATTTTATTCAATATACTTCTTGTTTTGATTTGCAAATATCCTGGCCATCCTTTCCCCCTATATTTTATAGAAATAACATCTTCTTTTTTGAGGTTATTCTTTTTAAGTAAGAATTCTGTTCCTATAAATGATCTTGTCTCTCCACAAAATATTCCACAGTGCAATACTATTTTTTCTTTTAATTTTGGAATTAACATTTCCACATTTCTTATTCCTATAATGTGACAAGGCAGTCCAACAATAGCAAATTTATCGCCATCTTTTGACTTCATTATCTCCTTTAACATAATGTTTGCTGGGACTGGACAATACTTGGAACCCATTGCAGACAATATTTCTTCTTTTGTTCTTGCTATAAATGGTTCTGAAATCAAAGGATCGTCTTTTTTCATTCTCGTTACAAGCACTCCATTAATAATTCCTTCTTCTAATGCAGAAATTAAAATTTGTGTCACCATTCCTCCGGACGATGCTTCAAATCTCAAATTTTCATCAGTAGAATATCCCGTATAACAATTTACATAATTTCCAATAACTTTATCGGGTATTTTTTCAAATACAAATTCATTTAACTTACTAAAATCAGATATTTTATTAACTTGCGGGCAAACTTTGTTGCACATATCACAAGCAGTACATTTTTTCTTATCTATGAAAGGTACATAAAATCCTCTTTCATTTATTTTCATTTCTATTGCTTCTTTTGGACAAATTCCTGCACAGGTTCCGCAACCGCAACACATTTGGTTTCTTATAATATTTTCAATTTTCATTTTGAATTGTTCTGAATTTTAAATGGAATTCCTGGTTTCGGATTTACGCCAAAGATATAAATTTTACTGTTATTATACAATGGTGTAAAATAAATTTTATCCGAAAATTTGTTTAAAAACTTGTTTTTATCAAAATTTTCCCCTTCTTTTTCCTTCATATATTTTATTGTATATGCAGTAATAACAATTACTGATGAGTTTATAGGTGGTTCTCGTTTCATCCACTCATATGAAAAATTTCTTATACACACGCCTGGTACATTTGCCCAACAAGGTCCATAAAATTTAGTTAGAGATTCATTTTTTGTGAATTCTTTAATTTTATCATAACTTTCTGCGGGGTCTTCTGGGAGTAATAAATTATAGACATATTCTTTCATTGCATCTACCTCCATTAATGGTTGTCTTATGTGCGAAATTGATGAAATATGTTTCTCCCGGCTAAAATCACCCATAAGAATAGTGCTTTTTGATATGTGGTTTTTTATCCAATTTGCAGTTTCATATTCATAAAGAACTATACCACTATAATCTCCGCCACCACTTGTCCATTTATCTATACAAGAAATCGATGGCCCGACACTATATATCATAAAAATTACTGCAACAATTAACAAAAAAGCAGGTTTTATTACTTTTGCAATAATATTTTCTCCTCGTATCAAAAAGTTATAAGATATTTGAATACCTATGGAAATAAATAAAATAACTATTGCATATATTAATACTATTTCTCTGAATACTCCAACATCAAGAATGAATAAAAATATTAAAATCGCAAGTAAAAGAGTTTCAAGAACCGCTAAAAAATTATTTAGCGATTTAAAGATTGAATATGATACACCTATAATGAAAAAAAACCAGAAAAATATAACAATGCCAATATCCTCTATTGATTTCTCAAAAAAAGATTTTTTACTAAATACCCCTATTAAATTATTTAATCTGTCACCAAAATTTTGCTCAAAGATACTCATAGTTTCTGTGCTAGGTATTAAAAAGTTTCCTTTTGCTATACTTATTAAGCCATAATTTTGAGAAATTATGAGTAGAATAACTAAAACAATAAAAAGTATGCTAAAAATTTTATTTTTCTTCGGATAATTATGTGAAAAAAATATAAAAAAGAGATATGCTACAGCAATAACACTAACTAACAACCCCATAAGAATATGATTAAATATCAATATACTAATTATAATAAATAAAAAGAGATAATAATCTTTTAAATTTTTTTTATTTTTCAACACAAATAAAAATATAGAAATTTGAGATATGAAAATTAAAGAGATGAAAAGATAATGAATTGGCCCTATTGCTGGAAGGTTAAAAACTTGACTTGACATAATACTAAACGCAATCAAAATGACAAATCCAAGAACAGGGAATGAAATTACTAATTGATTACCTTTAATTTCATTATTGTTGAGCATAGGTGTTATGTATGTATTTAAAAAACCCAACACAAAAGGAGTTAAAAGAAAAATTATCGTTTTTGGTGAAGAATGGAATGGAGATCCTATCCCTCTTGTTGCAAATATCAATATGCTACACCATATTATTAAAAATATTATCCCTTTTTTTATTTTAAAACTTCTTAGAAAATAATAAAGTCCAAGTAAAAAAATGAATGGAAAAAGAAAATGTGCATACATCCAACCAGAAGTAAAAGTATCACAATTAAACAAATATGAGTTAATCGCTGTTAAAATAGAAAAACTGTCTATATATGCAAAACTTCTAAAAATTTGATTGTAATCTACAATATACCACGCAAGAGGGTTGTGCCCATTAAAAAAATCCCCTTCAACCCATAGCGGGAACGGATTAAAATGCCATATCGTAAGAGATACTGAAATAGACAAAATAAATAATAATAAAACATTAATTGCTCTTTTTGTAGACAGGTTTAAATAGTTTGTGTTGTTTTTGGGGTAAAAGTAATATAAATACGAAAATGCAATAAATAATAACAAACAAAATGTGAACCAAAAAATGTCGAATAAATTAATCGCATATAATGTTGTCATTGCTAAAACTATTACAATTGTTCCAAATGACCATGAAAGAAAAGAATAGCTTAAAATGTCCAATTTATTTCTCCATTCTCTAAAAGACACCCTCTTGAAAAATATAATATTGCCAATAAGATATGGAATGGCTAAGAAAGAAAACATACCAAAAAATCCTTTTACCATTTCTGGGAGGGGCAATAAATTACAAATAATAATTCCAACAATTAAATAAAGGACGAGTACATTCTCTATTGAAATTTTCATTCTTTTTGCTTTAATTTTATCGCTTCTTTATAAATTTCTTCTAACTTTGGCGTCATTTTTTTAGTATCTAATTTTTTTATCGTTATATAAAGTATGATAATCCTTTTAAATTACAATACAGGAAAGTATAAGATTTCTTTTAATAATTATAGGACTTACGCAGTTTTAATATAAATTATTAGACTGCTATAATAACCTACCTACAAAGTAGATCGTATTCTTGTGTAATAAG
>JAGTWP010000052.1 GCA_018260755.1 Candidatus Altarchaeum sp. | reverse complement strand
TTGGAACATTTTGTAATACTGAAAATATTCAGATTTTCAATCTTACAAAATGCAAAGCATTTTGTAAATCTCCGAACGAAGTGAGGTGACAAAAATTTACTGAAAATTTATAAATAAATTTTCAATCTTAAAAAATATTTGAAATATTTTTTAATACCTGTGATTTCAAAAAAGAATTTTTTGAAGTATCAACCGAATTTAGTTTTCATAAAAATTTAAATTTCACACATAAATTTCCACTTCTTCTCCGTCCTTTAAATTTAACTCTTCCCTTAGACAGACATCCGAAATGAACTCAACAAAATTATGTTTTCTTATTTCGGGAATAACAATCCACGCCTCAATCATTTTCTCCTTTTTAATCACACATTTAATAAATCGGACACCTTTTAATCCATCAAATCCGTCAATCTCTTTAAATTCTAAATTTTTTAATTCGTCAAAAATTTCTTTCCCGCCCTCACTGCTTTTATTACACTTCAAATTTAATGTCCCGGGAAATGGAGTTATATGCAGGATATTTTTTATTTTTTCTTTATAAATTTTAATATAATACGCTCCTTCCTTTAATCCACTTGTGACTGTTCCTTTAAATTTCATTGTATATGCTCTAAATTTCATCGTTAAAAATTTTCATCGCTGATTTTTGTGAGCCTCTTTTTTTTCGGAATCTGATTTTTTATTTTGCCCTGACTGTAATTTCCCCCCCCAATTACATTTTCATTCCATTTTATAATTACTTCTCCTTCTTCAACATTAAGCGGACGGATATTTTCCAAATCGCTTCCCCGGATATATTCCTTCACTTCATCGTCGTTTATCTGCAACACATTTTTAGTTGCATATCTTCCAAATATCTGGGCAAAATTTGTTGAAATTTTGAGTTTTACTCTACCATTCCTGATGTCTTTAAAATACTTGCCTGCTCTTAATCCGATGCTTTTAATTATCAGACCGTCTAAATTTTTATTATTTATGCCTTCTGAAAATATACTTATACGTTCTCCGTCTGTGTCAAAGCCATAATCAAAAAAAATTTCTTTCTTAATTCCAAACCTTTCATCTAAATAGTTCAGAAATTCCGCTATCAGATTATTTGGTTTATGTTTGCTCATGTTAAATTTTATGTTGTTTTTATGTTAAATTTTTCTTAATTTTGTCACAAAAAATCCTTCTGTATCATTATCCTGCGGATATATTCTTATACATTTTTTCAAATCTTTGCTTAAATCATTTCCGTTCCATTCTGTTATTCCTTCCCGGATTTTTAAATTTTTTATCTCAATTTCTTCAACCTCAACATCAAAATTTCCGAGCGCATAATCTATAACTTCTTCATTTTCTTCTGGTGCAAGCGTGCAGGTTGAATAAACCAAAATTCCATCTTTTTTTAACATATTTATAGCATTCTTTATTATTTTCTTTTGCTGAACGGATAAAAAATTGAGCAAACGAACACTCCATCGTGACAATACCTTTCTGTCCTTTCTTACGGTTCCCTCGCAGGAGCAGGGTGCATCAACCAAAATTTGAGTAAATTTATTATATAATTTCTCCGGGACTGGCCTTTCCATGTTGATTCCCGTAACAATGATATTCATAACTCCATACGATTCAAGATTAAAAAACAATGCCTTTATCCTGTCGTTGGATGCATCATTTGCAACAATGCAGCCCTTGTTGTTCATAATTTGTGCCATCTGTGTTGTTTTACTTCCCGGAGCGGCACAGGCATCAAATACAAATTCATCTCCGTCGGGATTTAAATTCAGGGCAATCGGAGGAATTAAACTCGCCGCATCCTGAATATAAATTTCCCCGAAGAAATATTCAGGCATTTTTCCCGGATTGAGATGATCAATAAAGTATGCATAAGGACAGAAAGGAACCTTTTCTAATTTATATCTTTCATCTAAATTTTCAATAAATTTATCCGTATTTTTTACTTTTAGCGTGTTTATTCGTATACATTTTTTCAGCGGCTTTTTGCAGAAATCAAGAAAAATTTTATTATCCTCACCGAGTAACTTAGAATATCTCTCATTGAATTCAGAAGGAATAACTATATCTCCCATTTTAATAAGGTCTTTCAAATTTAAAATTTCAGAAGTTCAGATAACACAAATGTAAGAGTTAAATTTTACACATTTTTAATACTTGCG
This sequence comes from Candidatus Altarchaeum sp., assembly GCA_018260755.1. Lineage (GTDB taxonomy): Archaea > Altiarchaeota > Altiarchaeia > Altiarchaeales > Altiarchaeaceae > Altiarchaeum. The sequence goes on along the minus strand of JAGTWP010000052.1, from coordinate 6,927 downwards.
AGCGCAAACTTACCTAAAAGTTCTTTTACAGCACCAACCTTTGTAATTACTACAAGCACATCTCCGTTTTCCAGAACCTTGTTTCCGTGTGCTATAATGATGTCTCCTTTTCTGTAAATACATGCAACCCTTGTATATTCAGGCATTCCCAGATCAGCAATCTTTTTTCCTGTTAAGCCATCCGGAAGAGGTACTTCCATCAATTCCACTTTTCCGTTGCCAAATATCATCAGTGTTTTTTCACTTCCTTCAACCAAGGAATTCCTTACTGTTTTGGCAATAACCGAAGTAGGAGATATAACTGCGGTAAGTCCGAGAGGATTGAAAAAGTCCTTTTTTGCCGTATCATTCACTCTTACAACTATTGTTTTTACATTTAACTTCTTTGCAAACTGTGTTATCATAAGATTAATACTATCATCATTTGTTAAAATTGCTATTCCGTCTGCCTTTTCAATTTTTGCATCTTTTAATGTTTCTAAATTTGCTGCATCTCCGTTTATAACCAAACATTCCAATATACCTGCCAGTTTTTCTGCAAGCTCTTTTTCTTTTTCAACAACAACAACATCGTGTCCTTCTCCCAAAAGCAGTTTTGCAATTTCTATTTCCGAATCTCCGCCACCCACAATAATATATAAACTCATGGTAAATATAAAAAATAAGATTTATAGTTAATATTTTTATTTAATAACTTTACAAATTACAATTAGAAGATTATAAATTTCAAAAAATTATATCCAAAAAACAAAAAAGTAAAATTTCAAAAAATTGAGACCGTTTAATCTTCTGTTGTTATAAATTATCCTTCAAATACAAATATATAATTCTTTCGTAACTATTCAGAGATATTAAATTTATGTGAATATATTATGCTCGTAATTAAATAAATATATTTTAGCAGATGGATACAAAAATATCTGAAATAATTTCAATATTGCAGGCAGATTTGCAGCCATTATTACCTCAACACAAGGAATTTATGGTATTGTTAGAACAAGCTATTGCAAATTATGAAAATATAATTAAAATGTCAATCTCCAAGAACACATTGCATTTTCTGCAGAATTAATAGCTTTATTTCCACAATTAAAAAGCAAGGAAAGAATGTAATGGATCATCTTTCACTAACGCTTCGTCCCTCTAATGCTACTAAAAATATTTTACTTATTGAAGGGGGTGGCTGAATAGTTACAATTTTTATAACAATATTTTAAATTTTATAAATAATGAACATAGCAATCTCACATACGGATGCAGATGGTATATTGGCAGTAGTTATGCTTTTAAAAATAAAGCCAGTTGAAAGGGTTTATTTTACCTCGCCGGCAAAGCTCATGAAAACAATAGGTAATACAATTTATACAGACGGCATACAAAATGATTTATATATATTTGACATTTCCGGAACTAAGAAAACAATTGCTGCGTCGTCTGTATTTAAAAATACCTTCTGGATTGACCATCATGAATGGAATGAGAATCTTGCTCATGTAAAAAATTTTGATAATGTTCAGGCAGTTGTGAGTTCCAATGCAAAAAGTGCGACTAATGTTGCTGCAGGTCATTTTGGTATAAGTTCAAATTTAGTAACTTATGCAGACGAAATAGACATAAATGAGGTTAAAGCATTAGAAAGCGAAAGAATCCTGAATATTACTGAAAGTTTCAGGGCAACCCGGGCGTATTATAAAATGCTTGAATTTGCGAGAAAACTTGCCCTTGATGAGAATGAAATTTATAATCCTTTTTATGATAAACTCATTGAAGATCGCAAAATTTTGACAGAAAAAGCAATAAATTTTGCAAAGGATAATCTTGTATTTGAAAAAATAAAAGGCCTGAATGTCGGAATAATTGAGACGGATGAATCGCTTCCCATAAGTAAAATTTCAGACAATATTGAATGCGACATTCTCATTGCGGTAATGCATCAAAACGGGATTATCCCAAGTACAAAAATAGAATTCAGATCAAAAGCGGCTGATGTATACGCCATCGCAAAGGACTTTGGTGGCGGCGGGCATAAATGTGCAAGCGGAGCGACATTGGAAGGAAATGTTTCAGGTAAGGATGTATTAAAGAAAATTTCATCCTTGCTAACAAATTAGCACACATCAGCATCAATCTTAATATTACTCTATTTTCTCACAATTCTTCATTCTAAACTGTTTTTTCTTTCCTGTCTCGTTTTCACCCATTAAAAATTTACCTGTCTTTAAGACCTTATAAATTTTATCCTTGTATTTTACCTTATCATTGACTTTTATATCGCTAAACTTCACGAGAATATAACCTCTGTAAATTCTTTGTCCGTCTTTCATACCCCAAAGTTTACTTGTACGTTTTATAACTGCACCTTCATCGGCAAATTGTTTTATTGAAGATGTCCCGTAATCTCTTGAAATCAGATAAACATCAAGCCCTTCTTTTAACTCATCAACATCGGAGACAAAAATTTGATCTATTTTTCCGTATGTTTCTTTGATTTTTTCCCTGTCTCCTCTTAACTGTAAGACAACTTCGCAATAATGTCCGGACTTTCTTGAACATGATTTGCAGGGCGTATTTATAACTCTAACTTTTATGTTTTGCTCATTTTCAAATTTTTCATCCTGATATTCACAGAAAAGGACTACTTTTATATTCATAAATTTTTCAAATTTTTCGTCTTTTGAATAACTTATTTTAAAATCATTTATTTTAACCATTTCACCGGAAAATATATTTTTACGGACTATTTTCTTTAAATTTTCCTCGTTCTCGCCAATTTCGGGAAAAATTTTTCCGCATTTCTTGCAAACAATAAGTTGAAAATTTCCTATGCTTATAGGATTCTTTTTGAGATAACACTCTTTACATATTCCTTTGCTTTCCTTTCCACAAATCGGGCAAAACATCTTTTACTTTTAAATTTAATTAAGAATTTGTAATTTATTACAAAATGGAGGATAACAATAATCGCTATGATTTTGAAATTGAAAATATTATAGAAAAAATAAATAAGGGAAATTTTAAACTTGTAGGATTGCAGTTTCCCGAAGGGCTTAAAAGGTCTGCCGTCCAGATCGCGGGTGAAATAGAGACCAAAACACAAGCAAAGACAATTATATTTATTGACCCGACTTATGGGGCATGTGATATAAAATTAAGTGATGTGAAAAATTTAAATATTGAATTGCTTGTTCATTTCGGACACAATAAATTTAAATAATAAAATAGTAAATTTAAAAATTTATAAAATTTGAGCAAAATGGAAACCATAAAAATATCAAATGTATTAGAAATTTTAAAATTGCTGAAAAAGAGGAAAATTGACAATTTTGATTTATACACATTAATAGCACAGGATTATAAAACAAACGAAATTTTAATGGTTGCTTATGCGAATGATGAAGCTGTAAGAAAGACCTTTGAAACGGGAAAGGTTCATTACTTTTCAACGAGCAGAAAGGAGTTATGGCTAAAAGGTGAAACGAGCGGGCATTTTCAGTTTGTTAAAGAAATTTATATTGACTGCGATGGGGATGCAATACTTTATAAAATTGAACAGGTTGGGGCGGCATGTCATACGGGAAACAGGAGCTGTTTTTTCAGAAAGATAGAATATAAAACATAACCCTGCTGAGTTTGCGGTGGAGAGCATCCACCGATGGTGGCACTCAATGGGCAAACAGAGGTATTCCAAAGCGAAACAGTTGCTTATCACAGCTGACGGTGGTGGAAGTAATAGGTATCGTATAAAGCTTTGGAAATAGGAATTACAAAAATTGGCGAACGAAACAGGCATTTCAATTTCGGTTTGTCATTTTCCCCCCGGAACAAGTAAGTGGAATAAGATTGAACCTCCCTTTATTCTCATTCATTACTCAGAACTGGCGAGGGAAACCACTTGTGAGCCACGAAGTTATTGTGAAATTAATCGCTGCTACGACAACTGGAAAAGGACTCAAAGTTCGATGCGAACTTGATAGCAACAAATATCAGAAGGGGATTAAAGTATCGGATAAAAAATTAGAAACTACAAAGCACAGAGGGGCCTTAAAAAATTACAAGTAAAATTACATTTAACGAGGTGAAGTTGGGTTTAAAAGACGCTCTTATGTTGATTTTCACTGATAGAGATAAACACATTGTTGAAGTTTTGCAAATTTTAAAATTCAAGCACAAATTCAAATATAAATCCAAGTTCAAATACACTATAAAATGCAAAACACAAAAGTTCAATAGAGTTGTTGTTAAATAACGTTTATGCGGTATTTCGTATCATAACAATATATAAACCATCTAAAAAATTTATTTTTTAAGATTGAAAAAATTTATATTTGTTGTGAATATATCATAACAATATGTTGAAAATTAATTAGCAACATGTCTAATGATAATAGGTATATGAGCGTTAAAAGATTGAAAATCTTGTAGATTTTCGGTATTTAAAAATCTTACAGATTTTTAAAGATTAAAACCCCATAGGTTTCAGTATGGTTTTCAGTAAAATCCAATTAGCTAAACAAGTACAAAAATCATTTGTAAAAAATTACAGGTAAATTACAGTTAAAAGAAACAAAAATTTCATCGTGCTAATGAGCTATAATTTCAACACTTATTCCTTTTTCTTCAAAAATATGTCTTCTGGCAACAATAGTGGCAACAGTTATTTTTTCTCTTTTTGCCTTTGAGATAATATATGTGTCATCGTAGGTATGTTTATCATCAATGATGTATTTTCTCAAGTCTTGTTTTATAATATGTTCTTTAATACCATATTGTGATATGAGCAAATTTTCATTCAGGTATATTTTTGAGTATCCTTTCTTTCTCAAAAATTTAATTGCAGCATTCAAATTTGTCTCCTTCAAAACATAAGAGTCAAGTAAGACATTCCTCTTTCTTAGTAACAGATACAGCGATAAAATCAACAATATCAGGGGAATAATCCATAACCACCATAGCGCGCCTTTATCCGACCGTCCATGTTTTGTTTTATCCTGATAAAGTGTAGAAGGTTTAGATGAAATATTCGTCGCATTTTCTCCTTTTTGAAGAGATAAAGAAATATTTTCTGATTTGCCGTTTGGAGATGTTGCATTTTCCCCTTTTTCTCCCTCTTCTTTTTTATTTGTTTCTATTAAGCCATCTTTAAGCCATGATGGATAGTATTTTCCGCAATTTACACACTCTTCTTTCTCTTTTGTAATATTTGTAACATTCTCATGGAGACCTTCAGAGAGATTTTGTCTGCCTTTTCCTTTTCCTCCTGAAATATTTTCCTGAGATATATTTTGTATGATGTTTGTGGTTTGAGTTTGCGGTGTAGATAATGGAGATGGCGAACCAGATGATGTATCCTGAACAATAACATTAGTTGTAAGAGATGCATTTGCAGAAACTGTCGTATTAAAAGATGTTGATGCAGTAATATTGGCAATATTTGTTGTTGTCTGATATATTAAAGCCGTGCAGTTGCAGGTCATATTTTGACCTGATGCTAATGTTGTGTTCGGACAACTAACATTGCTGCATTTATTATCACTCATGTTTATATTGAATAAAGAAATATATCCTGTATTTGTAATATTGTAGTAATAAATTACAGATGTTCCTGCAACAACGTTATTTGAACTTGATGTTTTCTTTATGGATATTTTTGCAAATTTTGTTGGACAGGAAGTTCCACATGTTAAAAAGCAAATATTTTCCAGATTACTAATATTTAGAGATATATTTGATGATATGTTGCCATTTATATAAATTTTGCTATTATTTATGGTTATGTTGTTTATACCACAACCGGAATCGGACCCATTACAGCAAAGATATGGAAATGTAAAGATTATCGTTCCATTACCTACTATGTTGTTATTTATCTCCGAATTGATTATTATTGCCCCGTTAGGAATTACTGAGTTAATTATTGTAGAATTATTAACTGTTGAGTTGCTTACCTTTGAGTTGCGTATGGCTGAGTCCGAAATATTGCTGCCTGAAACATTGCTATTTTCTGCGGTTGAATTAGTAACATTTGAATAAGTCACATTTGAATTTGTAATGTTTGAATCGCTGCTTATATTTGACCATGTGACATTGCTAACAGCAACATATTCCGTATCATTTGCATTTATGATATTCCCATTTGGGAGTACGGCATTGACATTTGCAATATTTATTGTTGTCTGAATTAATATGTCTGAACAGTTACAAATCACTGACTCATTAACTGCCAATGTATTCTTTGGACAAATAACAGGAGAACATTTATCATCGCTGACAATTATGTTTGTTAAATTTAGATTTCCTGTATTTGTGAGATTGTAATAATAGGTTATACTTTCGCCCGCATTAATTTGCGTTGCATTTGCTGTTTTGATTAAGTTTATATAAGATAAGCAAAAATTACCTTCATCTATCTGACTGTTGCAGTTGTCGTCAATGTTGTTGCAGATTTCCGGCGCTCCGGGATTTACATCTAAGTTGGTGTCGTTACAATCAGTATTATTTGTAACATAACCCGATGGAATGGTTGTATTACAAGTTGTGAGATTATCTGTTAAGTTTCCATAATTATCACCATCGCCATCCTTGTAATATGTATAATTATGTGTGCAGTAAACGCATGAAACTTCCCGATGCTCAAAGAATGTTTGGTTTGCTGCGCAGGAATTAGCGTCGTATTGAGTTATATTTCTCTCTTGTAATACTGTGTTGTTAGATCTACACGCAATTATATTGTGCCAGCCGCTCCAGGATGTATTCACCAAATTTGGAGTGCAGTAATCACAGGTTGTGTAATTCGTCATGTTATAAGTTACATTTGCGGTTTCATTGCAGGTGTTGCTGTCGTATTGCGTTCTCGCGTAATTCCATTCAATTGTGTTGTTTGGCAAGCACGAAGAATTTGAAACCAGTGTCCATGAGGTGTTCACCAAA
>JAGTWP010000051.1 GCA_018260755.1 Candidatus Altarchaeum sp. | reverse complement strand
TTGGAACATTTTGTAATACTGAAAATATTCAGATTTTCAATCTTACAAAATGCAAAGCATTTTGTAAATCTCCGAACGAAGTGAGGTGACAAAATTTTACTGAAAATTTATAAATAAAGTTTCAATCTTAAAAATATTTCAAATATTTTCGCTCTTATGTTGATTTTCACTGATGGAGATAAAATACATTGTTGAAGTTTTGCAAATTTTAAAATTCAAGCACAAACTCAAATATAAATCCAAGTTCAAATACACTATAAAATGCAAAACACAAAAGTTCAATAGAGTTGTTGTTAAATAACGTTTATGCGGTATTTCGTATCATAACAATATATAAACCATCTAAAAAATTTATTTTTTAAGATTGAAAAAATTTATATTTGTTGTGAATATATCATAACAATAGAGTTGTTGCAAATTAAAAATTTTAAAGGTGAAAACCAATAAAATTCAAAGGTAAAAAAGTTATTTTGCAACATGTCTAATAAATATTCAAAATCAGATATTTAAAATCAGATATTTAAAATAAATATTCGTAACTATTCAGCCACCCAAAAAATTACGAGTAAATTTTTTGATTTTTTTGTATTTTTTGAAATTTTCGTAGGTAAATTTTTGTACCCTCTGAATAGTTACTTACATTTTTTCTAAATATTATTTTTATTTTTTACCATTTTTATTTTTATTTTTATTTTAGGTAGTGCTAAGCAAGTAATGATAAAATTTAATATTTAAACCAAAATTCAATAATGGGAAAGGTTAAAATACATAAAATTGTTACAAAATATCATTACATCTTTATCACTACCAAAAGGATTATCATACTTTATATAACGATAAAAAAACATATTTTTAACTTTTTCACACAATTTTTTGCTCAAAACAAAATATTTTTTGCTCAAAAACAAATTTTAAATTAAAAAAATAGCAAAATCAAATTAAAATGAACAAATTTTTGATAATTTCAAAAACGAAGTTTTTGAAATATTCGAGCGTTAGCGAGGTTAAAACTATTTTTTACCAACAGAGTTTTAAACAGCCTCTAAATTTTTAATCTTAAATTTTTTACCTTAAATTTTAATTATAAATACAATTTTAACTGCGCCCTTGATTAGGTCAACTTGCCGATAGAAACAAAAAAGTTTTCAGATGACCGCAGGTGTTAAATCAAGGGAACAAAAATAAAACCCTCACTATAATCGCTGTTAGATAAAAAAATGATAACAGATGCTCGCGGTAGAGGGACAAATTTAAAAATTTAAGGAAATTTAAGGAAATAAAAATTTAATAAAATTTCATATAATAAAAATTTAATAAAACCTCATCCGCATTAATAAAATTTTACCTGATAAAAATTTAATAAAAATTTAATAAAATTTGAAAATGTCTAAAAACGACTATAAAGTAAAGGATATAAATCTCGCAGAAAGCGGAAAGAACAAGATTGAATGGGCGGAAGATCACATGCCTGTTCTGATGGAAATAAAAAAGGAATTTGAAAAGAGAAAACCGTTAAAAAATTTAACAGTCGGATTTTCTTTACATGTGACAAAGGAAACAGCAGTTCTCGTCAAAACACTAATTGCAGGCGGGGCTAAGGTTGTCATTGCCGGCTGTAATCCGTTATCAACACATGATGATGTTGCGGCGGCACTGGCGAGTGAAGGAGTTAATGTTTATGCATGGAGAGGACTATCAACAAAAGAATATTATGAATGTATAAATGATGTTCTTGACCATAATCCGGATATTACTGTTGACGACGGATGCGATCTTGTAACGGTAATCCATAAAGAAAGACCCGAATTAATCAAAAATATTAAAGGCGGATGCGAGGAAACAACAACAGGAATAGTAAGATTACAGGCAATGGAAAAGGATAATGCATTAAAATACGGCATTCTTGATATAAATGATGCTATGACAAAACATTTTTTTGATAACAGGTATGGAACAGGACAGTCATCATTAGACGGGGTTTTAAGAGCGACATCCGTTTTGATAGCGGGTAAAAATGTTGTTGTTGCAGGTTACGGATGGTGCGGCAGAGGCGTAGCGATGAGGGCGAACGGTTTGGGAGCAAATGTTATTGTTACGGAGGTTGATCCTGTTAAAGCACTTGAGGCCGCTATGGACGGATACAGAGTTATGAAAATGGATGATGCGGCACATTTCGGTGATATTTTTATTACGACAACAGGGGACTTAAATGTTATTCGCGGGGAGCATATGAAAGGGATGAAGTCCGGAGCAATACTTGCAAATGCAGGACATTTTAACAATGAAATAAAAATTCCGGATCTGGAAAAAATGTCGGTAAGCAGGAAAACGATAAGAGATAATACGGAAAAATTCGTTTTGAAGGATGGGAGGAAAATTTATTTGCTTGCGGAAGGAAGGTTAGTTAATCTTGCTGCTGCCGAAGGCCATCCGAGCGAGGTAATGGATATGAGTTTTGCAAATCAGGCGTTGGGTGTCCAATATATTGCAGAACATAAAATGGAAAAAGGCGTCCATAAAATTCCCGAAGAAATTGATAAAAGGGTAGCCGCCCTGAAATTAAAAACAATGAATATTGAGATCGATAAACTTACAGAAGAACAGATAAAATATTTGAACTCGTGGGAGGAAGGAACAGCATAGGAATATCGCAACTTATCGCCTTTTTAAACCACCTTGAAGTAAAAAGCCGATAGGGAAAAAGCAGTAAATTTTATTGAAGAAAATTTCAATATTTTAATTTGCGGAAAGAAGGAACAACATAAATTTTAAAAACGGACAAAATTTTGTCATTGCAGTATGAACAGGGAAATTTTAATCATCGCAGATATTCACGGAAATTTTGTATATGAAAAGATTCAAAGAATTTTGCAGGAAAGAAATATTTCGGAAATTTTCGTATTAGGGGATTTTTCTCCGCACGGAAAAGTAGGAAGTTTAGAAAATATTGAAAATTTTTTAAATATGCTTGCACTTCACGCAAAAATTTATGCAATTCCGGGAAATTGCGACAGCAGAGAAATTTTAAAAATTTTTGCTCAATTTAAAGCAAATAAGCATAACAAAACAGGAAATGTTGAAGGAATAAATGTAGACTTCTTGTTTTTTGGCGGGTCAAATATAACACCTTTTGGCACACCTTTTGAATATGAAGAAGATGAAATTTATGAAAATTTAAAGAAATTGTTTGAGGAAGCAAAATCAGACAGAAAAATTTTATTAACACATTGTCCGCCTTTAAATACAAAGTGCGATATAACCAATAGTTTGCATGTCGGAAGCAGTGCAATAAGAAAAATAGTTGAGGAATTTCAGCCGGAAATAAATTTATGCTCGCATGTTCATGAATGTTACGGGAAAGAGGACTTCATAGGAAAAACGAGAATAGTAAATGTAGGGGAGTTAAAAAGAGGTTGTTGGATATTGAAATTTGCGGACAAAAAATCTGAAACGGAACGAATAAATTTTTAAAATTTTATAATGTTTGCGGGAATTTGTGATATTTGCGGGAAATTTGCAGGAAATTTGCATACTTGTCCGTTGTGCGGGAGACGGTGTTGCGAAGAATGTATTGACTTTCAGAAAATATGTAAAATTTGTCGTGGCGGTAAATTCAAACAATTCGGCAATGAAAATTTGGTTAAAATTTAAAAGCAATAATCCAAATTTATAAACAATAATTTAAAATAAATTTAAAATGAAGGAAAAATACATGATGTTGGTTTTGGTTGGTATGTTGCTCATTGGCTTGGTTTTGATGAGCGGATGCATTGGAAACGAAAAGGAGAACACTACAAACACTGCAACGAATGAGACAAACGAAAGCGATTGTAATAATGATACAGGAGTGTGCAAAGTCCCCTTAAATCCCGATGGAAATGAAACACAAACATAACGGTTTTGTTATATAACAGTTTTGTTATATAACAGTTTTGTTATACTTTTGTTGTTAAAGGTAGTTATTCTTTTTTTCTTTGTTTTTTCATTGTAATTGATATAACAGTTTTGTTATATAACGATTTCGTTATATCTTATTCGCAATGAAATTTTTAAAGAGGTAAAACAAAAAGGTTACATAACAATGTTGTTTCATCACCTCACTTCGTTCGGAATTCTGATGCAATTCATAGAATTGAATAATACAGAGGGGGAATAGCACAGATAAAATCAGAGAAAAATATCCAGAAATACCTAATTGAAAAGGAAAATTATAAACTAAATTTACAGTAAATTTTAATTCTAATATTCCAAATTAATATTTGCAGCAAAAGCTCAAACCGAAGCAGAGGAATTCTTTGCTCTTGCGGTTGAAAATTTTGAAACAGAGCACAAAACTACTTAAAAATAAAAATGAAAATACAGAACGACAAACAAACGAAAACCAAACAAGAGGAAACCAAAGAGAAGGAAATTTTAACCGAACTGCGAAATTTTCACAAAAAGGATGTCTCTTTTTCAAGCGGAAAAATTTTATCATCTATGTGCACAAAGCCGCTTAAAATTGCAGAAGAAGCACGAAAAATTTTTAAAGAAACAAATTTAGGGGATAAACGGATAAGTGAAGGTGCAATAGAAATAGAAAAGGTCTGTATCAGGTGGGTCGGAGACCTTTTAAATTTAAATCAGCCGTATGGATTCATAACATCAGGGGGAACAGAATCAAACATACTTACAATTATGGAAGCAAGGGCAAGAAAAAGAGAGGCAATGAAAGAAAGCGGAGAAAAAGAAATGGTGCCGGAAGAAATTATCGTTCCCGAGACATCTCATTTTTCATTTGATAAAATTTCGTTTTTAATGGACATTAAGGTTAAAAAGGCATCTGTTGATAAAAATTTTTGCGTTGATTTAAATTCGGTAAAAAATTTAATAAATAAGAACACAATTGCTGTTGTTGGTGTTGCCGGAACAACAGAATACGGAAGTATTGATGATATTGAAGGACTTGCACAAATTTGTATGGTTAATAAAATTTACCTGCATGTTGATGCGGCATTCGGAGGATTTGTAATTCCTTTTATCAGAAAATTAAATTATAATGTAAGAAATTTTGACTTTGGCATTAAAGGTGTTGATTCAATCGCTTTAGACCCTCACAAAATGGGAATGAATATAATTCCATCAGGTATGCTCTTATTCAGAAAAGAGCCGAAATTTTCAGTCAATGCTTCGTATCTGCAGGGAAAGCATGAACGACTGCTCGGCACATTTTCAGGGGGTTCAGCGGCAGGTTGTTATGCATGTTTAAAATTTTTGGGGGAAGATGGATACATCAAAATAGTTAAGGAGTGTATGGAAAATACAAAATATCTGGCAGAAGGACTAAAAAACCTCGGCATTGAAATTTTAAATCCAACAATGAATATATTAAATTTTAATATCAGAAAAGAAATTTATAACAAGTTAGTTGAAACCGGCTGGATAATATCAAAGACATCAAAAGGATACGCAAGAATTGTCATTATGCCTCACACAAAAAGGACGCATATTAAAAAATTTTTAAATGACATCAAACAACTGATGAAAAATACTGAAAAATACTAAAAATGAAAAAAGAGTCATGGAACTACCTGATTGACCTTTACAATATACAAATAAAAAAGGGAGAATATTTCGAAGGGCTCACGGTAAATTTATTTAAGCGGATAACCAAAAAAGAAAACATTTCAAATAATGAAATCCAATGTAAATTTTACAGATATGTAAAACAGGGATACATAGTAAGAACAGAAAGGGCACATTTTATTATTACAGATAAAGGTAAAAAAATGGCTGAAGAAATTTTAAAGTCACAAACAAAGTTGATAGACTATAAAAAATAACACTTTATAAAAAAATAACACTTTATAATAAATTATATACTTATATACCCTACTTATATACCCTCTTGTGTTTGTATGGCGGGGTTTGAAGTTTTCATTTTCCCTGTCAGCAGCTTGGGGATGATTTCTTAAATTTAATGAACCAAGCGAATTTGCAAGAGGGACAATTTAAATTAATAAATTTAATACCTGAATTTTAAGAATTCAGACATTATAACTCCTTAACAACCTCTTCAACAACCTCTTTAACATCCTCAATATTTGCCCTTCCCTTAAATTTTCCCATTATCGTTCCCTTAAATTTTTCTTTATTTGCTGATATACTTGCATCCTTTGCTATAATTTCTCTTGCAATATTTAAAATTTCGTCCCTTGTTGCCAGCCCCAGATTTTTTTCTTTAATAATACTTTCAATATCCTTATTTTCCTTCTTTGCATAGTAAAAAATCTCAGAAACCGATGAATAAGAAATTTTTCCTCTTTCAATAAGTTCTATTACCTTATCGCATAAATTTAAATTTTCTTCGGAACTAAAATCAAAATCAATATTATATTTTTTCTTTATTTCCTTTGGTGTTGAGAGCAAAAGACCTGCAATTGCAGAGGGCTTGGCTTTAAATTTTTCTGTAAATTTGTCAAACATACCAGAAATTTTTGAATGAAGCAACTGATTTGCCAGTTCCTTCCCGACAATAGAAGCATATCGCTCAAATTTTGAATCAGGTGATTCGGGTAAATTTTTCCTTATTTCTTCAATAAAATTATTACTAACTTCAATCATCGGAACATCTGTTTCAGGATACATTCTTGAGGCACCCGGCAAAGGTCGCATATATTCTGTTTCTTCTTCAACCGCCTTTCGTGTTTCCTCAGGAACACCAAGCAAAGTCATTTTTGCTCTTTCCACCGTAATTTTTAATCCCTTCAGAACATCTTCCTTATCACCCGCTATTAAAATAAATCCGTCATTCTCATTACAATTCAATATTTCTCTCACTTTTTCTATTTCATCTTCGGTTATTCCGTAATTAGGCAGCTCATCGGAATGGAATAGTCCTTTCAGTTTTGTTCCCGTCTTAACATAGCAGGAAATTTCTTTTCCAAGACGAGGTTCTTTGCTGATGCCGCAAAATTTACTTCCTATTAAGCCGGAAAAATTTTTCAATTTCAAGCCGTAAATAACTTTATTACTCCGAATTGCATTAGTTACAACCTTACATTTCGTGTCCTTAAAAATTTCACCGAAATCAACAAAATTTTCTTCAAAGTCCCCGGATTTTGCTTTTCTTGCATTAAGTTCTTCCTTAACTGAAATAAGCATTTCGTGTCGCTTAATCTCATATTCCAAAATTTTCGGAATTAAATTTAACTCCTGACACCCCTTAATTTCAACCCTTGCCCCGCCTTCTATGGAAACATTAACATCCTGTCTTATTGTTCCAAGCCCTCTTTTAACTTTAAGTGTTCGCAAAATCGTGCCTATTTTTTCAGCAGTTTCTTTTGCGTGCTGCGGATTTTGAATTGATGCATCGGTGGTAATTTCTATTAATGGAATTCCAAGCCGGTCAACCCTGTAAATTATTTCATCTTCACTTTCTGAGATCTTTCTGGCGGCATCTTCTTCAAGACATATAGATGTTATTGTCACATCTCCGAGTGAGGTTGAAATTTTACCATCATAGCCAACTAAGCATGTTCTCTGAAAGCCAGATGTATTTGAACCGTCAATAACCGTCTTTCTCATAACCTGAATTTTATCAACGATATGAGCATCGACTAACAGGCAAAATTTTAACACGAGCGTTAGTGCTTCTTCATTTATATTGTGCGGTGGTTCTTCATCAACCTCAACCAGGCAGTTTGTATCCTTGTATGCCTGATAAACAATTTCCCTGTTTTTTAAGACCTCCTGCATTGCTGCTTTATCTACTTCTCCTGTCTCTCCGGCAACCGCCCGCATCCTTCGCCTTACAATAATTTGCGGTTCGTCTTCTCTCAATACCGAGGGACAACTGCAAAATAATTTGTGCGTGTCAAGTTGCTGATGAATTTCAATCCCGCATTTAAAACCGAATGTCATTTTTGATAAAAAGTTAGTATAAAAATAAGATAAAAATAATGCAAATAAATTAAGCAAATATATTAAGAACACAAAAATTTAAACACGATTTAAAATCGTAAGATGTGAAATCTCCGAACAAAACAGGGGTGAAATTACTATTCAATTATTTCATCATAAGTAATCTTGTTTCCTTTTGTTGCTTCTGAAGTTTTATCCATAATCTTTTGATCATATGCATCAACTTAAGATTTTCTAGTATTTGAAATTTTTGTTAAAATAATGCGAAATATTAGCAGGACTTATGATTTTTGTTAATGTAAACACATTAGATTATGAAAGGTATTTTCCTTAAGTTGACGCCAATGGGTTTTAAATATATTTAATTTAAAAAATTTCGTTGCCACAAAATCAGCATATCTTGAAAGCGGTTTAATTTTTGAATTTAATCCAATCCCGAAACCAAATCATCCAGAACAATCTCCGGATTTTTTGCATTTGTAAATGCCGATGCAAGCAATACCCCATCAACGCCTAATTTTATTGCCGCCCTGACATCCTCGCCGTTGCTTATTCCCGCCCCGCATAAAATTTTAACATCTCCGTTAATTTTTCTTACTTTATTTATTGTATCTGTTATTATTTTCGGATTTTCTTTTGATACGGCTTTTCCGCTTCCTATCAATTCAGGGGGTTCAATGGCAATGAAGTCCGGATTTAATGCGGCAGCCGAAACACTTACACCTACATTGTTTGTACATACAACCGAAATCAAATTTAAATTTCTCATCTTTTCAACTAATGCTTCAATATCTGCAAGCTTTAATCTGTGTTCGGAATGGTTTATCAGACACCCTCTTGCACCTGCCTCTTTTATTGATTCAGGCAAAATAAAGCCTGTGTGGCTTCCGAATTTGATATTATCCGCATGCTGTGCAAATACCTTATTCTTTACCGTTTTGCTAATTAAATAAATATCAGTCGTTTGTGGAATTACAACGACCTCTTTTTGATATTTATCACATATCTTCGCCAGATTTATTGCATTTTGCCCTGTTGTTGTCTCATAATTCTTAAAATTTAGAAATATTTTCATTTTAAAAAATTTTTAGTAAAAAATTTTATCAAAAACCAATTTATTTATAAAAGTTGTAATAAATTAGACTGCTATAATAATCTACTTATAAAGTAGATCGTATTCTTGTGTAA
>JAGTWP010000050.1 GCA_018260755.1 Candidatus Altarchaeum sp. | reverse complement strand
TAATTTATAACAAATATAATTAATCACTCTTTAAGAAATATGAGCCAACAAATATAATTAATCACTCTTTAAGAAATATGAGCCAATCGAAAGTGCGAAGCCGGAATTCTGCAATCCGCAATCAACATTCTACAATCATGAAAGGGCTTCCCAAGGAAACGCAGTCGCTCTGCCCGGAATGCGGAAAGATTGTTCAGGCGCGCGTTTTCGAGCGCGATGGCAAGGCGCTCATTGAGAAAGAATGCCCGGAGCACGGACGCTTTTCAGACGTTTACTGGTCGGACGCCGCGATGTATCTCAAGGCGGAGAAGTTCGCATACGACGGACAAGGAGTTTCAAATCCGCGGATGCCTGTGACGGACGGGTGCCCTTTCGACTGCGGGCTTTGCGACGAACACCTGACCCACACCCTTCTTGCAAACATCGATTTGACGAACCGCTGCAACCTGCGCTGCCCGATATGCTTCGCCAACGCAAACGCCTCCGGATATGTTTACGAACCGGACTTCAAAACAGTAGTGGGAATGATGCGCGTCCTGCGCGGGAACCGCCCGGTGCCTGCTGCTGCCGTCCAGTTTTCGGGCGGGGAGCCGACTGTGCGCCCCGATTTTCTTGAGATACTCAAAACCGCGTCGAAGATGGGATTCCGCCATATACAGGTAGCGACGAACGGACTGAAAATGGCGGAGGATCCGGCGTTCGTGCAGAAAATGGTAAACACCGGACTGAATACAGCGTACCTGCAGTTCGACGGTCTGGATGATGAAGTATATATGAAGTTGCGCGGCAGGCGCCTGCTGGCTGTCAAGAAAAAAGCGATAGAGAATTGCAGGAAGTCCACGCTCAGCACCGTGCTAGTCCCGACGATAGTTAAGACGGTGAACGACAACCAGATAGGCGCGATATTCGATTTTGCAATCCAGAACAGCGACGTGGTGCGCGGGATAAACTACCAGCCCATAGCCTTCACGGGACGCATTTCAATGAAAGAAAGGGAGCGCCAGCGCTTCACCATACCTGATGTGTGCGCCGCAATCGAAAAGCACACCAACGGCGTAATCAAGCGGAGCGACTTCTATCCGGTTCCTGTGGTTGCTCCCATCTCCGAACTTGTCGCGTCCGTTGCCGGAAAGCCGCAGATTACTTTTACGACGCACCCGCACTGCGGAATGGCGACCTACATTTTCGTGGAGAAAAGCCAGAAAGGCGCCAGCGATGCAGGCGGCGCACATATTGGCGGCGGCAGGGACAATAATCCAAAGATAATCCCGATAACTCAATTCGTTGACGTAGAAGGATTTATGTCCGACGTGATGCAACTTGCGGCGAGAATACGCGGCTCCCGCTTCGCCAGAATGCGCCTGCTGCTCAACTCTGGAAAGGTGCTGCGCCACATAGACCAGAAGAAGGGGCCCGCTGGATTGGATGTAAAGGCGATGATTCGTTCCGTGCTGTTTAACGACTACCAAGCCCTGATAAAGTTCTCATGGAATTCCCTGCTTGTCGGCGTCATGCATTTCCAGGATTCATACAACTACGACATCGAAAGAGTGAAGCGATGCGGAATACACCAGGTTACGCCGGACGGGCGCCTCATCCCGTTCTGCGCATACAACGGCGGGCCGACATACCGCACCGAAATTGAGCGGAGATTCGGCATTCCGCTGAAGGATTTTAAGGAGGCGAACTCTGCGGGGGAAGTGGGAACTGCAGAAAAAAGGCGCCGGCAGCCGTGCAAAACAATCAAAAGCAGATAACAAATGGTAGGATGATACCAAACATCGATAGAAACAAATGCCTTCTCTGCGGCGGATGCGTCGGCGTGTGCCCGAAGAACGCGATGCGAATGAATGCCGCCGGATTGAAAATCGATTCGAAACTCTGCATCGAATGCAGAATCTGCGCGTAAATAATTTGTATTTTCATCAAAATTTTAAATAAAAAGAAAGCAATTTGATGGAAATTGCAATACAATAAATTTTTCGCTTCATTCGTTTCATTTAATCCTGATGAGTGCGGAGAGCAAGTACATAATATAGTAGTGATAAAGATGTAATGATGTTTTGTAACAATTTTATGTATTTTAACCTTTCCCATTATTGAATTTTGGTTTAAATATTAAATTTTATCATTACTTGCTTAGCACTACCTAAAATAAAAATAAAAATAAAAATGGTAAAAAATAAAAATAATATTTAGAAAAAATGTAAGTAACTATTCAGAGGGTACAAAAATTTACCTACGAAAATTTCAAAAAATACAAAAAAATCAAAAAATTTACTCGTAATTTTTTGGGTGGCTGAATAGTTACGAAAAAATTTAAATTATTAAATGTAGAAAAGAAGAAAGGACAAATAAAGGTAAAATAAATTTATCCGAGTTCGTTTCTACTGCAGATTATTATACGAGATTATTATACGAAATTTTGATTGGAACTTACTCAGTTTACCTTCCTCAATTTTAAAAATGTTATTTGAATTTATACTTTTTGCTTTTATTGGCATAATAATCGGCTTTATTACAGGACTAATTCCTGGCTTTCATGTAAATAATGTTGCAATTATTATGATTTCTTTGCTTCCGACTCTGGGATTACTGCCTTTGGAGTTTGCAGTTATTTTAATCTCAGCAATGATCGTTCATCAGTTTATGGAATTTATCCCGACGCTGTTTCTCGGCGCTCCGCAGGAGGAAACAGCATTAAGTTTGCTTCCGGCCCAACGTTTAATTTTGGAAGGCAAAGCAATGGATGCCGCATACTTTACCTTATTCGGGGCAATATTCGGATTGTTCTTTGCTTTAATTCTGGCGGTTTTTGCATTCCTGTTTCTTCCTGCTATTTACGAGGCGTCAAGAAATTTTATTGTGTTTGTTCTCATCATAGTTGTTGCTGCTCTGTTATTGTATGAAAGAAAAATTTACAAAATTTTAACCGCTCTTTTTGTGTTTGTGCTTTCGGGATATTTTGGACTGCTCGCGTTAAATTTAAATTTTTTCTCATCTTCGCAGGTTTTGTTTCCCGTATTTGCGGGGCTGTTCGGATTAAGCACACTGCTCGTTAATGTCATTACTTATGAAAAAGGAAAACAAATTTCACAACTTCCAAAGGCGACGGCAAAACCGGACAAAAATTTCTACACGGCAGGATTTTTGGGTGCCTTTGCGGGAATGCTCGCTGGAACATTGCCGGGAATAAGTGCTTCGCAGATAGGAACGTTGATGGCAATTGTCTTCGGAAACAGTGTCGGAGCTTTTATGATTTCTGTTTCTGCAATAAATTTATCAGACAGCATATTTTCGCTGATTGCAATTTATACAATAGGAAATGCGCGCAGCGGAGTGGCAGTTATGATTGATTCGGTTATGGATATATCTTTCGGGGAAATTTTGCTGTTTATCGGAATTATCCTTTTTGTTTCGTTCTTTGCCGTTGTGCTTTTTCATAAGACCTCTAAAATTGCGGTGAAATGGACAGGACGGGTAAACAGTAGAAATTTAAATATATCCTCGTTTGTGCTGATTTGTGTTGCGCTTTTTGTTCTTACAGGAATTTATGGAATATTTATTGCCTTAATTGGTATGTGTATCGGGCTGATTTCAATATTTGGCAATGTAAACAGAACGCATGCGATGGGAGTTCTGTTAGTTCCGACAATTTTGTTTTTTCTGGGAATAAGATGAAAAACAGGTAAATTTAAAATTATTGGGTTGAGTGCCAAATAGAAGTAGGCCATTAATTTAATTTAAAATTTAATTAACTATTCAGAGGGTACAAAAATTTACTGAAAATTTATAAATAAATTTTCAATCTTAAAAAATATTTCAAATATTTTTTAATACCTGCGATTTTCAAACTTGTTTGAAAATGCACGAACGAAGTGAGCGTAAAATTTCAAAAAATACAATTTTAAAATCTCAAAGATTTTAAAATGCACGAACGAAGTGAGCGTAAAAATCAAAAAATTTACCCGTAATTTTTTGGGTGGTTGAATAGTTACAAATTTAATTAAATTAATGGCTAAAAATGAAAAAAGTATGCTTATATTTTTAATAGCGTGATACTCTTAATCATTTCAAGGCAATCCTCTTCAGTAAGATACATGATGCTTTTTTTTCGTTTTCATTTCAAATATAATCTATAACAAATATAGTTAATCACGTATTATTAAATAAGAGTCATTTTTATTTAATCTTCAAAATTTAATTGATAATTTACAAGAAATATAAGTGGCCTACTTTTATAGGGCACATAACCATTTACATTAAAACTGAGTAAGTCATAATATAATCAAAAATTTAAAATGTTTGGTATTGAAAATTATATGGACATAGTAATTGCTTTAATAATAACAGGAATTTTTCTATTTATTGCGTATCTTGTCTTTTTTATACTTGAAAAAATTTTTACCAAAATTGTAAAAAGAACGAGGACAACACTTGATGATGAAATTTTAAAGACAGCAAAAACACCCATAATTCTTATCATATTTTTTATCGGATTGTATCTCGGACTGTTAAGAATAGAACTACTTGCAAATTATCAGTATGTAATTGACAAAATTTTTACATCTATATATATTTTGCTCGGAACTTTTTTTGTTACGAGAATATTGGATGCTGTTATTAGGTGGTATGACGGTGAATTCTCTTTAAACACAAATGGAAATGTTGATAAAGCATTTATGCCTCTGCTCAGAAAAATTATTTATGGATTCATATATGCGATTGCATTAATGCTAATCTTACAAGGGGTCTTTAATATTGAAATCACTCCTCTTTTAGCAAGTTTGGGAATCGTCGGATTAGCAGTTGCTTTAGCGTTACAGGATACTTTATCAAATTTATTTGCAGGAATCCACCTTATTGCAGATAAGCCGATAAAATTTGACGATTATGTTGAACTTGAGAATGGAATGAAAGGTTATGTTAAAGATATTGGCTGGAGAACTACAAAAATAAAGACATTGGAAAATAATATTATCATAATTCCAAATTCAAAACTGGCGCAAAGCATAATAATAAACTATTATACACCTGAACAGGAAATGGCGGTTGTTGTGCCTTGCGGCGTCTCTTACAATTCTGATTTAGAAAGAGTTGAAAAAATAACAATTGAAGTGGCAAAGGAAATACAGCAAAATATTCCAGGTGCGGTTAAAAATTTTGAACCTTTTATCAGATATAATAACTTCGGTAACTCAAATATAAATTTCAGTATAATTTTAAGGGTTGAGAAATTTGTTGACCAATATTTAGTTGTTCACGAATTCATTAAAAAATTAATGACAAGATACAATAAAGAAGGAATAGAAATTTCATTTCCTGTCAGGAATATATACTTTAAAAATGCAAAACAATGAAAGAAGGAAAAGAAAGGCGAAGATTGATTATTGTTGCAAATCGTTTGCCGATAGCAATAAAAAAGAACGGAGAAAAATTTAAATTTCAGCAAAGTCCCGGCGGTCTGGTTTCTGGATTAAAGACATATTTGGAGGGCAAACATGAGGCATTTAGTGATTATATGTGGGTTGGATGGCCCGGAATTACAGTAGGAGACGAAGAAAAGGAATATGTTAAAGATAAACTTAAAAAATTTAAATACCATCCCGTTTTTCTGCCTGAAAAAAGTATGGAAAATTTTTATAACGGATTTTGTAATAGCACATTATGGCCGTTATTCCACTACTTCTCTTCTTATGTCAAGTATAAGGAGGAATACTGGAATTTTTATAATGATGTTAATAAAATTTTTTGCAACGCATTAATGGAAATTCTAAGAGAAGATGATATTGTCTGGATACATGACTATCATTTGATGCTTCTCCCAAAGATTTTGAGGGATAAAATACAAAACATTTCTATTGGCTTTTTCCTTCATATTCCTTTTCCATCTTATGAATTATTTCGCCTTCTTCCAAGAAAATGGCAAATAGACATACTTGAAGGGATGTTAGGATCGGATCTCATAGGATTCCATACGCATGAGTATGTTCAGCATTTCTTAAGGTCAATTATTTGCGTTCTCGGATATGATAATGAGATGGGAAAGATTTATAGCGACAGAGTTATTAAAGCCGATGTATTTTCGATGGGCATTGACTTTAATAAATTTAACAGGTCTATTGACAACATGAATGTCCGGAAAAATTTTGGAAAAATTAAAACAACATTGAAAAATTTTAAAATTATTTTGTCAATTGACCGCCTGGACTATACAAAAGGCATAATAAATCGTTTACAAGGGTATGAATTGTTTTTAGAGAAAAATCCGCAATGGCATAATAAAGTTGTGCTTGTTCTGGTTTTGGTTCCTTCCCGTGTCGGGGTCGAGCATTATCAGACGATGAAAAGACAGATTGATGAATATATAGGGAAGATAAACGGAAAATTTGGAACCATTAAATGGACTCCAATAAATTATCAGTTCACATCGCTTCCTTTTGAGATACTTGCATCTTATTATGCAATTAGTAATGTTGCTTTAATAACTCCTTTAAGAGACGGGATGAATTTAATCGCAAAGGAATATATTGCCACAAGAAGTGATGAAAAAGGCGTTTTAATTTTGAGTGAGATGGCAGGAGCGTCAAAAGAACTTGGAGAGGCAATTATTATAAATCCAAACTCCCTTGAAGAAATAGCATACGCATTAAAGCAGTCATTGGAGATGCCTGAGGAAGAGCAGATTAGACGCAATAAAATTATGCAGGACAGATTGAGAAGGTACGATATAATTAAATGGGGCAATGATTTTATTTCAGAGTTGTTATCTATGAAGGAAGAACAGAAAGGTCTTGAAATGAGATTGTTGAAGAAGAGCAATGAAAGAATAATGATGAGGGATTACATTAATGCAAACAAACGACTTATATTTCTGGATTACGACGGAACTTTAGTTCCTTTTGCAGACCGTCCTGAAAATGCGACTCCAGGTGATGAAATTTTAGAAATTTTAAGGAAATTTTCAAATGATGACAAAAATTATGTAATAATTACAAGCGGCAGAGACAGGAAAACGCTTCAGGAATGGTTTGGAAATTTTAATGTTGGATTTGTAGCAGAACACGGTGTATATATAAAAGAAAAGGATGGTGAATGGAAACTGATTAGAAAATTAGATACAAAATGGAAACCAAAAATACTTTCCATACTTCAGGATTATGTAGACAGAGTTCCTTATTCTTTTATTGAAGAAAAGGATTTTTCAGTAGTGTGGCATTACAGAAAAAGCGATCCTGAACTGGCATCGCAAAAGGCAAAGGAAATTAGGGATGAAATAATAAATTTAATGGCAAATTTAGATATTCAGGTTTTGCAGGGAAACAAAGTGATTGAATTCAGGAACGGAGGTGTAAATAAAGGCAGTGCAGCAATGCAATTTACGAATGGATATTATGATTTTGTATTGGCAATAGGTGATGACTGGACAGATGAGGACTTATTTAAAATTCTTCCAAAGGATGCATATACAATCAAAGTTGGAGTGTTCCAGTCTTATGCAAGATTTAATCTACATAATCATTTTGAGGTTGTGAAATTACTTAAGAAATTATGCTCAACAGGTTGTAAGGGAATTGCCAAAAATGAAGATTTGCTATCATTTACGAATGAAATGAGCAAATATCCGAACGAAGTGAGGTTATAATGATATGGAGGATAAACAAATTTTATCAAAAATTTAATGTAAAATTTATGTGAATATATCATAATAATATACTATTGGTCTAAAAATTTTAGTTTCCTTACAACATGTCAACCAGGGTTATGTGCCACTGAAGGCGTCGTGCAGTCTTAAATTTAAGGTCTTTGATGTTATTTCCAGATAGTTTACTATTTTGAATTTGCTGCCATGATAGTGGTGGTTAGGAGTTTTAAAACAAGGATAAATTTCTGAGGAGGGGAATGATTATTTTTCAATCAACAAACGCATTTTCCAACGCCTTCCCGCACTCACAATGCCTTTTCTCAGGAATTGCTTCTATTAAATTTCTCAAAATTTCCCTGATCTTTTCATTATTTTCCTTCATTACTTTGATAATATCCTCAACCGATACGGGTTTTTTTGCCCATACATCATAATCAGTTACAGTTGAAATATTTAGCACACACATCTCTTTTTCCCGTGCCAATGTAACCTCGGGACATATAGTCATTCCGATAACATCTGCAAAATTTCTGAAAAATCTTGATTCCGCCCTCGTTGAAAATCTCGGACCTTCAATACAGCAATAAGTTCCGTTTTCATGAAACGAAAATTTTAACTTTTTTGTAATATCTATTGCTATTCGTCTCAATTCCGAACAAAATGGCTCCGCTGTTGAAATATGGCAGACCCTATTTCCGTCATAAAATGTCTGAATTCGCTGCTTTGTGAAATCAATGAACTGGTCTGACAGGACAATATCTCCGGGTTTAAAATTTTCTCTCAAACTTCCAACAGCAGACAGCGAAATTAATTTTTCAACACCCAATGCTTTCAATGCCATTATATTTGCCCTGAAATTTATTTTGTGCGGAGGAATCGTATGATTACTTCCATGTCTCGGAATAAATGCGATTTTCTTTCCGTTAAATTTTCCGATTGTTATCAAATCGGAAGGACTTCCATAAGGGGTTGAGACCTTTATTTTCTTGGTTTCCTTACTATCTTTCTCATTATATATTCCAGTCCCTCCAATTATTCCGATAGAAATTTTATCAGCTGGCATTTTAAATTTATCTGTTAGTAAATTTATTTTTTAATCACGGTGAGGACAAAATGTCGTCTTTTTTTTTCTCGAGTACTTTCTTTTTGTTTTCCATTTCCGTGATTAATTCGTTATTATCTTTTTCCATAATCACCTTTTCACATTCATGACATATAAAATCCGACTCTAATGCTTCGGTGGATGTCCATGTTTTACAGTCGCAGACAAAATTATGTGCTTTAATTTCTTCTATTTTTTTTTCTAATTCTTCTATTTCCTTGTTAATATCCGAGACCGTAAATTCAACAATTTTGTCCGGTCTTATTTTCCAGAAGTATGTAAACCACCCTGTTTTTTTATCCTTTGTCCTGTTAAATTCTACAATGCTCTTATCATGCATCAAATTTAACCATTTCCTTATTATCGGGGCCTTCATATTTTTTTTATTTGAGACAATTTCATCTCCGATATAATCATTAAGTTCCGGCAATATATCCACACACCCTTCTTCAAAATATTTTAACAAAATTTCCCTGACATTTTTATTTTCATAAATTTTTGAAAATCGGACCGCAACAGGTTTTATGGACTCCGCAACAACAACTGTTTTATCTGCATTTTTGACAATCTTGTCTTTCTTAGCAACACCTTTAACAACATCATTTTTTGTTTTTTTTATTTTTGGCTGCTTTTCCAGTTTGGCTGCTTTTTCAGTCTTGTTTGTTTTTGACTGCTTTTCCGGTTTGGCTGCTTTTTCAGTCTTGTTTGTTTTTGACTGCTTTTCCGGTTTGGCTGCTTTTTCAGTCTTGTTTGTTTTTGACTGCTTTTCCGGTTTGGCTGCTTTTTCAGTCTTGTTTGTTTTTGACTGCTTTTCC
>JAGTWP010000049.1:4064-10050 GCA_018260755.1 Candidatus Altarchaeum sp. | reverse complement strand
TAAACATCACCTGTATTTGCGAAATACTCTGCTGAAATTTTTAAATTTTTGCCTTTAAATTTTATCTTATTACTTATGCTTATTAAATTTGTCCTCAATACGCCCGTATAAACTAGTTCATCGTTTTTTAGCCGTTCAAAATCAGTTCTGTGTGCTAAAATTTTTCCGTCCTTTATGGGAATTATGTCTGTGGTTGTTGAGCCGATGTCAATAATGATTGCATTTTTTTCAAATTTTGAGATATATCCTGCGGTTGCTATAAAATTTGCAGATGCAACACTATAAGGAAATTTCATTGCTTTATCAATGTCAATCAATTTAAAATTTGTGTCGTTTGAAAGCACTTTCAATCTATTCTTGAAAGTCCCTGAAATAAGTGAGGTGACAAAAATTTTTCCGTCTAAAATTTCCTTCAATGTGTTCAATATAAAGATTACTCCTTCTCTTCTGTCTTTAAAACAATCACAAAGTTCCGCTGTCATTGTAATTGCATATACATCTGCATTAAGGTCTGCTTGCTCTGTTAATTGCCGTAAGAAAGACATAAATTTGTTCTTTTTTTTCCACAGCGGGAAATAATATTGCTTATATTCACCGTCATTTAAAAAATCAACGGATTTTTTAAATCTCCGAGCATCAGCGAGGTGAAAAATTTTTATATTTGCCCCGCCAATATCCATCGCTATAATTTTCATATAGAAAAATTTAAAAATACAAATTTTAAAAACAAATCCGGAAAATTTTTAATAGCGAGGGTTGGATTTGAACCAACGAACTCTGGGTTATGGGCCCAGCGAGAACTCCAAGCTCCTCTACCTCGCTTTTCCATAGAACGTTCGTATATTTAAACAAAAGTCCTGTTTAATAAGAACTTTATAAATTAGACATCTTATAAATTATCTTAAGAAATTTAAAATGATACGAAATTTAACATGCTCTTTAAGTTCCTACAAATTTTATAAATTTTATCTCTCAACCAATTGCTTTTACTCAATTTCATCCGCATAAAATACCATCTCCGCAAAATTTTTATTAAATTTCGCATGTCCTACGATTGTTTTGACGCTGCCCTCTAAGTCCGTCTTTACTTTTTCTATGACCGTTTGTTCCCCTGATTCTCCGACTAAATTTAAAATTTCCGTTGTATCCATTCCTATTATTTTTTCCGCATTATCTCCGAAGAGTATTACTTTTATTTGCTCATTTCCGTTTATGTCCTCTCCAATAATTCTGAGCATTAATTTCGGCACCTGCTCAACGCTTGTTCCGCACTTTTCGCAATACCATTCGTTATTTCCAACATTCATAACCTTTTTATTACATGTGGGGCATGAAGGATATGTTAATTGCTGATTTGAATCAATATCCACAATTTTTATAACCAATTTCACATTTCGGTCTCCGTCATTGAGTTCAGAAATTTTCTTTTCAACCCCCTCTAATTTTGAAAACGAAATATCGAGATTGGCAAATTCCTTTTTGTCAATTAAATTTATATCATTCTTTTTTCTTATGTGAATTTCACAATTTTCCATATTTTTCCTGATATTTCCCTTTTTAATTTCAACTGCATCGCCTTCGCTGAGATTTTCAGCAAAGTCCGCAGCATCGTTCCAAATGACTATCCTGATGCTTCCTGTGCCATCATTCAGCATGAACGCCCCTCTTTTTCTGACATTGCCCTGAATGCCTTCAAATTCCTTCACTCCGAAATTTTTTGTAACTACTCCTTTTGTTGTTAGGGTAAAAATCCTCTTTTCGTCTTCGCTTAATGTTTCGTATTTATTAGAAATTTCCCCTATTTTTAAGGACTGCACACCTATTCTTTTTAATTCAGGTAAATTTAGCTTTGCATCGCTTTTCTCTACATTGCCTGCCGAATTTGTACTGAGCTCAACATCGCCGAGCATTCCTCTCTTTGCCATGCCCCTTACTTTAACAAGACCTCCGAAATTTATACCTTTGTCTTTATTGTCTTTCATATCATCCCACACAATTATCCTTATTGTTCCTGTTTCATCCTCAATAAAAAAAGGGCTTCTCACTCCTTTGCTTCCGTCAACTCTTTCAAATTCGTTACTTTCAATATCGCTTATAATCCTTCCAACCACACAAGCAGGTATTTTATCGTCTTTTGTTTTTTCTTTTACTTCTTTTATAGTCTGAATGCGTTCGGAAATTTCGGGAATTTTTGTCTTTGCATCCCCACTTTTCGGATTTATATCCACAATAGAAAATGAAGTTAAATTTATTTCAACCCTTTCAAGCTCGTTGAATGTTGAGACCTTTGTATTGCCTTTAATGAGCTGGACTATGTCATTAAATTTAACCCTGTTAGAAATTTCCGAGTGCGCATCCCACAACACCACAGGAATTTCTCCGGTTTCATCGGAAATTATTATGCGGGCAACTTTTCCTGCTGTTCCGTCTTTTCTCTGAAAGTCCTTTACCGGAAATACTCTTTTCACTCTTCCGATAACATTTACGGAAATTTCTCTCTTAACCAGCACATCCTTAATCTTTGAAAATGAAATATTATTTTCATCGGTCAGTTCGGATATTCTTACCCCAAAATCACTCGCAACACCTGATAATGCTCCATAATCATTAATCAGCCCGCCCATTTCATCTTTCTTTTTATTCATTAAGGATAAAATTTCATTTTCGCTTTTTCCGAGTAAATTTGCTAATTTTTTAACCCCTTCCATAATACTTTCATCCGGGGTATTTTTTTCTTTTTTTTCATTCATTTTGAATAAATTATATGATGTTTTGTGTTATTTTAAATTTATTTTTCCTTTAAAATTTCAATCTTTTTATTACTCGTTTTTATCAACACTTTGTGTTCGGCAATCACTTTGCCTATTTTTCTGCAATTGTAATTTTTTAAAATTTCAGATGCGTCTTTTTTATTCGCAATCACACAAAATCCAATTCCCATATTAAATGTGTTGTACATTTCTTCGTCGCTTATATTGCCATACTCCTGAATTTTAGCAAAAATTTTTGTGTGTGGTTCATTCAAATCAGGCAAATTTTCCAGTTTAAATCCGTATTTTGTAAGTCGTAATAAGTTCCTGTAACCTCCTCCTGTTATGTGTGCAAGTCCGTGAATTTCATATCTGTTTATTATTTCCAAAATTTCCTTAACATAAATTTTTGTAGGTGTTAAAATTTCGGAATAAAATTTCTTCGGCAGAACCTTTCTTGCCAATGTTAGTCCGTTGCTGTGAATTCCGTTGCTGTCAAATCCTATAATAACATCATTAAATGTAATTTTGCTTCCGTCTATAATTTTGTCCTTCCTGACAATTCCCAATGCGGTTCCACTCAAATCAAAACCGATTTTCTTTTGAACGTTTATTCCTTTAATTAAATCCGGGACTATTGCCGTCTCTCCTCCGATTATTGCTACATTTGCCTGTTTTGCACCTTCGTAAATTCCTTTTGCGATTCCGTTTAAAATTTTCTCATTAACGGACTGCAAAGCAATGTAATCAACCAATGCAATCGGTTCTGCCCCGACACAAATCAAATCGTTAACATTCATTGCGAGCATATCAATTCCAACAGTGTCATATTTGTCTAATTCCTGTGCTATTAGTACTTTTGTTCCGACACCATCTGTTTTAAATGCAATTCCGTAATCGCCAAATTCAATAAGATTTGCATAATTTCCCACATCCATAAGCACCTTTCCAGTTCTTTTCTCCCTAAATTTAAATGTTGCACTCATTAAATTTATAAAATTTTTCATTACTTCCTGTCTTTTGTCAATATCTACTCCTGCATCTTTGTAGGTTGTTGGCTTTGGTTGTTTTGTTGTAGGTTTCATTCTTTCATATTTATTATAGTTATAAATTTTTCAAAGATTTACCTTTCTTTTTCGCCCGCATTTTTCTTTTTAAGAAAAAGGCGGGTTAATATCTACTCCTGCATCTTTGTAGGTTGTTGGCTTTGGTTGTTTTGCTCGTTTAATTGCTGGTTTCATCCTAAATTTTATTCAATAATAATTTTGTCTTTGATAAATTTATTTTACTTCAATATTACTTCAATATTATTTCAACATAAATTAATTTAAATGCAGAATAAATTAAATTTTCACAGAATAATATGAAAACAAAAATAAGAACAAAAATAAGAACAAAAATAAGAACAAAAATAAGAACAAAAATAAGAACAATAATAAGAACATGACAAATGATCTAAGATGCCCAAGATGTGGAAGTAAAATGATAAAGAATTATAGTATGTCTATGGCAAAATACGGAAGTCCGGATGCTAAATATGTATGTGAGGACTGCGGATATGTTGGAGGATTGATTTTGGATGTAAGCAAAGATATTGATGAAAAAAACAAACGAGAAGTAGAAAAGGACTTAGCAAAAATCAAGAAAGAGATGAGTGAAGAGTACAGATAAATACAGATGAAATTTAAATACAAATTCCATTATTTTTACAATTTTTCCTAATTTCTTAAATTTATCTCAAATTTTAAACATTAAAAATGCTCCTTGAAACACTACACATAGTAAATTTCCGCTCCCACAAAGACACAAAGCTCAATTTTCAATACGGAACAACCGTAATTGTCGGAGATAACGGCAGCGGAAAATCAACAATAATTGATGCGGTCCTTTTTGCGTTATCTGGTGAAAGATGGGAAAAACGGGAAGGGCTTAAGCTGGATAATTTTATAAGGTGGAATGAAAGCGGGATGTCTGTTTCTTTAACATTTACCGCGGACGGTGTCCAATACAGAGTGAAGAGAGACAAAATTTTAAATCGCAGCACTACTGCAACATTAGACATAAGGAATGAGGATGGATGGAAGAATATTGCCAGCAGACAAAGGGGCGTTGATGAGAAACTCGGCGAAATTTTAAATTTAAATGAAATAGATACATCTGTTGTCAGGCAAGGTGAATTAACAAAAATTTTAAAGCAAAAACCAACGGAAAGAAAAGAATACTTCCACAAGCTGCTTAATCTTGAAGATATGGAGAAATTTTATGATAACTTTGGAAAATTTTATAAGGACTTTGAAGACAAAGCAAACGAGCTCAAAGGAAAGATTGGGAATGAAAACGACATAAGAAAAAAGAAAGAGGATAAATTGAAAGAGATTGCAGACCTGAAGAAAAAGAAGGAAAATTTGGAAAAAGAAAAGGAAAATTTGGAAAAAGATATGGCTGAAAAAAAGAAGGTTTGCGACGAAGAAGAAATAAAAAAAGAAAAATTTGTTCAAATTTCAGGCGAAATCTCTATATGTGAAAATAACCTGAAAAATATCCGAAACAGGATAGATGAAAAGGAAAAGGAATTAAAGGAGATTGAAGAAATAGAAAAAATTATTCCATCACTGAAGGATGAAGCAAAAAATTTTGAAGTATTAAAAATAAAGGAGGATAGAGCGACTGAAATTTTAAACCTAAAAAACAGATATACTGTTTTTAAAGATAAGGAAAAGGAATACAACAGGCACATTTCAAAAATTTCAGAACTTCAAAGGGATGAAGATAATTATTCCAAAATTTATGAAGAGGTTGAAAATTTAAAGGAAAAAATTTTGGAGTTAAGGAGATATGTTGAAGAAGTTGAACGATTAGATAAAGAGGAAAAAGAAAAACAGAAAAAGGTCCTTGCATGTCAAGAATATATAGAAAAAACAGAAAAAAAATACTTTGATATATTTGATGAAAGATGCGACATAGAGAAAATAAAGAATGTTTCCAGACATATAGAATTTTTGCAGAAGGAAATAGACGAATTGGCAAAAAATACGGAAAATTTTAAGGGCAAAGAACGCGAATTAAAGGCGATACTGAAAAATTTAAATGAACGGAGGAAAGCATATCTTGATGAAGCTGAGAAAATAAAAAGGGCTTATAACGAGACAGAAAAAAAAATAAGCAATTGTGAAGGGTATATCAAAGAAACAGAAAAAAAATACTTTGATATATTTAATGAAAGATGCAGCATAGAT
>JAGTWP010000049.1:0-3956 GCA_018260755.1 Candidatus Altarchaeum sp. | reverse complement strand
CAGAAAAAAAATACTTTGATATATTTAATGAAAGATGCAGCATAGATAAAATAAAAGGAATTACCTCGGTTATTAAAAAATTACAGGAAGAGATTGAAAATTTAATGAAAGAAAAGGAAAATTTAACGAAAAAAGAGGCAGAATTAGACACAATGCTGAAAAATATTGAAAAACAGAAAGATGAACTCTCAAAGGCAAAAACAACATGTCCTGTTTGTGAATCCCAGCTTCCAGAGAATAAAAAAATAAATTTATTAAACAATCTGAATAAAAATAATGAAAAATTTTTGGATGAATTAAAGGAAATTAAAAAGAAGACAGATGACATTGAGCAGAATAAAGACAAAAAAGAGAAAAGAATGCATGATATTGAAGACATAAATATTGATTTGTTTGTAGCAAAATTTAATGAAAGGGCTGAACTAAACAGACATCTTGAAGAAATAAAAAAGGACATGGCGGACAAACAAATTAGGCAAAATGAGTCCGAAAATGAAGAAAAACTAATCCATGACGAACTTGAAAAAACCAAAAAAGCAATAGAAAAAAATGAATCCGAAAAGGCAAAACAGAACGCATTATTAAGAGATATTGAAAGCATAAACAGCGAATTGTATACATCAAAACAAAATGAACTGAATGAATTAAGCCAACTGATTGAAAAAATAAGAAAGGATAAAATAATAGCGGATGAAAAGAAAAAAGCATACGAGTTATACCTTCTCAAATTAAACGAAGAAAATAAAATTTTTAACGAACTTAAAAAAAAGCATGATGATTATATCGGTTCAAAAAAATTTGTTGAAAGCACAAACATTGAAGAAATAAAGAAAGGCATGCAAAATTTTTTAAATGAGAGTAATAATATAATTAACCTTAACAATTTACCTTGCACAATTGAAAATGTTGAAGAATACATATCAAAGGCAAAAAATGTCTTAACCGAACTGGAAAAAAAGAAAGAACTTTTAAACAGATATGAGGAAAGGATAAAAAACAAGGATGGAATTACAAAGAACATTAATGAGGAAAGGACTAACAAAGATTACTTAACTAAGAAGAAAAATGAACTTATGACTAAAAAGGCAGCTCTTAATTATGATGAAAAACATTCTGATGAAATTTTAAAAATTTATGAAGATGCCAGAAAGAAGCATCAGGAAGCGGATAAAAATTTTTATCTAAATGAGGCGAACATAAAAAATTGTGAAAATATAATTAATGATATAGAAACCGATTTAAAGAAAATAGAAGATGCAAAAAAAGAAGAGGAAATTTTAAACGCTTTTATTAATTTTTCAAAAGAAATAAGAGAAAAATTCGGAAGGAACGGCATTCAAAAAGACATTTCACAGTCATTTTTCCCGATTCTTGAAACATATACAAATAATCTTTTTTCAACATTTGGTTTTCCTTATGAAGGCGTGGAGATATACGAAGATGAGGAAAATTGCAATATAAATTTAAAAAAAGAAGGGAACACAATATCTTCGGCATCGCTGAGCGGCGGCGAGAAGAGTGCTTTATCAATTGCCCTGAATGCTGCGTTATCAAAAATAATAGGAAGGGCGGACTTTCTCATATTAGATGAACCGACGGAGAGTTTGGATGAAGGCAAAATCAGCGAATTAATAGAAATTTTAAAGGAATTTAAAGGCGTCTCGCAATTAATTGTAATCTCACATGACAGGGACTTTAAGAATGCTACGAGGTCAAGGGTTGAAGTATATAAGGAAAAGGGAATATCGCATATTGTGGGTGAAGAAAGTGAAAATAAAAACTTTGATGTTCAAGGCGATGAAAGTGAAAGTAATGAAAGCAAAGGAGTTAAAAATTTAGAGAACATACAACAGGGACTTTTTGAATATTGATTTGAATGATGATTTTATGTAAATCTTAATTAAAATTTAGCAAATTTTAAGTGAAAGAGTAATTATTAAATTGTTAATCATTAAATAGTAAAAATGACAAGTGTAAAAAGAGCAGAAAGTTTAGAAGAAATTTACGATGTTTTTGATCCGATGAAACCGCTTGAAGGGGAGTATTTAGATAAATTCTATGTAAGCCCATATAAAGCAAACAAACAATATGAAACATTATTTGAACAACTTAAAGGACCTATGTTGAAATCTAAGAGCCAGGATAAATTTTTGTTCGGGGGCTTTAAAGGGTGTGGAAAATCAACGGAATTAAACAGATTATGTAAGGATAAAGAAATCCTGGATAAATTTTTGGTTGTCAAGTTTTCAATAAGAAATAAGTTAAATATTGCTGATTTTGATTATAAGGATTTATTAATAATATGTGCTGCGGAAATTTACAATTGTGCGAAGGCAAAAAACATTGAAATAAACGAAGAAGTTCTCAAAGCGATTAAAGACTGGGCATTTCAATTAACTATTATTAACACAGAAAAAGAAGAGGAAAAAATAGAAGTAGGGGCAGGAATTGGTTTTGGGCTTGGTTCAATATTTGAAAAGATATCGGGTTGGATAGAATTCGGAAGTGAAAAGAGAAAAGAAATGAGAAAAAAAATAGAGCCAAAAATACCAGAACTGGTGGAACATATAAATAGAATGCTTGAAGAAATAAAAAGAAAAACGAATGTTCTTTTAGTTGTTGAAGATATTGACAAACTTTATGTAGGTGATGCAGAAAAACTTTTTTTTTCTTATGTTTCGCCATTTTTACAACTCAACTGCAAAGCAATTTTTACCTTTCCCTTTGCATTGATGTTGTTTCCTAACTGGAGCAAAATTTCAAGAACATTTGCAGATTCTATTATTCTTCCGAATATAACCATTCATGAAAAGGAAAACGACAGAAAAAAAATTGAGGGAAACTATGATATAGTGAGAGAAATTTTTAGAAAAAGAGCAAATGAGAATTTGATAGATGAAGATGCTCTTGATGAATGTATAAAATATTCAGGAGGGGTTGTATTTGATTTTATAAGAATCATAAGAAACGCATCAAATCTCGCTAATGTTAAGGGAAAGAGCAAGATTGAAAAAGAGGATATTGAGGCGATTGCTATAAGGATGCGAAATGAGTATAGTTTTTTGAATGAAGAACACATAGAAAAATTGAAAGATGTTTATAATAAAAAAGACTTAGGTGGGGGAAAGGGAGAAGAAGGGAATAGAGTTGTTATGGACCTGCTTGGAAGTTTGAGTGTTCTAAAGTATTATAACTCCGAAGAGTGGTTTGATGTGCATCCGATAATTGAGTACAAAATTAAATAACCCCACTGTTGTTCGGAGATTTTAAAAGTCCTTAATTTGAAAATGGAATCAATAGAGTTATTAATTAATGAGTTAAAACTTGCAAAGGGAAAGGGAGCCATAATTTTTGTTGCTTGTGAAAATTATATGATTGATGAGTTCAAAGAAAAACTGAATACTGCTTTAAAAAATATTGTAAAATTTGAGGATATTTTTCTTTCTTCCGAGTCATTTGAGAAAAAATACCTACCTGGAATATTATACAACAGAAAGATTGAAGGAATTGATGAAAAGGTTGTCTTTAATGTTTTTGGATTTGAAAAAGCAAGACCTGAAATTTATGGATATATACAACTTCACAGAGAAACAATTGCAGGAATAAACAGGCCTATCTTGATGTGGGTTCCTGAATACGTGTTTAAGGAAATTCCTCTTAAAGCACCTGATTTTTATAGGTTTAGATCAAGTGTTTATTGGTTTATTGAAGAAGAAAAAGAAGGTGGGGTAAGAAAGTTAAAGACAACAACTCCATCAAAGCCAGGAATTGAAATTTTAAATTTTGCAAAGGACGCGCAAGAAAAAAAAGAAATTGATAAATTAATAGAAATTGATAATTTTCTTTTAAAGGGTGCGGATGATGATGGAAAAATTTCTATTTATTCGGCACTTTCAGATAATTATGCAAAATTAAGGGACTTTGAAAAGGCGGAATGGGTTAGCAAAGAAGGTAAG
>JAGTWP010000048.1 GCA_018260755.1 Candidatus Altarchaeum sp. | reverse complement strand
ATTTTAACATCATTTTAAGCGTATCACTCTCTTAAAAATATGAGCCAAAATAAAAAACAAATAAGTAAAAAATAAAAAACAAATAAGTAAATTCATGCTTTGATTTTCCCAATAATTTCTTATAGATATTAAATTTCATTTCTATGGAAAAATTTAAATTTATAGACCATATTTCTGACCTGCAGTTTGTTGCTTACGGAAAGACATTAAACGAATTATTTGAAAATTGTGCTTATGCGATGTTTGAAGGAATGTTGCCTGAAACAAAGGTTGAAGAAAAATTTGAACGTAAAGGAAATTTAATTTCGGAAAATTTAACTTACTTATTGCATGACTTTTTGAATGAATTGCTATTTATATTTGAAACGGAACATAATGTTTTTAAGAAATTTATTGTTGATATAAAGAAAAATGGAAATTACAATTTAAATTTTACAGCCATCGGAGACAAAAGTGAGAATTATGCCATTGATGTCGGAATTAAGGGAATAACTTATCATGAATTAAGTGTGGAAAAGAAGGAAATCAGAAAAAAAAATTTCTGGGAGGCAAATGTGTTGTGCGATGTATAGTGGATGTGTAAAATTTAATGTAAAATTTAATAAAAAATTGAATTATTTGAACATTTTAGCAACAACCTCTATGTCAATTTTATTCTCATATATTGCCTTTCCAATCACAACCCCATAAGGCGAAATTTTGCTTAAAATTTTTACATCCTCGTAACTGCTTATTCCACCTGAAACAATGACAGGAAGTTGTGATGCCTTAACCACTTTTTCAACATTTTTAAAATTTATTCCTTTAAGCATCCCCTCAACGCCAATATCAGTAAATAAAAATCCGAAGCACTTGTTAGAAAAATTTTCCATAAATTTGAACGTATCATAATCAGTCAACGTTTTCCAGCCCTTTACCGCTATCTTTCCGTCCTTTGAGTCAATCGCCACGATGATATTTTCTTTAATATCGCTTAATTGAGCAATTCCCTTTAATGCAAGAGTTCCTATATAAATTTTATCATCGGGATTTAAAATTTTTAAAATTTCTCTTGCTTTTTCGTAACTTCTTATTCCACCGCCAAAATAAATTTTTGCATTGACTGTTTTTCTGATTTCCTTTAAAATTTCAATGTTGTCTTTTCCCGTTCCGAGCGTTGCATCAAGGTCAATTATGTGTAAAATTTCAAATCCCAGAGCGTCAGACATTTTTGCTATCTCAACTGGATGAGCGCTGTAAAATTTTTCACTCCCAAGTTTTCCCTGTGTTAATCGGGCAACTTTTCCGGATAATAAGTCAATTGCAGGAAGTATATACATTTTTAAGTGTGTTTATTGACATTTCTAATTAAGATTTTTGAAAAGAAAAACAATTAATAAACAATAAACAATAAACAATAAACAATAAACAACAAACAATAAACAACAAACAATAAACAACAAACAACAAACAACAAACCAACATTAAAATGATTGTTGTAAATACGGAGTATATAAAGGGTGAAGAAATTACCGAAACATTGGGACTGGTTAAAGGGAGCACGGTAAAAGCAAAATGGTTTGGCAAGGATATTTTAGCAGGCTTAAGAAATCTTGTTGGAGGGGAAGTCAAGGAATATACTGAACTATTGGCAGAAGCGAGAGAAGAGGCATTACAAAGAATGATAAAAGAAGCAGAAAAGTTAAATGCAGATGCTGTTATAAATATTCGGTTTTCAACCTCGGCCATATCTGCCATGGCGTCTGAAATGTTAGCTTATGGAACAGCAGTAAAGATTAAGAATAAATGGCTCATATTTCTTAAAGAGTGATTAATTATATTTGTTATAAATTATATTTGAAATGAAAACGAAACAATTAATAAACAACAAACAATAAACAATAAACCAACATTAAAATGATTGTTGTAAATACGGATTATATACAAGGTAAAGAAATTACCGAAACATTGGGACTGGTTAAAGGGAGCACGGTAAAAGCAAAATGGTTTGGCAAGGATATTTTAGCAGGCTTAAGAAATCTTGTTGGAGGGGAAGTCAAGGAATATACTGAACTATTGGCAGAAGCGAGAGAAGAGGCATTACAAAGAATGATAAAAGAAGCAGAAAAGTTAAATGCAGATGCTGTTATAAATATTCGGTTTTCAACCTCGGCCATATCTGCCATGGCGTCTGAAATGTTAGCTTATGGAACAGCAGTAAAGATTAAGAATAAATTTTAGAAAACATCGAAAATTTATATTTAAAAATTTAACCATTGCGGGGGTTTCCAAGCGGTCAAAGGAGCAAGGCTTAGGACCTTGTGTGCGCAAGCCTTCATGGGTTCGAATCCCATCTCCCGCATAAATAAGAGAAAATTTGGGCTCGCCCGGATTCGGACCGGGGATATTCTGCACGTCAAGCAGACATCATAACCACTAGATCACGAGCCCATAAAAGTTAAAATTTAAAATGGTTAAGGTCTAATTAATTACTTACTAATTATTAAGATGTAATTAATTACACAAAGATATAAAAATTTTAAATAAACATAAATTTTAAATAAACATAACAATAAACATAACAAATTTAAATAAATTTCAAAATATACTAAATTTAAGCCAAAATGGAGATAGGAAAGAAGGTACGACTGGAAAGAATTATGGACAGACATACAAAGAAAATGGTAATTGTGCCGATGGATCACGGTGTAAGTTCGGGACCACTAAAAGGTATTGTAAACATTGCAAAAACAATAGATATGGTTGCAGAAGGCGGCGCAAACGCAGTCTTACTTCATAAAGGCATCGTGAAAAATGGACATAGGGGCTACGGCAAAGATATTGGTTTAATAATTCACTTATCCGGAGGAACTCCATATAATGATCCGACAAGTAAAATTTTAGTTTGCTCCGTTAAGGAAGCAATTGCACTGGGAGCGGATGCGGTTTCAATCCATGTAAATATCGGAGGCGGGAATGAAAGTGAAATGTTAAGCGATTTGGGAAAAATTTCTGCGGAATGTGAAGAATACGGCATGCCTTTATTGGCAATGATGTATGCGAGGGGAAAAAACATAACCGACGAATATGATGTTAAATTTATAAAGCATGCCGCAAGAATTGGAGCGGAACTGGGAGCAGACATAATAAAAACAAATTATACCGGGAGTAAGGAAACATTTAAGGATGTTATTGAGGGTTGTCCGGTTCCCGTTGTTGTTGCTGGAGGTCCAAAATTAGACAGTGAAGAAAAATTTTTAAATATGATTGTAGATGCAATTGACTGCGGGGCAGCAGGAGTTGCGATTGGAAGAAATATATTTCAGGCGGAGGATATAGTAGAAGCAACGAGGAGGATATGCAAGGTTGTGAATGGAAAATAAATTCATTTTGTTAGAAATTTAATTATATTTTATATAAATTTTTAAATTTTTTAAATTTTCAGCCCTATAGGATAGCGGCAGTCCGGCGGGCTTTGGACCCGTGTGCGCAGGTTCGAATCCTGCTAGGGCTATTTTTATTGTTTTATCATGTCTATAGCAGGCATATTCCACGAAACTGACAAACTTCTAAAAAATCTTTTTTGAAATCATAGGTATTAAAAAATATTTGAAATATTTTTTAAGATTGAAAATTTATTTATAAATTTTCAGTAAATTTTTCAATTTTTTACGCTCACTTCGTTCGTGTATTTTAAAATCTTTGAGATTTTAAAATTGTATTTTTCAAACTTGTTTGAAAATATATGAACATCAGTGAGTGTATTTTTGAAATTTTCACAGGCATTTCAACGGAGTTGAAATCTCTGAGCAACAGCGAGTCGAAAATATACAATACAGGAAGGTATAAGTTCACTTCGTTCTTATATTTTAGATAATATTCGCCCGAATGGCTTTTTTGGATGTTATATTAACTTGACTTCATCAGATTTTAAAATTGCTGAAATACGGGACTTCATTAGATTTTAAAATTGCTGAAATACGGGACTTCATCAGATTTTAAAATTGCTGAAATACGGGACTTCATCAGATTTTAAAATTGCTGAAATACGGATTTCTCTCAAATTCGTTTTATTTATTCAGCCGGAAGTATATTGAGATAAGCGCCATTATTATCAAAATTATAATAGCAACCTTTATGAAAAATGTCAAAAATCCCCATAAAAACCAAAGCAACGCCACAATCAGAAACACCGCAACTATCCCCAAAATAATTTTTTCAAAATCCATTTAAACTTGTTTAAACTTGTTTTAAACTTATTTTAACGCCTGATTTATTTTACAAAAATTTAATTCCTTTTTCTATTTCTTCTCTCTTTACATACCTTTTAAATTTTTCAGGCCAGTCATCATAATTAAATCCATGCTGAGCCAAAAACGCAACAAGCCATCTTTCTAATCCTATTCCCGTGCATCCGCTCCATAACTCCCCTGTTTGCGTTTTAATATTGAATGCAGAGGTATATTTATCTCCGACAATACTTAAATTCTGAAATTCAAGCCACTTACTTTCTTCCCTGCTTCCACGATAAGGCAAATATGCCTCAAAATCAACCGTTCCTTTCCATAATTTAGCACTTTCTCCTTTTACACCTTCTACTTCTCCGGCATGCTGCATATAAAACGGCACAACATCTGCCATTCTCCATTCCAGATCCAAAATTTCGTTGAATATAAATTTATACCTTTCAATCATCCTCTCCTTTAATTCCGCAAGGACTTCGGGAGTTCCTATGTAAACACATTCAATTCTGTGAAATTCATCAACCCTTTCGATTCCATGAGTTCCTCCCGATTCATATCTTGCAGAATTGACTGTTTTTTCAAAAATTTTTAAGGGTAAATTATCTTCTGCAATTGTTTTGTTGTTTAAGGCATAATATATCATCGGACACTGGGCATAAGTAATTCCGTAATTAATATCAACTAATTCCTTTAATTCTTCTTTAGGAATGCTTTTGGTTATTTTTACGACATCTTTAAAATGTTCCCATGCGGATTCATCCCTTGTTTTTGGATTAGCAACATAATAAATTTCATTCGGCATTCCGTAAATATGTCCTGTTTTTAGCCATATTTCCAGTGGTTTTATATTTGAGGCAATTACTTCTTTAAATCCAATCAATTTAACGAACTCTTCAACTGCGATTGTCTTCATTACATTAAGCATGTGTGCTGCCTGAGGAAAATAAAACCACTTCCCCTTACTTATCTGAAAAATCCATCCTCTCTTTCTCATCTCTTCGCTCGGGTCCGTATTAAATTTGAGCTCTTTTTTTTCGGATGACCATAATAAATTCCAGTACTCTTTTTTTCCTTCGTAATACTGTTTTGCTACTTTTTCCTTTATTAAATTTATGAGCCGGTCGGCATAATTCTCCGTTAAGAAATTTTCATCCGCATCTTTAATCAACACATTACATAAATTTCCGTCAAATCTAACCTCTGCAAAAGGAACGGAGATTGGCTTTAATGGCTGCTTATCCACCTCAAATAAAATTTCGTATTTGTCCACAAAAATTTCCTTGATGCCGATGTGATATTTCTTTCCAATGTGTTCCGA
Organism: Candidatus Altarchaeum sp.; assembly: GCA_018260755.1. GTDB lineage: Archaea > Altiarchaeota > Altiarchaeia > Altiarchaeales > Altiarchaeaceae > Altiarchaeum. Next base: position 4,834 of record JAGTWP010000048.1, on the reverse strand, counting down.
CAATATTTTTTTGATTCTGGCAAATAAACTGTGTGCCCTGTAATCAGACAAAATTTCTAATTTTATATCTTTATTAACATTAACATTTATTTTAAATTCGCCATCAATTCCCTTTTTTAAATTTTCCGCTTTGTTCAACACATCTTCTATTTCACTTTTACTTATTTCAGTAAATTCCCTGCTGCCTTTGATTGTCACCGAAAGTGCAAATTTCATTTTAAATTCAAGATATTTTAATTTTTATCGTGCTTCTTTTTTTGAAATTTTTCTATTGCCGAACGAATGTCAATATAATATGTTCCTTCTTTAAGAGCAGCAATAACCGGCTTATCTCCCATCAATCCGGGAACATCAATTTCATATTTTCCAGTCCTTAAAATTTTAAGCGTTTCCATATCCATAGAGATAACACCATCAATTTTATCTCTAAATACATTTTCAAGCCAGTCCTCATCAGTTACCGGGGTTGCTTTTGGTTTTTCTTCAACAAATTTTTGTTTTTCTCTTTCCTTTGGCTTTTCGATTTTTGGTTTAACTGCTTTTATGTCTTCTATCCCTCCTTTTTTCATTATACTTTCTATTTTCACTTTATTCTCTTCAATTTCTTTTTGTTCTGAAGTTTGTATTTGTGGCGGTTTTTCTTCCTCTTTTCCCATATTGTATCTTTTCCAACCGTAAAAATATTTGCTGGCATCTATCTTTGTAGGTTCAGGTGACGGGGCTTCAAGAATCACTGGTTTTTCAGTTTCTTTTGACTTTTTATTCCCCTCTGTTTCTTCCTTCATTGCTTTATTCTTCTCTTTCTCTATTTCTTTTTCAACATATTCTTTTGAGCGTATCTTTTTTACAATTACAACATCTCCGACCCTTCTGACCTCAACTTCACCTGCCACACCCAAAGCTTTCTCCTCAGGTGTTTGAAGTTCTTCCTTTTTTAGTAATTCTTCCTCTGTTTTTGCAGATAAAAAAAATCTCCCTCCGCATTGTATACATTGCTTAACTGTAAGGATTTCCTCATCGGAATATATTTTACCGCACCGTAAACATTTATGGACCATTTTAGTTAATTAAGTAGATTAAAATGAACATTTATTATGTATTTTAATTTATTTCTATATTTATCAATTTTATTTTCATAAAAAATAATTAAAAACAATTCAAATATTTCAAATGAAATTTTCGGAAAAAATTTTAAAAAGGGCATTGGAAATAAACAGCAGGATGATATTTAACTTGGATGTTGAAAAAGCCATTCCTGTTTTGGACAAAATTTATCCTTATATTGCTGCCTGTAAAATAAACCGCACACTAACAGACATTATTGGCATGGAAGGCGTTAAAAAGATAATTAAGCAATATCCTGATTTGATTTTTATTGCTGATTTTAAAATTGCTGATATCCCTCACACAAATGAAATTTTATCAGAAAATGCAAAAAATGCCGGCTTTGATGCGATAACTGTGCATGCTTATGTCGGAAGCGATTCAATAATAGAGGTAAAGAAAAATTTGGATGTTGTTCTTGTTGTTGCAATGTCTCACAAAGGTGCGAAGGAATTTATAAGCAAAAATATAAAGGAATTCTGTGAACTTGCCTTAAATTTAAACATTGATGCGGTTGTTGCTCCTGCGACGAGGACCGAAGAGATAAAAAAGGTAAGGGAAATTTTAAAAGCTCAAGCAATTATACTCTCTCCCGGTGTGGGCGTGCAGGGAGGAAATTTCGGGGATGCAATAAAAAACGGGGCGGATTTTGAAATGACAGGAAGAACAATTTACGATGCAAAAAATCCAACGGATATCGCTAAGGAAATTTATAAAAAATTACCTTTTAAAAAATAAAAATTTAAAAAATAAAGAAAAAAAAATATAAAAGAAAAAAAGAGAAAATAATAAAATTTTCAACTAAATTTTCTCCGCCAAATAAATTAAATTTTATTTTTTCTTAATAAACATTTTTCTCAATCCTGCTCCGACTTTTTCAATTTGTATGTTTGCTTCTTCTTCTCTCATCTTGTTTAAATTTTTCATTCCTCCTTTGCACTCATTTACCCATTCATCTGCAAATTCTCCGCTTTGAATTTCCCCTAAAATTTCTTTCATTCTCTCTCTTGTTTTTTCATTGATAATCCTTTTTCCTCGTGTCCTTCCTCCATATTCCGCTGTATTTGAGACCTTATTCCACATATTTTCAATTCCTCCTTCCTGAATCAAGTCAACAATTAGTTTTAATTCATGGCATGTTTCAAAATACGCAATTTCCGGCTGATAACCTGCTTTTACAAGCGTATCAAACGATGATTTTATTAATTCTGCTGTCCCGCCGCATAAATCAACCTGCTCTCCGAAAAGATCCGTTTCTGTTTCTTCCTGAAATGTTGTTTCTATTACTCCAGCTCTTGTTGCTCCTATTGCCTTTGCAAATGCCAATGCTTTATCCTTTGCCTTTCCGCTTGCATTTTGATAGACCGCTATTAATGCAGGTGTTCCAAAGCCCTCGATATATGTTTTTCTAACTCCTGCTCCTGGAGATTTCGGAGCAACCATTATTACATCAATGTTAGTAGGAGGAATAATTCTCTTAAAGTGTATGTTAAATCCATGTGAAAACATCAGGGTGTTGCCCTTTTTCATATATTTCTTTATGGAATTTTCATATACATCCGCTTGTGTTTCATCCGGAATTAAGATATGAACAATATCTCCTTTTTTTGCCGCTTCTTCTATTGAAACAGGCTTAAATCCATCTGCAACTGCCTGTTTATAGGTATTACTATTCTCATTTCGCAATCCAACAATAACATTCAGTCCGGATTCCTTTGCATTTAATGCCTGTGCCCTTCCCTGAATTCCATATCCGATAACGGATATTGTTTTCACGTTTATCACGCTTAAATTTGCATCCTCATCGTAGTATATCTTTGCCATTTTTATATATTTTATTTAAATTTTTATTTAAATTTAATAATATAAATTATGTTTTCATAACAAATTTATAACATTCTTTTTTTAAATTTTTTGCCATATTTTTATTTATTTGTAACTATTCAGAGGTATTAAATTTATGCGAATATACTATGCTTATAATTAAATAAATATATTTTAGCAGATGGATACAAAAATATCTGAAATAATTTCAATATTGCAGGCAGATTTGCAGCCATTATTACCTCAACACAAGGAATTTATGGTATTGTTAGAACAAGCTATTGCAAATTATGAAAATATAATTAAAATGTCAATCTCCAAGAACACATTGCATTTTCTGCAGAATTAATATCTTTATTTCCACAATTAAAAAGCAAGGAAAGAATGTAATGGTTCATCTTTCACTAGCGCTTCGTCCCTCTAATGTTACCAAAAATATTTTACTTATTGAAGGGGGTGGCTGAATAGTTACTTTTATTTTTATTCTCCATCCGCAAGGACGGAGAATGTTTTATTTTTTTAACTTTAAATACAATATTATTAATATAAATAAAGCAATATCAATACAAAAAATTAAAAATGCTGAATAAAAAAGGGATTATACTCTTATTAGGTTTATGCTGTATGATGTTCAACTCAGTGTCAGCACTGCCGGATCTTGTTGCTGAAATTGATTATTACCCGAAAAATGCAACTGTTGGCGACCATATAATAACTATATATACTATTAAAAATATAGGGAATGAAACTGCATATAATGTGACCGCTGGTCTTGGGTCCCCAATGCCTGGGATGCGTTTGGGGCTTAAACCTTTCAATATATCACCTGGTTCAGAACTAAACCACACCTTCCCTCTAACACTCAACTATGGGTTGAAAATATTAGAAATGAGCATTGATCCTTTTAATACAATAAACGAAACAGACAAGAGTAATAATAATGCATCAGTTATTTTTAACTTTCCGATAAGCATGACATCAGACAAATACATTTACACGGTTGGCGAACCTGTGAACCTAAAAATTTTCGGCAATAATGGACCGGGTTATGTATCCACTTCCTGTATGCACAAGCAAATCTATAAATTCAAAAATAATAGTTGGAATAGGATAACTGCTTTACCCTGTGACATGTTCAGCCAATTCTGTGAAAATGGAAAAGTCATTGCGCCCACGGATCGTATAGGATTCGGATGTGGCCAGATACAAATAAATTATACTTGGGTATGGAATCAAAAAGAATGGTTTTACTCAAATCACTTGTGCGGAAACTCAACATATCGGGTGATGAATAATACCCAAGTGTCTCCAGGAGAATATAAAGCGAAATTTTGCTATTGTTCACCCACTTATGATGGGTGTGGTGGCTATGCAGGTTGTGCTGTCAGTTCGTGTATAGAAAGTCAAATATTTACTATTAGTGACGCCCTTCTAACAACAAACCCAAAGTCCACAACAATTTTCCCAGATACTAATTTCACGATCCAAGTAAACATCTCAGGTAACGACATACACGGCGCTCAATTTGACCTTTACTTTAACTCAACAGTATTGGAAGCGATTGATGTTACCGAAGAAAATTTCCTTAAACAAAACTGCACGACTTATTCAACCTCACAAATAAATAACACAATAGGTAAAATCAAATTTGCAGATACTTGCACGGGAGAAACAGGAGTTAATGGCTCAGGTGTTTTGTGTAACATCACATTCACAGCAAAATCAGGGGGTTCGAGTTCTCTTAATTTTGATAATGTGAAGGTTCTGGATAGTGAACTTCAACAACTTTATGTTGCATTTACTGGCGGAACAGTTAATGTTGATTCCACACTGTCCGCTGATGTAAATAATAGCAATGATTGTAATGATAATAATTCAGCAATTAATCCAAATACTGTGTGGTATT
>JAGTWP010000047.1 GCA_018260755.1 Candidatus Altarchaeum sp. | reverse complement strand
TTTTAAAATCTCAAAGATTTTAAAATACACGAACGAAGTGAGCGTAAAAATTAAAAAATTTACTCGTAATTTTTTGGGTGGCTGAATAGTTACTATTAAAATGATTAAAATGTATTAAAATGAAAAGCAGAAAAATATCGTTGGGCATAGAAGCAAATGATGAGATTGATGCGAGAATATTTTATCATTTTTATGATGAGGTTGGCGTAAAGACCTTTCTCGTTTCTTTTGGAAAGAATAGAAGGGTATTAAGTACATTCGAAGGGTTTAAAATAGCAAAATTTGTAGGAAATCATTATGATCCGCCGGAATTGTGGGGGACCAGTCACTCGTTGAAAATAGAACAGCATAAAACACAGATATGTAAAGAACTGAAAATTTATCCCGATGATACTGCAATGTTATTCACGGGTGCAGATATGGACAATATTTCTATCAAAACCGAAGAATATAAAAATATCAAAATTTGTGCTTGTGTCACAGCAGGAGTGAAGTCAAACGCCCAAAGAATAGGGGTTGATAAACCGGGAAGCATTGAGGTAGACGAAGAAAAATTTGAAGATATCAAACATGGAACTGTCAACATAATAATTCTCACAAATGCCTTTTTAACAGATGGGGCAATGGCAAGGAGTTTGATAACCATAACTGAGGCAAAAACGATAGCATTTGAGGATTTACATATAAAAAGTTCATATAATCCAAAAATTTTTGCAACCGGAACAGGAACAGATAATGCAATAATTGTTAGTGGATGCCAACAAAAAATAAGTTATACTGGCGGACACGCAAAATTTGGCGAATTGATGGCAAAGGCAACTACATCAGCAGTAAAAGAAGCAATTTTCGAGCAAAATGGAATCAGATAAGTGGTTTTGTTCGTGGAGCGGAGGAAAAGATAGTTGTCTGGCGTGTTATGAGGCGATGAAAAACAACATGGATATACTATTTCTTTTAAATTTTGCCGTTGACGGAAGAAGTCACGGAATAAACAGAGAAATAATAAAGTCACAGGCAGAAGCAATTGGAATTCCCTTAATTCAAAAGGTTACATCATGGAAGAATTACGAAAATGACTTTAATTCGGAAGTTTTAAAATTGAAGGAAAAAGGAATTGCGGGAATGATTGCAGGAGATATTGATCTGGAAGAACATTTAGACTGGATAAAGAAAAAAAGTGCGGAATTAAACATAAAGTATTATGAACCGTTGTGGAAAAGAAAGAGGGAAGAAATTTTGGATAAATTTGTATCAGATGGCTTTGAAGCAATTGTTGTATGCACGATTGACAAAGCAAAAATTTTATTAGGAAGAATTATAAAAAAGGATTCAATAAGCGGGTTTATTGAAGATGCGAAAAGGATAAATGTGGATTTATGCGGCGAAAACGGAGAATTTCACACACTTGTTATAGATGGACCAATATTTAAAAAACGACTTGAAATACTTGAAAGCGATGTCCAAAATTTTACCGAACATATTAAAATTTATTCGAATAAATGGATTTTAGATATAAAAAAATGGGAATTGAAACCGAAACATTAAAATTAAGGGAGTTATTGGAAAACGAAGTAAAGAGAAATATAAACGATGGTTGTGAAGGAATTTTATTGTCAGCAGGACTTGATACCTCAATATTATCTTATGTTGCTGCAAAAAATACTAAAATTAAGGCATTTACCCTGAAATTCGGAAATGCTCCTGATGCAAAATACGCTAAAAGGTTGTGTAAAATTTTAGGTATAGAACATTATGTTTTGAATATTGATGAGGAAAATTTAACAAAAAATTTAAGAGAAACAATAAAAATTTTAGCCGTCTTTGACCCGATGGAAATCAGGAATAGCGTCGCGATATATACAATCCTAAAATTTGCAAAGAAATATGCAAGTAGTGTGATGACTGGTGATGGTGCGGATGAATTGTTCTTTGGGTATGACTTTTTAATAAAAATGGAGAAGGAAGAAAGAGAGAACTATGCAAAAAAGATGTGGAAAAATATGCACTTTTCTTCAAACGATTTCGGAAGGTTTTTTGGCATGAAAATTTTTAGCCCATATCTTTCAGATGAAGTAAAAAATTATGCAATGAACATTGACGATGAAATGAAAATAAAAAAAGGTGTTGGAAAATGGATTTTAAGAAAGGCATATCTAAATTTACTTCCTGAAGAATTTGTATTGCGAAAAAAGACACCTATTGAATATGGGAGCGGAACGACATTGCTTACAAATATATTTGAGGATGAAATTAAAAATGCTGATTTTGAACAAAAGAAATTAAAATATGAAAAAGAAGACCAAGTAATTATAAGGGATAAGGAGCATCTTTATTATTATGAAATTTTTAAGGAAATTTTTGGAAATGTTAAGGGAGCAAAAGAAGATGAAATAAAATGTAAAGGATGCGGAGCTGGAATTAGGCATGAAAAGTTGTTTTGCAGGATTTGCGGGACAAATAACAACAGAATGACAATGAAATACAAAAATTTTAAACATGGAGCAAAATGTTTTCCATAAAAAATAATTCAGTGTCTATTACAATAGAGACCGAATCGCGATATGGTATAACTTATAATAGAATCCAAATACGAACACCAAATTCAAAATAATCTCACTTTTAAAATGAAAAAAATTTCCCTGTTTACCTCCGGAATAGTTCTGATTTTTATCCTTGTGCTTGTTGTTTTGATTTCATTATCGGTTGGGGCTGCTGAATATCCCATAGAAAAGGTTTGGAATATATTAACAGGACACGGAAACGATACGGAAAATTTTATAATATTCAGTGTTCGTCTTCCGAGGATAATTGCAGACATCCTTGTCGGAATATCTCTTGCGCTTTCGGGTGTTGTTTTGCAGGCAATTTTTAGGAATCCTTTGGTAGAGCCATACCTTTTGGGAATATCAGGCGGGGCGGCATTCGGCGTAGTAATTGCAACATTTTTAGGTATATTTTTTTATGTTGATTTCTTATTTTTCGGACTTTCTTCCGTTTCGGTCTTTGCATTTTTTGGAGGAATTTTTGCGGTGCTAATCACATACTATGTTGCAAGGGTGAGAAACACAACGTCTATATTAAGATTACTCCTTTCGGGAATTATCGTAGGAACTTTGTTTTCAGCACTCATTATGATTATAATGACTCTCACAGAATCAGAAAAATTGCACGGGATTTTGTCCTGGTTGTTCGGAAGTTTTGCGCATAGTGCATGGGACGATATCCGAATTTTATTTCCGATTGTTATTGTTTGCACATTGAGCTTTTATTTTTTCTCAAGAGATATGAATGCCATATTATTTGGAGAAGAAGAGGCAAAACATCTCGGAATAGATACGGAAAATTTAAAGAAAATTTTAATTTTGCTGGCAACATTGTTAACATCGGTTGCAGTATCTGTTGCAGGAATTATTGGATTTGTCGGACTTGTAATTCCGCATGTCGTCAGAATCATCTTCGGCACAAACCACAAAATTTTAATACCGTTTTCGGCAGTGAGCGGGGGAATATTTATGCTTGTTTGTGATACACTTGCGAGAACAATTGCAATGCCGATTGAAATTCCGGTGGGGGCAATTACAGCAATGGTAGGCGCACCGTTGTTTATATATTTATTAAGAAAAAAGAAATACGAATATTTCACATAAAATTTTTACATAAAATTTTGCACAAAATGAAAATTTCGGCTAATACATTGCATTTTAAATACAACAATACAAAAATTATTGATGGAATAACATTTAAATTAGAGGAGGGAAAATTTTATGGAATTGTCGGTCCTAACGGAGCGGGAAAGACAACTTTGCTGAAACTTATGAGCAAAATTTTAAAGCCTGCAAAAGGTGAAATTTTTATCGGAGATAAAAACATAGTGGAACTTTCTTATGCGGAAATCGCAAAAGTCATTGCTCATATCCCGCAAAATTCATCGTTTCAGCCGTTTTCTGTGTTTGAATATGTGATGTTGGGAAGAATTCCATATCTTAAAAGGCTCCAAAAGGAAGGTTCGAAAGACAGGGAAATTGTTGAAAACGCATTAAAATTTACCGATACCTTAAAATTTAAGGATAAATCAATTACTGAAATTTCAGGCGGAGAAAAACAGCGGGTGGTAATAGCAAAAGCGCTGGCACAGGAACCGAAAATTTTATTTGCCGACGAGCCGACATCACAACTTGACATAAAATATCAGGTTGAGACATTAAAAATATTTAAGCAACTTACAAAACAGGGAATGATGGTTATTTGTACTTTGCATGATTTAAATTTGGCGGCGATGTTTTGCGATGCCTTGATGTTGATGCACAACGGAAAAATTTTTGCAACCGGAAGTCCTGAAAATGTATTAACCGAAGAAAATATAAAAAATGTCTATGGAATTGATGTTGAGGTTAAGAGGGCTAAATTTTTATATATTGTTCCTAAAATTTAATGAATGAAACAGCTCATACAAAATGCTTATTCTTATTTTTTCTTATCTTGCGGATTTGATATTCGGACAGCCACAAAATTCTTTCCATCCTGTAAGGGTAATCGGATGGATGAATGAGAAATTGGAAAACATACTTAACAAAGGAAAGGATGCTAAAATAAGGCGAATTAATGGTGCGATAATGACTTTCATTGTCATTGGCGTAACTATGTGTGTTGCTTATTTGGTGGTAGAATTTTCAAAGGTAATAAATGATTTGCTCGGATTGCTCGTTTCGGTTTATGTTGCATATATTTCATTTACATTAAAGGTATTAATCAAATCGGCGGATGATGTATTTGATGAATTAAAGGGAAATTCATTAGTCGCTGCGAGAAAAAATTTAGCAAAGATTGTTACAAGGGATACAAAAAATTTGGATGAAGAGCACATCATAAAGTCAACGATAGAAAGTACAGCAGAAAATTTAAATGACAGCGTCGTTGCTCCTTTGTTTTATCTGATTATCGGAGGTCCCGTAATGGCGATTGGTTATAGGGCAGCGAATACACTTGATGCAATGGTTGGTTACAAGAATCAAAGATATATAAATTTTGGATGGTTTTCGGCAAAATTTGACGATGTTTTAAATTTCATTCCCGCACGAATAACAGGAATTTTGATTTGCATCTCTGCATCAATTTTACAAAATAATGGAAGAAAGGCATTTCAAATAATGCTCAGAGACGGAAGAAAACACGAATCGCCTAATGCCGGAATAAGTGAGGCGGCGATGGCAGGGGCATTGGGGATAAAAATAGGGGGGTGTTATTCATATCCGAACGGTAAGAAAAAGTGCAGAGAAGAAATAGGTGATGATTGTTCATTAGGTAATGAATTAGACAACGAATTAGATAATGAAAAAAGGTATGAAAAAAGGTATGAGAAAAGGTATGAAAAAAATTTAATAAAGAAATGTGTGAATATTTGTTTTCTTGTATCTGTTTTTATGATGGTAATTGGGGTTGTAATTAAAATTATCTATGGGTATTTATAAAAACAAAAAGAATGAAAAATAAAACCAAATATAAATTGGAAAAAAGAAGGCAAAATTTGTCGATGCATCACATAGATGCGTGCGTTGTAGTTGAGGTTTTGATGTCTGGCGATGATTATGTGTTGTGAAGATGAATTCAGAACACGGAAGTTTGGGATTTATAAAAGCAAAATCAGGAAAGAGTAAAAACAAAATCCTTGATTTCAGTGCAAATATTAATCCCTTAAAATACAGCGGACTTAAAAATTTACTCTTAAAAAATATTGATTCGGTTTTTTATTATCCCGACACAAAAAATAAAAAGAGCACAAAATCCCTTGCAGGTTATTTAAAAGTAAATCCTGAAAATATTATTGTTGGCAACGGAACATCCGAACTGATTTATCTTATTGCTCATACATTTAACCCGAAAAGTGCATTAATTCCCGTTCCGACATTTTCCGAATACGAAAGAGCGATGAATGCGATAAACGGAAAAATACATTTCCTGAATTTGGAAGGAGAGAATTTTAAATTTCCTGCTGATAAAGCAAAAAAATTTAAAAATGACATCTTGTTTTTATGCAATCCGAATAACCCGACTGGAAATTTACTACTCAAGAAAGAAGAAATTTATAAAATTTGTCAAAATTTTTCCATTGTTGTGGTTGATGAATCATTTATGGAATTCGTTAATGATGAAGAAAAACAAACATTCATTCATGAAGTTGAAGGTAAAAATTTCATTGTTTTGCGTTCATTTTCAAAATTTTTTGGACTGCCCGGATTACGGCTCGGATGTGCAGTTGCAGACAAAAATATAATAGAAAAGTTAAATGCCCACCTCAATCCGTGGAATATAAACTCACTTGCCTCCGAAACGATATCCGAAATTTTGAATAAATACAACAGACAAACAATTGAAAAATTTAAAAAAAGAACATATAAATTTTTTGACAAGGAAAAGAAATTTATGAGCAATGAGCTCACAAAAATTGATAATGTAAAAATTTATAATTCCGTAACGAATTTTTTGTTAATCAAAATTCCTTTCAACTCGTTTGCTTTTGTGCAAAAACTCTTTGAAAAAAATGTATTTGTCAGGGACTGCGGGAATTTTAGAAATTTGGGAAATAATTATATAAGAATATGCATTCGCTCTCGCAAAGATAACGAAAAATTTATAAATAAATTTACGGATGTCTTGAATGAATTAGAAAAATTTTAGTGAATTTGTGTATATCTGATTTGTACCCTTTTTCATTTTCTCAAGAACATCTGCGTTGCTTTCTCCTTCTTCATAGATACAGCAAATTGGCTCGTTCTTTTTTATAAGACACCCTGAATTTGGCACATCTCCTATATTTAATGGAGCTAAATTTTTAACCTTTACATCCTTTTCTGCATAAATTATTCCTTTTCCGTAAAATTTCCCCTTTTTTCTTTCCTCTATGAAATTAAATTTTTCATTAAATTTTTCATTAAATTTTTCATCTGAATTATTGCATGCTTTTATGTGCTCTTCAACTAAATTTATACCTAAATATTTTTCCACATTTTCTATTGTGTCCTGAATTCTTGGATTTACCTCCATAAAGTAAATTTTATCTTTGTTTACAACATAATCAATTCCGTTTGAACCGACAATAGAAAGGTAAGAGATTATGAATTCTGAAATTTTTTTGATATTTTGAATTAACGCTCTATTTCCTTCATAAGGCACAATATTGCCGCAATACTTTAATCCGCATCCTCCGAGAAATTTTTCACCAATTAACTGCTGATTGACAGATATAGCAACTGCATGCCTTCCATCTGAAAGAACAGAGCAGCTTAAAGGAATTCCATCAATAAATTCCTGAATTAAAATTTCTCTCTGCACTTTGCTTCTCGTGATTAAATTTTCTAATTCGGCAAAAGAAAAAATTTTGTTAGGGGGGCATTTTCCGTTATCAATGTCCATTGCTTTAATGACACAGGGAAAATTTAAATTTATTTCATCTATTTTATCTATTCCATTTATTTCATTTATTTTATTTGCATTAACAACGGTTGTCTTTGGATAAAGTATTGAATGTTTGGCAAGCACTTTTTTGAGAAATTCCCAACTTTTTGCTCTTCGGACATTTTCCGAATTGTTTCCTATTATTTTAAATTTTTTTTCTATTATCTTTACTGCCTTTGCACTATCCCCGATTTTTGAGGTTAAAATGACATTATTAACTTTGCCTTTAAATTTTTCTGTTGCAAAGTCAACCAATGTGTTTATAGAATATTCTTTTAAATCGGGCTCAAATTTTTCTTTTTGCATCGGGAAGAAATTTTTTGTAATGCTTGCTGTATCCGCATCAGAAAAATATGTTGCTAAAAACACATCATAGCCAGCTCTTTTTGCCGATTGTGCTGCTGCTTTTGCATTCAGTCCGATTATGCCGATTTTTTTGCCCATATCAATTAAATCCGAATTTATTCCATTTTTCATCAACCTTTTTCTTTACTTCTTCACTCATTTCAGCGAGATCTAAATTTAACTCTTTATTAACTTCTTCTTTCCACTTCCTGGTTGCATCTATTCCAAGCTTTGAAGATAAAAATTTAAATTCAGATGCGTTTTCAAGAGCATCGGCAGGAGCATTCTCTATAGTAATTATGTCTCTTTTTGGCTCAACCCTGCTTCCAACAACCCATAGAACATCTTCAATATTTTGAACATTCACATCCGCATCAACAACAATAATTATTTTTGTAAACATCATTTGCCCTAATCCCCAAAGTGCAAACATAACCTTTTTTGCATGTCCCGGATATTTTTTGTTTATTGAAACAATACATAAGTTATGAAACACTCCTTCAATAGGAAGATTGATGTCTTTAATTTCAGGAATGATTGTCTTTATAAAAGGAAGAAACAATCGCTCAGTTGCCTTTCCTATATAAGCATCCTCCATTGGCGGAATTCCCGTAACTGTTGCTGCATAAATTGGCTTTTGTTTATGTGTTATGCATGTTATGTGAAATACAGGATAATAATCAATAGCAGAATAATAGCCCGTATGGTCTCCAAAAGGACCTTCTAACCTTCTTTCATTGGGGTTGACATAACCCTCAAGCACAATTTCCGCATTTGCAGGAACTTTCATATCAATCGTTTCGCATTTAACCATGCTTATTGCCTTTTCTCTTAACAAGCCAGCAAATAAAATTTCATCAAAATTTTGTGGAAGCGGCGCTGTTGCCGCATACATGCTAGCTGGCTCGCATCCAATAACTACTGCAACTTCAAGCTTTTTATTAAATTTTTCTGCCTTTCTATAATGTTCAGCCCCATCCTTATGTATGTGCCAATGCATTCCTGTTGTATTTTTATCAAAGACCTGCATACGATACATTCCGACATTTCTCATTCCTGTTTCGGGGTCTTTTGTAAATACCATTGGCAGGGTTATAAATCTTCCGCCATCATTTGGCCATAATTTTAAAATAGGAAATTTAAATAAATCAACCTTATCTTCATTTATTATTACTTCCTTACATTTTCCTGTTTTAACAATTTTCGGAAAATACGAAGAAATATTATTTAATTCCTTCAGGACTTGCAGTTTTTCAAAAAATCCACTCGGCTTAAATTTAAGAAATTTTAAAAATTTATCTCCAAATGACTCAAAATTTTCCTGCCCTAATGCTAATTTCATCCTTTCTGTTGAGCCAAAGATGTTTGTAACAACAGGAATTTCGGAAATTTTTCCGTTATTTTTAACATTCTCAAAAAACAATGCCTTGCTGTTTTCTCTGTATTTTCTACACACACGGGCGGTTATCTCTGAAATTTCAAGCTCGCAATTGACCTCTTCTTTTATGTGCTCAATTAAATTTTTTTTTTCAAGTTCATCGATAAATTCCCTTAAATCATCGTAAGACATTTTAAATTTTCTTTATTTGAACAAAGTTAATTAAATTTTCAAAAAATTTAACTTCGGAACATCCGAAATTATCTCGTACCTTTTCGCATACTCGTAAAAATTTAACAATGCATCTGTTTGCTCTTTTCCAAAATTGTATGATAAAGACGAAATGTGAAATCGAACACTTTCCCTTTTTAAATTTCCTTTTATCTGTTCTATAACCTCCTCAAAATTTTTGTATGAATAATTGAGCGAAGTCGTTAGCAATTCCGAAAACCATTTTATTTCTTTGTATTTTTCTTCTGCACTTTTCTTGCTTATGAGCCACAACGCATAAACCATGCCCTTCCCAGTTATTTTATTCCATTCCTCCCCTAAATCAATTACATTGTTTCTATACAACCTTGTGCGATCTAAACTAAATTTTTCCCTTGCCGCAATTCCGTCATCACCTATAAATAAAGCAGCATCGCAGTTATCAAATTCTAATGAATTAGAAATTTTAAATTTTGCATCTATCCCTTTTACTTTCAGAATTATTTTCAGCAATGCAACCGAAGTAGCGGAATTTGAAGGCAGACAAACAGACGAAATTTCTTCAAAATGTTTCTTTGAGATTAAAATTATACTTCCTGTTTTTCCTTTTGCACTTATTGAAAAATCCGGCAATATGAGAAAATTTTCAGGATGCTTGGCATAGATAATTGAAGATATAGGTGCAATATCTATCTCGTTGTTCAAAACCATCTCTCCGAGTTGCGGTGGAAATGCGGAGTAAAATTTAAGATGAGCTTTAAAATTTCCAAAATTTTTTTCAATGAAATAATATGGAAATACAATATTTCTAAAAGGTGTGCTTCCTATTACTAAATGCTTAGGCATTTTGTAAGAGAGTATAAAAGATATATTAATAATTATTTTCCGTCAATAAAATTCAACACCGTTTGTTATATTTAAGAAAATTTAATAGATAATAAATTTAATTATTTAAAAAAGTAACTATTCAGCCACCCAAAAAATTACGAATAAATTTTTTGAAATTTTACACTCACTTTGTTCGTGCATTTTCAAACAAGTTTGAAAATCGCAGGTATTAAAAA
>JAGTWP010000046.1:7691-10527 GCA_018260755.1 Candidatus Altarchaeum sp. | reverse complement strand
TAAATTTTTGAGTATAATTAAAAATTAAAACCTTAGATAAATTAATAATATAAATAAATAAATTAAAAAATAAATAAATTAAAACGCTCATATGTTAATTTTTATTTTGCAAAATTGTCTGTTTTTGTTATTTTGTTTTTGCTTTGTTTTCACCAATAAGAATAAGTATAAGAGCGTGGACTTATTTCTATATCCATCGTTTCAACATTTAAAATTTTTGAAATTTCTTCTGCATCCTCTATATCCTCTTTTGGAGTTATTCTATTCATTGGCATTATAACAAAAATTTTTCTAATATTCACTTTTGCAAGCAAATATGCACAAACAGCAGAATCAATACCTCCTGAAACACCTAAAACTATGCATTTTACTTTATTTCTTTTTACATAATCGTCAATAAATTTCACACATTTTTTTTCAAAGTCCTCGCAGTTAAGGTTAAAATTTAAGTTTTCCATTTTGTAAAGCAATTATTTCCATCTACCAAATTTTTTAATAGCATTACCATAGACCAAAATTTTGTGTTGATATTCTTTGACCTCCTTTATGCTCTGAACTAATAATTCAAAAACAAGCTGGCTGTCTAACCAAAACTTTACTTCACGATAATGAACTTCGCTGTCATTTCTCATTTCAATTTCTCCATAGGTCTTATCATTAACTTTAAATACTACTTTTTGGTTAGAAATTTGAGTTCTGTTTCTTACCTTTGAATTCTCGGCAACAAAATTTTTTGACAAAACATCAACAACATCTCTTGACCAAAAAACATGAAATTTGTCGTCATGCTTTATTGCTAGATAATTTACTTCTCCACTATTAAACATCCCTTTGTCAATGAACGCAGCAATTCTGTTCGGATTCTTTAATTTGCTGCATAATTTAGTCATCGGTAATTGTAATTTGTTTTTATAAAATTGTTTGTCTTTTAAGTATTCACTCCTTTTATCAGGAAAACATTTTGTACATTTAAGCAATAGTTGTCCCATTCCGTTCATTGCTCTGAAAGAGTAATCCTTTTCAAATCTTTTTGTAACTATTCAGAGGGTACAAAAATTTACTGAAAATTTATAAATAAATTTTCAATCTTAAAAAATATTTCAAATATTTTTTAATACCTACGAAAATTTCAAAAAATACCAAAAAATCAAAAAATTTACTCGTAATTTTTTAGGTGGCTGAATAGTTACGTTTTATTTTTATATCTTTTTCACCTATTTCTTCTATTTTTATATCTTTTTCACCTATTTCTTCTATTTTTATATCTTTTTCACCTATTTTTTCTATTGTTCCAATAGAAATTATTTTTTTCATTTGGTGTTTTTGGGTTACTTAAAGGGTTCTTAAAATTAAAGTTACTTAAAATAAAATTATGAAACAATTTAAAAAACAATTTAAAATTTAAAATAAAAAATATGTTCGCTTTACTCCTATATTTTTTAAATAAATTTAAAAAATCGCAGTTAAAATTTGTATTTATTTTAAATATTTTGTCAAGTCCTTTACATTTGCCAATTTAAACGCTCTTTTTCTCCTTAAACAACTTTCACATTCCCCACAATGAACATTATTGCGAGCTGATTTATAACAACTCCACGAAAGATGCATCGGTGCCTTAATTTTTTTTCCAAGTCCTACAATTTCATTCTTGTTCATATCAATTAAAGGTGCAATAAGATGGGGCTTTTTCTTTTGTAAAACCGCAAAATTTAACAAATTATTAAAATTTTTAACAAAGTCATTGCTGTTATCCGGAAATGTCTCTGCTTCCTCTTTGTCAAACCCTGTAAATATTGCCTCGGCATTTTCACTTTCTGCAATACCTGCGGCAATAGAGCAAAAGACCAGATTGCGGGCAGGAACCCAGACCTGAGATGCAGAATGCGTTGCTTTTTCCTTGTCATCCAAATCGCTAAATTTAACCTTTGGAATATTTCCTGATATTAAGCCGGATTTTAAATTTTTCATCCATTCAGGATTTATTACATCAAATTTTGCATCTAAAAATTCTGAAATTTCTCCTGCTGCAATTTTCTCATTTTCCAATGCCTTTTGTCCGTAATCAAAAAATAAAGTATGTAATTCATAACCCTCATTCTTTGCATAACTTGCTGCAACACAGGAGTCAAGCCCACCCGAAAGGACGACAATTGCTTTTTTCATGGTAAATTTATATATTAATTTGTATTTAAGCATAATTTTATTTATCCTTTTTTAATTATATGAAAATGGAAAACATATACCAGCTTAAAATTGCTTTGAAAGGGGTTAAGCCGATAATATGGCGATTAATAGAAGTACCGGAAACATATACTTTTGAAAAATTGCACAATGCGATACAGGATGCAATGGGATGGGGCCATTACCACATGTATATTTTTGAAATTGGCGGAGCTGAAATAACAGATACGAACACGGCTGCTGAAACCGGTAATCTTGATGCAAATAAAGAAAAGATAAAGGATTATTTTTCAAAAGGCAGTAAGGCAACATACACTTACGACCTTGGAGATGACTGGGTGCATGAAGTAAAAGTAAAGGACATATTTCCGTCTGAAAAAGGGGTAAAATATCCGAGATGTATTGATGGAAAAAGAGCATGCCCGCCGGAAGATTGCGGAGGCATATGTGGGTATGAAGAGTTTTTAGAGGCAATAAGTGATCCCAATAATGAAGAACATGATGAAATGCTGGAATGGGTTGGGGGGGAGTTTGATCCTGAAAAATTTAATCCAAAAAAGGTTAAATTTATGGTAATGCTAAACAAGTAATGATAAAATTTAATATTTAAACCAAAATTCAATAATGGGAAAGGTTAAAATACATAAAATTGTTA
>JAGTWP010000046.1:6244-7624 GCA_018260755.1 Candidatus Altarchaeum sp. | reverse complement strand
TCAAAAACTTTGTTCGTGTTTTCGTCATTATCAATTACCTCAATATCGCATTTGTCCTTTCCAATCTCAATGCCCGCCCATAAAATATTCCTACTTTTCATCTTTACTTTATTTAAATTTCTTTTGAATTTATTGTTGTATTCTATATATATTATGTTCTATATTTATTACAAAAAATTTAATATAAATGTGTGGCTCATCAGTCTAAGTATAGCGGTAGCTTTAAAAGCTCCGTATAATTTGCTCAGATGTAGCCACAACATTAAATACATACAACTTATTACACAAGAATACGATCTACTTTGTAGGTAGGTTATTATAGCAGTCTAATTAAAAATGTTATAAATTATTTTAATCAATAAAAATAAGTATAAGAGCGAATAAAATATGACGAGGTAATTTAAAAATTTCATAAATTTTTAAAGATTGAAAACCTGTAGTTTTCAGTAAAATCCAATTAGCTAAACAAATACTGAAAATTTATAAATAAATTTTCAATCTTAAAAAATATTTCAAATATTTTTTAATACCTGCGATTTTCAAACTTGTTTGAAAATGCACGAACGAAGTCAGTGTAAAATTTCAAAAAATACAATTTTAAAATCTCAAAGATTTTAAAATGCACGAACGAAGTGAGCGTAAAAGTCAAAAAATTTACTCGTAATTTTTTGGGTGGCTGAATAGTTACTTTATTTTTTTATTTAAATCATTTTTAAAATTAAACAAGTTTATTAAAAAACAAATTGACTAATCGATTAAGTATCTCTATTGGATTTTTAGTGGCATTTGTATTAATAATAGCAGGGGCGTATATTATAGTAGTTAATGATGAAAAACCAACAAAAATTTATGCAAATAATAATACAAATCAGAACAATTCAGGAGATAATTTTTATATAGAAAATACGACAAATACTACAATAAATACAACCATATTTGAGAATACAGAAAAAAGAATCGCTCATATACTTATTATTATTGAACTTTTGTGTTTTGCATTTTTAGTGTATTTGACTTAATTTATATTTGAGTTTGTGCTTGAATTTTAAAATTTGCAAAACTTCAACAATGTATTTTATCTCCATCAGTGAAAATCAACATAAGAGCGAAAATATTTGAAATATTTTTAAGATTGAAACTTTATTTATAAATTTTCAGTAAAATTTTGTCACCTCACTTCGTTCGGAGATTTACAAAATGCTTTGCATTTTGTAAGATTGAAAATCTGAATATTTTCAGTATTACAAAATGTTCCAAACATTTTGTCACCTCATTTCATTCGGAGATTTAAAAATTTATGAAATTTTTAAATAAGATTAAAAATCTTCGCTCATATACCTATTATCATTGAACTTTTGTGTTTTGCATTTTATAGTGTAT
>JAGTWP010000046.1:5815-6210 GCA_018260755.1 Candidatus Altarchaeum sp. | reverse complement strand
ATTTTAAAATTTGCAAAACTTCAACAATGTATTTGAACTCCATCAGTGAAAATCAACATAAGAGCGTTATTATTTAATTGTATAAAAATTAATTACTTATAATCTAATTATTCATGAAGGATAATTTTAATTAATAAGTGGCTGATTAATAATATCCAAAAATATCAAAATGTTATCAAAATCTCATTTGAGGAAACCCTAATTTATGAACCATGGATGTTATACTTAAATGAAAGTATTGGCTTTGTTGAAAAAAACTATATTAAGATAGATAATAATACTTTAGAAGAAAGTATAGAGACAACTGTAGTTGGTGAAGAAAAAATAAACAAATTTGATTGCTTCAAAGTACAAAGGATATATATTTCATCGTCACCAAACGGCATTCAAAAACA
>JAGTWP010000046.1:0-5652 GCA_018260755.1 Candidatus Altarchaeum sp. | reverse complement strand
TAATAAGCTGCAGTAGAAACAAACTCGGATAAATTTATTTTACCTTTATTTGTCCTTTGTTCTTTTCTACATTTAATAATTTAAATTTGTAACTATTCAGCCATCCAAATTATTGGTAAATCTTTTGACTTTTTACGCTCACTTCGTTCGTGTATTTTAAAATCTTTGAGATTTTAAAATTGTATTTTTTGAAATTTTACGCTCACTTCGTTCGTGTATTTTCAAACAAGTTTGAAAATCGCAGGTATTAAAAAATATTTGAAATATTTTTTAAGATTGAAAATTTATTTATAAATTTTCAGTAAATTTTGTACTCTATATATTGTATTGATATATTCGTACCCTTAAAATGTATTCAACACCTCTGAATAGTTACTTAAATTTTTAATTAGTACACTCGCGATTAGATTAATCATAAACCGACAAAATTGAATCCCAAAGATATTAAATTTTTCAACAAATTTTTCAGGAATTATACGAAAAAATTTTATTCGGACGCTGAAATTGATGATGAAACAAAAATCAACCTTAAATTAAAAGAAGTGCATACATATAGAGTTTATAGAAATATCACATATATTTCAAAGTCATTAAATTTAAAAGAAGAAGAAATAAATTTGGCAAAAGCGATTGCTCTGTTTCACGATATCGGAAGGTTTGAACAGTTAAGGCAATATAAAACATTTTTGGACAGGAAGTCAGAAAGCCACAGCGAGATGGGATTGAAAATATTGTATGAAAAAGGCATCCTTAATTGGATGGAAGAAAGAGAAAGAAAAATTTTAATTACGGCAATAAAATTTCACAATGTCCGAGAAATTCCGAAAAATTTAAATACCGAAGAGTTGTTCTTTTGCAGGTTGATAAGGGATGCCGATAAAACAGACATATTTAAGGTATGGATTGATTATTTTGAACACAAATCATGTTATAATCCTTCTTATGGAATGGATTTATCCGATAGCGATGAATATTCACATAACATAATTTCCGATATACTCGCAAATAAAATTTCCCTCCTTGAAAATATTAGGACATACAATGACTTAAAACTTTTACTGCTGACATGGATTTATGATATAAATTTTGATGCGTCGTTAAATTTAATTTTGAAGAGAAAATACATGCGAGAAATTTTTAAAATTTTGCCCAAAAATAAAGAAATGAAAAAGGTATTTGAACATGTTCATTTTTACATATCCGAAAGATAAACTCATTTAAAATTTTCTTGGAATTAAATTTGCGAGCGTCATTAAATCAACCAAAGTTATTGCAACCATACTTTCTGCAACAGGAACTGCCCTCGGAACAATACATGGATCATGCCTGCCAGTAATTTTTAATGTTGTATCTTCAAAATTTTTAATATCAACGGTATTCTGCATCTTTGATATGGACGATGTCGGCTTAACAGCAATTCGGGCAACAATCGGCATTCCATTGCTTATACCTCCGAGAATTCCCCCACAGTTATTTGTTTTTGTTATGATGGAGCTATCCTTTGTGCAAAATTCATCATTTGATTCGCTTCCTTTCAGACCGCTTAATTCAAAGCCCTTCCCTATTTCAATACCTTTAACTGCTGGAATTGACATTAAAGCACTGGCAAGTCGCGCACTTAACTTATCATATATCGGTTCTCCTATTCCCGGTGGGACATTTAAAACGAAAATTTCAATGAGCCCTCCAACGGAATCGCCTTCGTTTTTTGCTTTAATTATTGCCTCTCTCATCAAGACGCCCTGCTCAACATCTATACATCTTACATCACTTTTCTCAACAATATTTCTATACTCATCAATCTTGTTTATATCAAAATTTTTATAATAACTTATTATCGATTCAATATTGGCAATTTTATTCACATAAGCAAAAACCACAATATTAAATTTATCTAAAATTTTTTTTGCTATTGCACCTGCTGCAACCCTGCATGCCGTCTCCCTTGCACTGCTTCTTCCCCCACCTCTGTAATCAGTAATTCCGAATTTTTCCCGGTATGTGAAATCAGCATGTCCGGGACGAAGTTTAAATTTTAATTCCTCATAATCGGCAGAGCGAACATCTTTATTGTGTATAAGCATAGCAATTGGTGTTCCAAGCGTTTTTCCTTCAAAAATTCCCGATAAAATTTCAACCTTATCTTCCTCCTTTCGCTGAGTGGAAATTTCGTTCTTACCTGGCTTTCGCTTGTCTAATTCATGCTGTATTTCCGATTCTGAAATTTCAATTCCCGCAGGACAGCCATCAACGACAACTCCGATTGCTTTTCCGTGTGATTCTCCGAATGTTGTAATTGTAAAAATTTCGCCAAAAGTGTTCATTTTGTAATCAGGATTTTAAATTATGTTTGAAATAATAATTATTCTAATGTTAATTTTTCTAATGTTAATTTATGTTAATTTATAATATTAAAAATGTCTGTGTTTAATTTAAATTTAATCTAAATTTATAAAATATAAAACATCAAAAGCAATAAAATAACAAAATAACAATGAAAATTTTTAAATGTCCGTCTTGTGGGAAATATACAATGCGTGAAATTTGTAATATCTGCAATGTGCCAACAGCAGAGGCAAAACCCCCGAAATTTTCGCCCGAGGATAAATACGGCAAATATAGGAGAATGGCAAAATTTAATGAAGGTGCTGACAATAATGTTGAGAATAAAGTCATAATAATAAGTAAATAATAAGTAAATAATAAGTAAATAATAAGTAATAAAATTTAGTTCTAAAATCAAATTCATAAAATAAAATATATTCATAAAATAAAATATATTCATAAAATAAAATATATTCATAAAATAAAATATATTCATAAAATTTAAACTCTGATTAAAATGGAAGATGTTGTTGTTAAAATAGAAAAAAAGCTCCCTAAATTAAAGGATGCAATTATGATAGCCGGCTTTCCGGGTATCGGGTTTGTCGGAAAAATATGTGTTGACCAGTTAGTTGAGGATTTAAAACCTGTAAAATTTGCAACTGTTTATTCTCCTTTTTTTCCGCCTCAGATTATCGTAAATTTTGACGGAACGGTGAGAGTGCCGCAGAATGAAATTTACTACTGGAAAAACAAAGCGGGAAAACATGACCTCATACTTGCCACAGGGGACTTTCAGGGTGTTACAGGCGATTCGCAGTACAAAATTTCAGAGGCAATAATAGAAGTGGCAAAGAATGCAAATGTCCGGCGGGTATATACATTGGGGGGCTTGGGAACAGGAGCGATTCCGAAAAAGCCAAAAATATTCGGAGCGGCAACAAGTAAAGCACTTATTGAAGAACTAAAGAAACAGCATATTGAGTTTAGGCCGGGAGGAGGAATTTTCGGAGCTGCAGGTCTGATAACAGGTATGTGTGTGTTAAATAAAATAGACGGGGTCTGCCTTATGGGTGAAACACAGGGAGAGTTTTTAGATGCAAAAGCAAGTGAAGCGGTTTTAAAACTCATTGCACAAATTTTGGAGATAAAGATAAATTTTGAAGCATTTGGTAAGAAGGTTGCAGAAACGGAAAAAAATATAAACGAAATAAAGAAGATGATTGAAGAACAGAAAAAACAATTTGAACAGGCAACACAAAAACATGAATATAGTAATGCTCCGCCATTAACATATATACAATAATACTATAAATTTTTTAGGCGGGACTAATTTTTAGGATGGAAATTTCCAAGATTGAAAAGTCAATAGGAATAAAGATAGATATGGGAAATGCAAATTTATTGCTGATTAAGGCAGACAAAGGCGTTATAATGTGTGGTTATTTAGATATAGAAACAGCAGAAAAGTTAAATGATGCAGCGTGCATCGTAAAAGGCGTTAAAAATTTTGAGGATATGCTGAACGCAAGGATTGTTAAAGTTACAACGAAGGCAAGAGAGCTCGGAATAAAAGAAGGGATGTCTGGAAAGGATGCATTAAAAATTCTTGAAAAATAACAAATTTATGTCCTATTATGTCCTGTCAACAACAAGTGTCACAACATCATTATTTTCAAGTATGTGTTCAAGCCCGACTCTCTGATTGTTAAATTTTGCCGATTTTCCGGATATTATCGCAAATCTGAGATTATATCTCATACTCCTGTGGATTGCATCGCAAAAATCAGCAATTGTTGAGCCCTTTTTCATTATCAGCGGATCTTTATCCGGGCTGCCACTTCCAACCGGCTTGGTATATGCCTTGATGAAATTTAATTTCTTAAAAATTTTTTCCTTTAATTCGTTAATTCCTTTCCTTTTCTCTGCGGAAACAAAGGCATAGTCGGTCTCTTTTATACCTAAATTTATCAGTTCTTTTTTTACAACTGTAAGATTATTAACTAAGTCAATTTTATTCACCACAACAAAAACAGAGGTATATTTTCTGTTTCCGACTACCGCATCAATAAATTCATCTTCATCGGCATCTTCATTAAGAACAACATAAGCGTTGAATATGTTAAATGTGTTTAAAATTTCCTTAATTATCTGCTCGTTTAGTTTTGTTAATTTTACCATCGGAACTAAGACAATTCCGCTCCCGACATTTTTTGTTATTGAAACACGGGGAGGTGACTTATTTATTCTTATTCCGACGGCATGTAGTTCTTTCTTTAAAACATCATAGTGCTTTAAATTTAAAGGGTCAACAACAATAAGAATTAAATCGGAATTTCTTACAACGGCAAGTACTTCTCTTCCCCGTCCTTTTCTTTGTGCGGCACCGCTTATTATTCCGGGCAAGTCCAGAATTTGTATCTTTGCTCCGTCATATTCAAGCATTCCAGGAACGACACTTAATGTTGTGAAGGCATAAGCTGCTGTTTTTGATGCCGTATTTGTTATTGCATTAAGGAGTGTTGATTTTCCGACGGAAGGAAATCCAAGCAAAGAAACGCTGGCGTTTCCGCTTTTCTTGACATCAAAGCCCTCATGCTTACCTCCCTTCCCTGCAATTTCTTCTTTTTCCCTCAGCACAGCAATTTTTGCCTTTAATTTTCCTATATGATGCTCTGTTGCCTTATTGTATTGTGTTTTCTTGATTTCGTCCTCTATGTCCTTTATCTTTTTTTCAATACTGTCTACTGTTCCCATAATGTATAATTATTTTTGGTATAAAAATTTGTTTGTATTCTCTAAATTTTTGATAATTTTAAATTTAAAAAGCCAATAACTAAATTTCTGAAACTTGGCAAAAACAAAATTTCTGAAACTTGGAATAACTAAATTTCTGAAACTTGGCAAAAACAAAATTATTTAGTAACTATTCAGCCATCCAAAAAATAATCTCATTATCATTCGGATATTTTAAAAAATTCTTTTTTGAAATCACTGGTATTAAAAAATATTTGAAATATTTTTTAAGATTGAAAATTTATTTATAAATTTTCAGTAAATTTTTCAATTTTTTACGCTCACTTCGTTCGTGTATTTTAAAATCTTTGAGATTTTAAAATTGTATTTTTCAAACTTGTTTGAAAATATATGAACATCAGTGGGTGTATTTTTGAAATTTTTACGAGTATTTCAACGGAGTTGAAATCTCCGGACATATTGAGGTGATTTTAAAAACCCAAAGGTTTTTGAAATCTCTGAGCAACAGCGAGGTGAAATTTTTGTCACCTCACTTCGTTCGGAGATTTACAAAATGCTTTGCATTTTGTA
>JAGTWP010000045.1 GCA_018260755.1 Candidatus Altarchaeum sp. | reverse complement strand
AGTAAAAACATGACAAATATGCAATTCCTTTGTTAATCGGATGAAGAAGTTGAAGACTTCGTAAATTAAATAATTATCAACCTTGACATCGCCAATCTTTTGTATCTCATCAATTACGAATACAGGTGTTTTTCCTTTGCTTTTTGTATCTTTAATTAAATTTAAAATATATATGAAGGCGTCTTTTGGCTTCTCTTCTCTAAAAATCCTGCTAAAAATTCCTTTTGGAATTGGAATCCCTTGTGTCTTTCCAAGATTGCTTATTACATTATTAAAGGTTTCTCCCCATATTCCCAAAAATCTCATAATTTTGCTTAATATCCCTTCATATTTAACATCAAAGATTGCTTCAAGAAAGTCCCTGTATGACGAAATTGCCCGCTCTCTTAAATTAATATATACTACCACATAATTATCCGGCAGATTTTCAATCAGATTTGTAATTAAAGTCGTTTTTCCGCTGTTTATTGGTCCATAAATAAAATTGATCAGTTGCGGTTCTGTTCTCAAAATATACCTGATTTCCTCTTTTTCTTTTTCTCTGTTAAAAAATTCAATTCTTTGAATATAGTTTGTTTTCATAGTTTAAATTTTTGTATTCCAATTAAATTAACTCAAAAAATCATTTAGTTTTGAGTATATAAATATTAGGATTGCTTACTAATAAAAAATATTTCAAATATTTTTTAATACCGGCAATTTTCAAACTTGTTTGAAAATACACGAACGAAGTGAGCGTAAAATTTCAAAAAATACAATTTCAAAAATGAAATTTTTGAAATACACGAACGAAGTGAGTGTAAAAAGTCAAAAAATTTACCTGTAATTTTTTGGGTTGTTTAATAGTTACTTTAAATTTTATTCTCTTCCTTTGCCATTTTTTCTCTTTCATAATTTATCTTTTATCTGCAATCTCAACGCATTAACATCCATAAATCCCTGTTTTTTCCACCCCCTATTTGTCTCTTTCGTACATACTCATCTGTGAAAAATTCACCTCGAAAAATTAAAATTTCTCTCTTTTTCAATAAATTTATTGTGTTACTTTTTCATCTGTTTCAAGTTCTTCACCTGATTCCAGCAAAACTCTCATTTCATCAATTGTAAATCTGTGTTTCTTACCTGCAAGTTTATTCTTTATCGCTTCTTTTACAGATTTATATCTTTCTTCCATTTTTGCTTTTTCTTTCTCTGCCTTTATTTTTTCCAGTTCTTCTTCAAGCAGAGTCATCTGCCCATTAATCAGCTGTATTTCGTTTCTTAATCTGGCAACTATATCTTTATACTGAATTAATTTTGCGTAATTCTGAAGGACTATTTCATGCTGCACATCGGCACTTCCCCTCATTTTTTTTATACTTTCATAAGCATCCTTCACGCTGTCATACATTTTCTTTAAATTTGTCCATTCTTCGGTTAATTTTGTCTGAACATATATAATTTTACTGTCTATTTGTTTTAAGGATGTATAAATTTCAGTCATTGCAACATGTGCATCGTTCGCATTTTTTGATTTTATTACTCTTTCTCTCAACAGGAATATCCTCTCAAATAAGTCCTTTTCATAGTCAATAGATATGTCATAAGTTAGCAACTTTTCATAAGTGTTCTTTAAGTGTTCTTCAAGAATATTGTAAGGTGCTCTTGATTCTTTGTTAAGGGCATCTCTTTGTATCTTCTTTTCTTTTATTATCTTTGCTAATTCCTTTGATTCGTTTATTAACTGCACCCTTTGATTTTTTAAGTCATCTATTGTTATTTTACTGGCATCCTTCTTTTTTTTGAATTCATCAAGTCCGTCAAATTTTTTCTCAATTTCTTCCTGAAAGTGGTTCCTTGCATCCTTTGCCTTTGCTATTTCATCGCGACAAAAATTTATTGTCTCATAATTATCCTTAATTTCCTTACTTTTCATTCCGACCTCATCGCGCAACAAATTTAATTTTTCCTTTATTTCGGGTTCATTCATTTTTAAAATTTTTATAGGTCATTGGTTTTTTCCTTCTTTGTTTTTGATTTTTTGCCCGCTTTTTTAGTTGTAACTTTTTTTACATCCGTTGCTTTTTTCTCCAATTCCTTTCTTTTTCTTTCCTCATCTGACTTTTTCGCTAAATCCTCTTTCTTTTTTCTTTCCTCATCTGCCTTTTTTTCTTCCTCGGTCCTGTAATTTTTCCAGAAATCCAAAGATTTTTCGTGTGATTCAACCTTTTTTGCCAACCATTCGCCTCTGTTTTGAATATTATTTTCATTTATTTCTTTTTCTATTTCCTCCAATTCACCTAACTTTATCTGAAATTCTATTTCAGCATCCTCTTTTTCCTTTTTAAATTCTGTAATTTTTTCTCTTATTTCTTGTGCGAGTGCATCATCACTTACTTTATTTAAATTTTCTTCAAGACCTTTGCCCCAATAATCCAGCAGGTCCGTTTTGTCCGGCAAAATTTCAACCCTTTTTTTTAATACAACCTCCTGACCTCTCTTTTCTTTCACCCCTTCTAATTCTTTTCCGTAATTATCCAAAAATTTCTCATGTTTCTTTATAAGCATATCCCGTAATGCTTCGGGCTTAATAGAGAATATAAATTCCATTAGTTTTACATCCGCTTCGTTCTTATGCACATCACTATTGTTATCACTCTTATTATCCATGTTTATTTTGTGTTTATATTTTTGTTTATATTATAACTTAAAATTTAAATACAACTTAAATTTAAATATAAAACTTCAATATAAATTAAGTAATCAAATTATAATTTTAGCCATTTATTTGAATAAAAATTTAGCAAATCGGAAACGAGCCTTTCATATTCCGAATCCGGAGCAACCCTCTTTATTACTCTCAGCATTTCGGAAATTTTCTCCTTCTTCTTATCATAACTTATTGGCTTTGTGTAACAAATTAAGACCTCTAATGCGAGGTATTTTGCCCTGTTGAGCAGATTTTTTTCAATTTTTCTTTCCACATCTTTTTTTATCTCCGCCAGACAAATAATCCTTAATTTTTTCCCTAAATCATCAATTTTTTTTATTTCAAATACAACCTTTGGAAATTTTTCAATTTTGCGGATAAAGTCACCGGAAAAATTTTTTGTGATGCACGCATAAAAATAATTCGTATCCGATGTAAAAATACAAGTAAATGTGAAATTTCTTTTACCAAAATTTTTATTTAAATTTTCGGTTAAAAGTTTAGCTGTCTTTGTTTCTTTAAATACCTCAATTTCAAATTTTTTCGTTCCGTTTTTTGTTCCGAGATATTTTATTCCCATCGGAGCAAAATTTTTCTTACCCCATGTATCAATTTCTATAATTATCTCGTAGATGTAATTCCTTTTGAATGCCATTTTTAAACTTGTTTGAAAATCTCCGAACGAAGTGAAGTAACCTTTTATTAAAGTTTATTGTTATAAATTTAAATTATTAAAGTTTAAGTTTAGAACTCTTAATTTAAAAACAAAATTTTAGATAAACAAATAAAAAAACAAATAAAAAAAATAAATACACAAATAAATAATGTCCAAAACAAGCAAAATGAAAAAAAGGACAATATCTGTAGGTATAGGTATAAGCATCAGTGCGGCAATTATAGCAATGATTTTATTGAGCGGGTGCGTTGAACAAATAGGGAACAATACAGGAGATATGAAAAATTTAAATTTAACTGTTGAAAACATTTCTTTGGAAAAGCCGAGTTACACAGCGAATGAATTGATAAATTTCAATGTAAGTGTTAAGTCAAATATGAAAGCGGATAATGTTTCCGTTCATGTGTATGGGATTACATCAAGACAAGGTAGCCATCGAATTGATGATACAAAAATTTTGAACCTGACAGAAGGCATAACAACAATAAATTATAGTGTAACTGCACCTGCTTGTACACACGGCTGCGGAGGAGCATATTATGCAGGCAATTATCCCTTATATGTAGAAGTAAAATACAAAGATGAATCAATAAATTTCACAATCTCAAACACAACTTTGGTCTCAAACACAACTTCGGTAAATGTAAATTTATATTAAGTATATTAAGTCAAAAATCGGAAAAAATTTAAATTTTTAAATTGGTACCTAAAAAAGTATTTTTTACCAAAGGTGTCGGAAAGCATAAAGAACAGCTCGCATCTTTTGAAGCGGCATTACGGGATGCAGGCATAGAAAAATTTAATTTAGTTCTTGTGTCAAGTATATTGCCACCAAAGTGCAAAATTGTTCCAAAGGAAGATGGTTTAAAGGAGTTAATGCCCGGACAAATTGTTTTTGTAGTAATGTCCAGAAATTCTTCCAACGAACCGAACAGAATGATTGCTACTTCTGTCGGATGCGCGGTTCCAACCGAACGCACAACTTATGGTTATTTAAGCGAGCATCATTCTTTCGGACAAACCGATGAATCCGCAGGAGATTATGCAGAAGATCTTGCCGCATCAATGCTTGCTTCAACGTTGGGAATTGAGTTTGATGTAAATAAAAATTACGACGAGAAGAAGGAAATATGGAAAATGAGCGGAAAAATTGTAAAGACAACAAACATTACACAATCGACAAAGGTAGACAAGAATGGATTATGGACAACTGTCCTTGCTGCGGCGGTATTTGTTCCGTAATTTGTCAGGTAAAATTTATATCAGAAATACCAAATTTTATTAAATTTTTTAACTTAAAATTTTTTGTAACTTAAACAAATAAAATCTAAAAAATGAAAGAAGAAGAATTTCAAAAGAAGGTCATAAATAAACTTGACGGAATAGATAAACGACTAAAAAACATGGAAGAAAAATTAAATAATATAGAAAACGCGATGATTTCCATTTCCGAAGATGTTGAAGATGAAGATGATTACGAAGGTGATGATACTTCAACACCGGAACCCGAAGGTAATAACATTACAGGAATACTCCCTTCGCATAAGAATATAAAAGGATACATATAAGCGTGAAATTTACGCAAACAGAAGAATTTTGCGCATTTCATTTATTTCATTTAGTCATTCATAGAATATTTTTCATTTATTTCATTTAGTCATTCATAGAATATTTTTCATTTATTTCATTTAGTCATTCATAGAATATTTTTCATTTATTTCCTTAATATTCTTACTTCCGGTCAGAAATAATGCGGGTTTCAACTCTTCAATAAATTTATTTAAAAATTTTTGTAAATTTTGTTTTGCCCTTTCTTTGTTTATATTTTCCGAAATTTCTCCTTTATCATCTTTATAAATTTCCTTTAAAAATGGCAGAGCCATTCCAACGACATCTGCACCCAATGCAAAACACTTTGCCGCATCAATACCATTTCTTATCCCACCACTTGCAATAATTTCCAAATTTCTTTTATCCTTTAAAGATATGATGTTTCGGATGGACTCAACAGTAGGGATTCCCCAATTGTAAAAATTTTGTGCCTGTTTGTCTGCCCTTTTTCCTTCAATTATCGCCCAGTTTGTTCCACCAAAACCAGCAACATCAAGACAATCCGCATCCAAATCCTTCACATCATCATAATTTAAGCCCGTTCCCACCTCTTTTACAATAACCTTTATCCCAGCGATTCTTAGCTTTGATGAAATTTCATTTATTTTTTTCTTTAAATTTTTAAAATTTCTGTTTCCTGCGGGCTGAAAACATTCCTGCAAAGGATTCAGGTGAAAAGCAATGGCATCCGCCTTAATGTATCGAACTATGTTTGCAATATTTTCATAAGTTATTCCATAATTTAGCTGAACCGCACCGATATTACTTATGATAACCGGCGGATGCCCGGAAATTTTATAGGTCTCTGACAAGGCAGGATTTTCTATCATAGGTCTTTGACTTCCAACCATAAATCCGATTCCAAATTCAGAGGCAATTTCTGATAAAATTTCATTGATTTTTCCACCTTCGTCAAAGCCCCCTGTAATTGCTTCAATTATTATAGGAAATTTTAGTTGTTTTCCAAGAAAATTTACATTTAAATCTATTTCATCAAAATCAATTTCAGGAAGTGATTTGTGCTTTAACAAAATTTTCTCAAATCCAGCACTTCCATACTCTACTTTGTCATGTAAAGCATGTCTTATGTGTTCCTTTTTTCTTGAATTGTTGTTTTCCATTTCTTTGGTGATTTTTTAAATTTGTTTAAAAAATATACTAAAATTTATGTGATTTTAATCTTTAAAAATGCTTGAAACATTTTTAAATGAGGGCGAAGCGAACTTATTTTTTACAATTGTTGATTTTGCTCTGTTTTTTAATTTGTTTATTAAATGTGTCAAAAGGAATATTTAATATTTGATAAAAATTTCATTTAACTTGCCATTAATTTGGCATTTCTTGCCACTTAATTTGCAATTTCTTGCCACTTAATTTGGCATTTAACTTGCCATTAATTTGGCATTTATCCCCTACTTTTTTCTTTTATGGAGCACACAAATCTTGATAATTCCGCACAAATTTCCATAATGTCTCTGATTTTTCTGAAGTAAGGATAAAATTTGCCTACTTTTTTTCACTTTTCCACAAATTCTCTATGTATTGCCTTAACTATATCTTCGCTAAATTTTTCTTCAACGACAAAGGATATATTAACTTCCGATGAACCCTGTGCAATCATAATTATGCTCGCATCATTGTCCGCAACTATTTTAAATATCTTTGCCGCAACACCTCTGCTCCCTGCCATACCAGCACCAATTACTGCAATAATCCTGACATTTTCCATTACTTCAACCTTTCTCACCCCTGAGTTTGAGGCCTGATTTATTATCTCCAATGTCCTTCCAACATCACTTTTTTTTACAACTATGGATAAATTTGATTCGGATGAGCCGGATACCATTACAATATTTATTCCTTTATTTCCCAGTTCGGAAAAAATTTTTCCAATAATTCCAGGTGTTTCTGCCATTCCTACACCTTTAATATTTACTACTGTAATATCCTTCATCATCGTAACTGCCTTGACTATTCTGTCAATAATTTCTTCATTTTTGACAATTACAGTTCCCTCATCATCCGGTTTGAATATACTTTTAACCCTGACTGGGATTTTTGCATCCATTGCCGGCTCTATCATCTTTGAGTACATAACCTTTGCTCCGAATAATGCCAAATCCATTGCTTCCGCATAAGACAATTCCTTCAAGAGTTTTGCATTCGGAACAATTTTCGGGTCTGCTGACAATACACCTTCAACATCTTTTATGATTTGAACTTCAACGGCATCCAGGTGTTTCGCGAGTAATGCAGCAGTATAATCAGAACCACCTCTTCCCAATGTAGTTGCAGTTCCTTTTATATCCGCAGAAATAAAACCCGCAACGACCGGAACATTATTTTCTTCTATCAGAGGCATTAAATTTTTCCTTATTGTTTCGTTAATTATTGGCAGCGGTTTTGCGTGTGAAAAATTTGAATCAGTAATAATTCCCGCCTCATAGCCCGTCAATGGAACTGCCTTTATGTTTGCATCTTTCAATGCTCCGCTTATAACATATACAGACATCTTTTCTCCGAAGGATACGACATAATCCATAAATTTAGGATTAATTTCTTCCAGATACCCGACACCAATCAAAGTAATTCTTAATTTTTCAAGCAATGCAGTTATTTTTTCGATAACTTCTTTTAAAATTTTCTCATCTGTGATACACTCTTTTGCTGTTTTGCAGTGCAGCGCGAGTATTTCGTCATAAAAATTTTTTGCCGCATCTTCAACCGCTATTGCAGGAAGGTTTGAAATTTTTTCCGAAATTTCCACAAGTTTATCCGTAACTCCATACAGTGCCGATACGGTAACAACTACTTTATGCTTTTCTCTTTCTTTTTTGACTATTGCACAAATTCTCTTTATATTTTCTCCCGTTGAAACGGCAAATCCTCCGAATTTTAGCACGATGATTTTTCTGTCCATTTAAATTTTCCTGTTTGACTTATCTGCTTATCTTAATTTAGAAAACAATTAAATTTTAAAATGTAAATTTAACCTATTTTAAATTCACTCCTTTACTAATCTTTAATCTTTAACCTTTAACATTTCAGCCCCCAATTTTTTCCATCTTTCCATTGCACAAATTTTCTCTTTATAACTTTTGAATCTGTTTTCCTCTATCCTGTATTTTTGGTCGTTCCACAATTTCCGCTCAAAATAAAAATATTCCGAAATGTCAGGCGAATCCCCAAATATTACTTTGTAATTGTTGATTATGGAAATTTTTACATTCAAAGGCATAAGTTCAAAGATTTTTATGTCATAGAGCGGAGGAAACCTGCCGATAAGGTCTTTCCATATTTTTAAATTTTCATCCTTGTCTTTAATTTTTGTTATTACGGCAATGTCAATATCTCTTATACTCTTTTCTTTAACATAACTGCCATATACTGCGACATCAAATTTCATCAATTCCAATTCTTTCAAATCCTTTTTTATTTCATCCAATGACTTATCTTTGGATAACATTTTCAACAATTTCAATAAAATCAAAAATGATTTTTCTTATTTCATTAATGTAGTTAAATATGAGATCTTCCTCTATCTTGTTGTATCTGTGAACAATTATACTTCTCATCCCGTTTAATTTTTTTAATTTCTCATACATTTCTCTATCTATTAGATTCTCATCTTTCAGTATTTCCAAATTATGATAATCGTCTCCGACATCTTTACCTAAATCTCTGACGAGCATTGCTGCAATATCGGTAGCATATTCGATTGCAGTTTGAATTTTATAAAATGCCGCATCTTTGACAATATTGTCATCAAAATTTGTCTTAGGTATGCTTTCAATCTTTTCTATTATAAAATTTATTTTATCTCTATACCTGTTTTTTCTTTCGTCGTCCATCTTTGAATTAAATTTTCAAATTTATTGAAATTTACAGAATTAGATTTCACACATACCATTCACACATATTTCACGCATACCATTTACACATATTTCACGCATACCATTCACACATATTTCACACATACAACTCCTGCACAACAGGAATACCGAATTTATTTGTCATTTTGCTGCTTTCTGTCTTTTCAATTGCATTTGCAAAGTCATCCCGAACAACATAGTCTCTGTTTTGTCGTATTGCGTTCAGCCCCGCTTCCGTGCATATTCCTTTTATTTGTGCACCACTTAAATTTTCCGTCCTTGATAATTCATCAATATTTATATCCCGAATATTCATCTTATTCAGGTATATTTCAAAAATTTCCTTTCTTCCTTCGTAATCACAGAGAGGAATTTCAATAAGCCGGTCAAATCTCCCTGGACGAAGTAATGCGTTATCAACTATATCCACCCTGTTTGTTGCTGCTATAACCTTAACTCTGTCTAATGGTTTAAATCCGTCCATTTCCGCAAGTAATTGAGTAAGTGTTCTCTGAACCTCTCTGTCCGCACCCTCTACCTCGCCCGAGCGCGAATGTGCGATTCCGTCAATTTCGTCAATAAATATTATGGCAGGAGCATTTTCTTTTGCGTATCTGAAAATTTCCCTGACTAACTTACTTCCTTCTCCGAGATATTTTTGTGCTAATTCGGAAGCAACAACTTCTATAAATTTTGCATTGGTAGCATTTGCTACTGCTTTGGCAAGCAGGGTCTTTCCTGTTCCGGGAGGACCATAAAGCAAAACTCCTTTCGGAGGGCTTATTCCCACTTTCCCGAAAATTTCCGGATTTTTCAGCGGCAGTTCAACAACCTCTTTTATCGCTCTTTTTTGTTCCTGCAACCCACCTATATCTGCATAAGTTATATCTGGTTTTTCATCCATATTCATAAGTGAAATTTGATGCGACTTTGGTAAAATTTCCGTAATCGTCCCGAAATCATTTCTCAGCACAACTTTATCGGTTATCTGTACTTTTTTGTCAGATCTGTTTGTTACAACAATTTCGCTCCCGAAATTTATCGTAACAATAACCCTTCCGTCTTCAAGCACATCTTTGACATTAGCAACAGGAAAAGGATATTTTTGAGAATTATCTTTAAATTTTTTAATCTCCTCTGCCAGAATGCCTGTTTCATCCTGTAATTTCTTATTTTCAAACCGTAAAATAATATTTTCCTCTAAAATCCGGGAAATTTCGTTGCCGGAAAGGCATATATTTCCATGGTTAATTCCTCGGTTAACATTAGAATTGTTTTCCATTTTAAAAATGAAATTTTTCAGTCAAAATTTTAATTTATATCTAATTTATATCTTTCTGACAAATCTAATTTATATCTTTCTGACAAATCTCCACGCACCACACGCCATACATCTCAAAGCAGTATGTCCTTCAATTATATCTATTTTCGTGTCCGGCTTTCCGCATTCCTTACACAATACAAATTCATTCGTGTATTTTTTTATTTTGTCGTTTATCATCTCATCTTTCATAGGTCTTTCAATTATTGCCCTTCCTTTTTCTATATCTCCTCTTGACGCAAGTTCTTTAAGTAAAAATGTAAAAATTTCATCCTGCGGGCGATGCAAAGCGTTTGCTATATCTCCTAAATTTTTTATTATTGTTCTTGATCCCTCTATAAACGAAGATATTTTCGGAATTTCAAATCTCTGGTGTCTTGTTGCCATGGGGGGGAGTTTTTTAATTGCTCTTTCCAACATTAAATCATATTCATCCATAAAAATTTAATTAAAATTTAAATTTACATTATTATTACCTTATTGGTATTCATTGATAGGTATTCATTAATTTGTATTTATTATTTACCTTATTAGTATTCATTAATTTGT